>JASLPZ010000127.1:0-17982 GCA_030744725.1 Pirellulaceae bacterium
CCACCAAAAATAACCCAACTCGCGGAAACCCTGATCAACATGGCCGCATAGCCTAACCTGTTCTCAGAAAGTGCAGTAATGGGGCTATCGCCCTGGTTGTTGCGGGCCGCGGAATTGGGGCGACCCAATGTGATCGTGATCATGGCGGATGATCTGGGTTATGGCGATGTCAGCTGCTACGGGGCCACGGCCCTGAAGACGCCAAACATTGATCGGTTGAGTAAGGAAGGGTTGCGTTTCACCAATGGCTACTGCTCCGCTTCGACTTGTACGCCAACGCGTTTTTCCTTCTTAACGGGCAAGTATGCGTTTCGCCAGAAAGGGACGGGCATCGCGCCGCCGAATGCAACGGCACTCGTTCAGCCTGGCACAGTGACCATCGCTTCGATTCTGGACGACGCCGGCTATGAGACGGCCGTGGTCGGGAAATGGCACTTGGGATTGGGTGCCAAGCCGCAGCCCGATTGGAATGGCGAATTGAAGCCTGGTCCGCTGGAGATCGGTTTCGACTATTGCTTCCTGCTGCCGACTACCAACGATCGCGTTCCCAGCGTCTACGTGGAAAACCACCGCGTGCGCAACCTCGACCCCGCCGATCCTCTGTGGGTTGGACGCACGAATCCTGATGGTCAGCCGACGGGTGTCACCCACCGCAGCTCGCTCAAAATGGACTGGAGCCATGGACACAACCACACCATTCACAATGGGATCGGTCGTATCGGCTATTTTACAGGCGGTCATAAGGCGCGCTGGCGCGATGAGGATCTCGCGGACCAATGGGTGAAGCAGTCTGTCAAGTGGGTGGAGGCGAACAAGGACAATCCGTTTTTCTTGTTCTTTTCATCACACGATATCCACGTTCCACGTATGCCACACGAACGGTTTCAAGGGAAGACGAAGTTGGGCTTTCGCGGAGACGCGATCGTGCAACTGGATTGGTGCGTCGGTCAGTTGCTGGAGACATTGGATCGGCTCAAACTGACGGACAATACGCTGATCGTGTTTTGCAGCGACAATGGCCCCGTGCTCGACGATGGTTATCAGGACGGCGCCGTGACGCAGCTTGGTGACCACAAGCCCGCGGGTCCCTACCGCGGAGGCAAGTACACGATCTACGAAGGCGGCACCCGCACACCATTCATCACACGGTGGCCGGGAAGAATCAAACCCGGTGTGTCGGACAAAATCGTTTCGACTATCGATCTGGCGGCGTGTATGGCGGCGTTGACCGATCAGCCGTTGGACAGCAACGCCTGTCCCGACAGTTTCAATGTGCTTCCGGCGTTGCTCGGAGATGCCAAGGCGACTGGACGAAACCACATGGTCGAAGAAGGACGCGGGCTGGCGCTCCGTATTGGCGATTGGAAACTGCTGCAACATCCGAGCAAGAAAGCAAATCGAAACCGGGTCAATGCGGAAAATCGTGACAGTGACATCGAATTGTTTAACGTGGCCGACGATCCCGGTGAAAAGAAGAATCTGGCCAGCGAACAACCGCAGCGTGCGCAAGCGATGCAGGCCAGGATGAAAGCGATTCGGGAAGCGGGTCGCAGCCGCTCGTAGACCAACAAACCAAAGTCAAGGAATCATCATCATGAAGCGAATTCTCCTGACATTACTGTTCTCCCTGCCGATATGTATGGTCGCGTTGCAAGCCACTGTCGTTGCCGCTGATCGCCCTAACGTGATCGTGATTTTCATCGACGACATGGGGTATGGCGACGTGGGCTTTAACGGTGCCACCGGTCCCAAGACACCTAATCTGGATCGGATGGCGAGCGAGGGGATGAGGTTCAACGATTTCTACGTCGGCTGTGCCGTTTGCTCGGGATCCCGCACCGCGCTGTTGACGGGTGCACACTACCAGCGGTTAAGCATGAACGCCGTTCTGTTTCCCAACAGCAACGCTGGGCTGCATCCCAACGAGGTCACCATTGCAGAAATGCTCAGTGGCGTTGGTTACGCGACGGCCTGTATTGGCAAATGGCATCTCGGACACCTGCCGCCATGTCTGCCCACGATGCAAGGCTTTCAATCGTATTACGGCATTCCTTACAGCAACGACATGTGGATCGACCCGGCGAATAAACTGGCCAAAAATATTGTCGTCCGTGAAGGTCTGACGTTGGAAGAGGTCGAGGCCGGCCACCGCAAACGCAATTGGGTCCCGTTGATGCGTGGCGACGAAGTGATTGAATATCCCGCCGATCAAACAACGCTTACTAAGCGCTACACCGAAGAGTCCATTCGTTTTATCCAAGCCAACAAGGAAGGACCGTTTTTCCTTTATCTGCCACATACGATGGTTCATCTGCCACTGGCCGTCTCCGAGGCTTTTGCAGGTCGGACGGGAAAGTTGATTTGGGACGCAATCGAGGAAGTCGATTGGTCCGTAGGTGAGATTCTCAAGGCAGTCAGCGCCGCGGGTATCGACGACGATACGCTGGTGATTTTCACCAGTGACAACGGTGCCGCCGTCGGATCGTCGTTACCGTTGCGAGCCAAGAAGGGCAGCGTGTACGATGGTGGAATCCGGGAACCCACCTTGATGCGGTGGCCCGGAAAGATTCCAACGGGTTCGGTCTGTTCAGAGGTGGCCGCAAGTATCGACGTTCTTCCCACACTGGCCAAGTTGGCCGGTGCAGAGCTGACTGACCGAAAAATTGATGGCCACGATATCCGTGACCTGATGTTCGGCAAGAAAGGTGCCAAGAGTCCCCATGAAACGTACTGTCTGATGCACGGTCCAGGCACAGTGCGAAGTGGCAAGTGGAAGTTCTATCCTTGGCAAGAAAGAAAAGGAAACCAGCGGAACGCCTCGACAGGTCGACCGCCATCGACCGATCCCCAGCAACTGTATGACACCGTGGCCGACATCGGCGAAACGACCAACGTTGCCGCAAAGAATCCAGTCATTGTCAAGCGACTCCAGGCCGCCTACGACGCGCATATCGCGGAGATTCAAGCCAACCGCCGGCCAACGGCGCCGCTGATCCGACCAGCCGGAGCACTTTCGCCGCAGCGCCCCGGCCAGCAGAAGAAGAAAGCGAACAGGAAGTCGAAGAAAGCAAAAGGAAAGTGATGGTGATCGTAGGCTGAGAGCTACGCCCTGCCTTGCTGGCAATGGGCCAAAGCCTACTGCGCCCAACTCAAATCGCGATGGATCTGCAGCAGGTCCGGATCCTCTGGCGACAGCTCAAGGGCGAGTCGGATATTGCGAAGTGCTCGGTCTGCATGTCCAAGCCGGTTGTGCGCCTTGGCGGCGCCTACGTACGAAGTGATTTCCCAAGGGCGGCGAAGCTTACCTCGTTCGAACATTTCCAGGCCGCGTTCATTCTCTCCCCTGGCCAACAGCGCGGCTCCAATCCCGTTGATCAGGTCCAATTGCTTTAGATTTCCATCGAGTTGCATGAACATCATCAGGTCGGCGAGCGGCAACTTGTCGACAATTGACTTTTCAAACCCTATAGCGAACTCCAATTGCAGATCGGAATCGGGGGCGGCGTTGAGTGGCGGGTCCTTAAGGATGGTCTCAGTCTTACCGACTGCCATCATATGGTCGAATATCGTAGTTCCCAGTAGGCGGTCGCGTTCGTCTGAATCGGGAACGAGCGACGGGTCCCAGGTGGCGTTTTCAACCTGTCGAATGATGCCCTTGGATACTGCCAGCGCCACCTGCCAATGACCCTCGTAGTTGAAGTGCACATGTTCCATGAATAGGTCATTCCCCGGAACGGAGTATTCGGAAGCCTTAGCAAGCGCGTCATTCACGTCGACGAAAAAAGCCCGTGAGTGATCCGGCGAGTTGGCAACGTCCCGGATGATGTCGCGGAACGCGCCAGGAGCCCGAAAGCGACAGCCGTCCAGGTCGCGGGCCCGCGCATAGCCGGCAGCCGCTTTCTTTGGCTTCCCTTGCGCTTCAAAGCACTGAGCGCGGCGAAACGAGACGAGCGCGAAACCGTCATCGATCTCAGCGGCCTGGTTGACTTCGGACAACGCGGAATCGGCGTCTCCTGCCAAGAGAAGCGATCTCGCTTTGGCCAACAGTCCGTCGAGCCGTCTCCGTTCATCCGGCCTCATGCCATCACGTGAAATCGAGTACAACGGGCTTTGATCGCGCAAGTTGCAGGCGACACTACAAAACAGAATGGCGACCTTGCCACGTTCGGCAATCTCAGCCATCTTTGAGAGGTTGTCGCGCAGGTAATCTCCTGCCGATCGAAATGCCGTCCCCTGAAGTGGAATGGACAGGTCTTTAGGCAGAATCTCAATGAGCGATTTGGTCGGATCCGGGTTGCGATTGAACACCTGCCCAGCGACTTGAAAAAAGCGATACCTGCGCAGGTGTGTGGTCCAGGGATAAACGGCCGGGGAGATCCAGGTTGCCTTCGAGCCAACTCCGCCCGGCCCATAGAATTCGTTGTGTGCCGTGTAGACCACAATGAGATTGGGTTGAGTTTCTATTGCCTGTCGCACGATGTCCACAATCGCAAAGCTGTTGATTCCCACGATGCCCGCATTGAGGACCTCGACTTTACGGTGCTTCAACTGCTTGCCAAGCAACATGTTCATGTGGCGGGGAAACGAAAATTCTGTTGCATATGGGAATCCTTCGACTGTTGACGCACCGACAACTACCACGCGATACGTATCGTCCGGTTTGGGTAGACGAAAGTGACGAGGCTCCGGACCGGCAAGTTCCTTGCCGAGAAAATAGGCGTAGTTGGTCAACTTGTTGAACTGATAAACGTCGTTCGAGCGGGCGCGCGAGGCAACAATCAACCGCGTATCGTAACCGGCGTCACAGCAGTACAGCGCGAGATTGATGATCGCCAACAGCAAGAACGGCAAACTCATTGCGATCAAGCGAAATGCGATCGTTCTCAATCGCGAGCGCGCAGGTCGGCTTTCGGAGTGCCTGGCGTCCTCTAGTGATTGTTCCGCGGTCGTCTTGCGTGAACGCCGTTGCTTCTTTCGACGCCTGGACATGAGAGCTGATTATCTAGGGACCGTGATGGTGTCTCAACTGCCGAAGGTGTTTCAACTTCCGAAGGTGTTCAACTTCCGAAGGTGTTGAACTTCCACGAACTTGTGCCGAGTCATAGAAACACCCGATTGCTGTGTGGGCGAGCCAGCGTCATCGACACTTTGACCGACATGCCCGGTTTGGGTGTCTCGCCAATTGACAAGGCACGATGCAGATCAGTATACGGGCGGACTCCTGCTTGAGCCACTCATCGCATCTGTTTCCCGGCGCAGTGAAGCGTGGTGCAACTGACGATCGCACGACTGGGCCTCGAATGGACCGTTCGCTCACACGGACGACCGAAACCAACGGCACCCTTTTGTGCCAATTCTCGATTTCAAAATCCCTCGACGTTCGGCTATAATCGTTTTGGCTTCTAACATGCGGAGTTGGCACGATGGTTTGTCGAGAATCGAAACAAACGTATCAACTGAGTCGACGCGAGGCGCTGCAAATTGGCGTCGGAATGTTCGGCTTGAATTTGCCGCGCTTCCTCCGCGCTGCGCCCAGCGAGGTGTCGCAGCGCGACATCTCTTGCATCTTTATCTTTCTGGCCGGCGGCCCAAGCCAATTCGAAACGTTTGATCCCAAACCGGACGCACCAGTCGAGATTCGTGGATTGTGGCAGCCGACAAGCACGAATGTGCCGGGGACGTTTATCTGCGAGAAGATGCCACTGATGGCCCGGCGGATGGACAAAGTGGCCATCATTCGTTCGTGGCAGGGGCGGAGTGGTTCGCATGCAGCCGGATCGCAGCATGTCACCAGCGGGTTCTTTCCGCCAGCGACAGGCCAGTATTTTCCGAATTTCGGCTGCCTCGTTTCGGCGTTGCAAGGCGCGCAGGTCCAGGGAGTACCACCGCACTTCGGTTTGCCCGTCGCGGCGCGTTACACCAACCCGCCGGGATTTCTTGGTGCGGCCCACAGCGCGTTCAACATCGAAGGCGATCCAGCGAATCCGCAGATCAAGGTTGGCGGATTAAACCTGTCCGAAGCTCGGTTTGAAGACCGTCGAGCGATGCTTGCGCAATTAGAGAACCTCAGCCAATTAGCCGCTGTCGACGATGCCGGCCTGACGGCCAAAGACAAATTCGCCGGCGAAGCAATCGCGATGCTAACCAGTGGAGCGATGAAGAACGCGATGAACCTGGAGGCCGAGCCCACGCCCTTGCGTGAGCGGTACGGCGCAAACATTTACGGACAACGTGTTCTTCTGGCGCGGAGACTGGTCGAGGCTGGAGCGCGGTTTGTCACCATCAACCAGGCTGTGCAGGGAGGTTTGTTCGGCAACGGAAAAACGAACGGCACCTGGGACAACCATGGCTGGCTGTTCGACTCTATGATGTCATTTGGTCCCAAACCGAAAGCCGTGCCCAACGGTAGCACTTGGCATTCCTACAACGGACCGGGCAATCTTCCGCAACTGGACATGTCTCTGTCGGCGTTGCTTGACGATCTTGACGATCGTGGCCTGCTGGAAACAACATTGGTTGTGGCCATGGGTGAGTTCGGACGCACACCAAAGATCAACAAGACAGCGGGTCGTGATCACTATCCCAGCGCTGGCAATCTACTGCTTGCTGGGGCAGGTGTTAATGGTGGCGCTGTGATTGGCGCGACCGACAGAAAAGGTGCCGCTCCGAAGACGCGGCCTTGTCGCCCCGAGGACGTCGCCGCAACGATCTACCACGCCATGGGAATCAACCACCATGGAACGTACTTTCCACGTCTACCTCGACCAACTCCGATTGCGGATGGCCGAGTGATCGAAGGCGTGTTTGGCTAAACTAGTCCTTCGATCTTCTTGACGGCGACTTTTGCTTCTTCGCTGTGAACAGTCACGCCCTCAGGCACGCCCGCAATCCCCAATTCCAAGATACCCGTCTCTGGGTCGAATCGAGCCGTTGCCACGTGATCAACGTTGACGAAGACGAATTGTTTTCCGATGCCTCGATCTTCTGTGCACTTAATGAAGTTTGCCACTTGTGAGTTCCCTTTTGCTCGTCGTCAGAAGTTGTGTTGTCTGAAACGTTGACCTGCCACAAACAACTCGTACATTTATCCGTCCATCATAGCCAGTATGAGGCACATGCGACCAGCCTTTGGTGTTTCCTGATCGAGCCGTGCCAGTCCGCTCGCGACACTGGCTGGCAACATCTCAACCAAAATGGCCTCCACTTCGGTGATTTGCGATTCAAAATGCCCGCCTTGGTCACGCCGGCGGTCTCCGCAGAGAGCACCCACAACTTCTGACTCGCGATTCACGATCGGTGCAGCCACCAGGAATTTGACGTTCAAGAGGTTGGCGTTTGCGTCTCCCTCGGGAACTCGCCTTTCACAGCTGAGCAAGTACACAGTGATCGCCAATGATGGAAAGTATCCGCTATTGGGAACTGAATTGTTGGCACGACACATGTTGCACATCGACTACTCCGCGCGAGATCTACAATTGGATTGGAGCAACGAACAACCCAATTTGACGCAGTATTCCTACCGGTGGCTTCTCAAGCGTCTCGCAATATTGATAATGGCCGTCGAAAGGAGTCGCCGATGAAGCCTTCGGATATTCGCCCGATGTCCAACGAGTTGCCAAGAAATCAGGGCATGTCGTAAAGGAGGTTGCTGCGAAATGAACATCGATCGCATCAAGAGCATATCCAAGCTCACTTTTACACGATTGTGAGCCGAGATACCGTCGAACAGGAATTCGCACTCAAGCGGCAGTTGTTTCTTTGTGAACAAGGGTACGCGTACGGCATCTTGGATGGAGAGGATGTCACCCAGCGTTGCCATTCCAGCAGGCATCGTTCAACCAGTGCGCCGTGAAAACGGTTACTCAATGGTGCGGTTTCAGGTGGCCGGGACACTGTGTGATCTCAGTTTCACGTCCTGAAGACGCTGACCATGGTAATCGAGACAGTAGTTTCAATACACGCGTCGAGTGGCTGGGTGATTCTTGAACAATTGCCTCAAACGACCCAGTTCAATTGGCCTTCGAGGCGAGGAACTTCTGCCAGGTATCCAAGCAGCTGGTCGACCTCTTCGGTGGTATTCGAGAATCCGAAGCTGAAGCGAATCGTGCCATCGCCGGGCAACGTGCCGATCGTTTCGTGGGCCAACGGCGCACAGTGATATCCGGCCCGAGTCGAAACTCGATGCTCTTCGGCAAGCCAACGCGCCACGTTCTCAGGTGTTACCCCTTCCATGGTCAGTGAGACGACCGCTGTCCGCCGCTGGATGTCAGGCGATCCGTACACAATCACGCCTCGTAGAGTTTTAAGTCCATCGAGAAATCGTTGCGTCAGCATCTGTTCATGCCTGCGCAATGTGTCGCGGCCTGTTTCGTGGATCCATCCGATTCCGGCGGTCATGCCAACGATGGCCAACAGATTGTGCGTTCCAACTTCATAGTTGGACGGATAGCGGCCTGACATCTCATGTTTGCCCGAATCCTTCCCAGTTCCGCCTTCGGCCAGAGTATCCAGTTGAATCCCCTTGCGGACGAACAGGCCGCCTCCGCCAGGAGGTCCAAACAGTCCTTTGTGGCCGGCAAACCCCAGCATGTCCGCGTGCAATGCTTCGACATCCACCGGCAGGACACCGGCGGCCTGTGCCGCATCCACCAGGTACAAAGCACCATAACGATCCGCAAGTTCACCGAGCTCGATCGCCGGCAAGATATCACCCGTCACATTGCTGGCCATCGTGCACGCCACGAGTTTAACGGCGCCACCCTTCAACTGATCTTCGACGAAGTCGAGGTCGATTGGATTGTCAGGTGAATACGGTGCCGTTTTGAATGTCACGCCGTGGTCGCGCGAGACTTTACGAATTGGGCGCGAGACAGCGTGATGCTCCAACCCGCTCATCACCACCACATCCCCTTCATGCCAATCCAAACCGAGAATCGCCAGGTTCAACGAATAGGTCGCCGATGGTGTGAAGATCAACCGCCTGGAATTCTTGATACCGAAGAATCTGGATACGTTCTCGCGACACGTTGCCATCAGCTCCGCGCATCGCTGACCTTCGTCTGACGTGGTACGCTCTGGACTGTTGAGCGACCGAAAACCCTGATCCACCGCCGCATAGACAACTTCCGGTTTGGGCCACGTGGTTGCGGCGTTGTTAAAGTACATTTGGCGTTGACCTTTCCGGCGAAATGCATCGGGTATTTTTGACGAAGCGGACTTCAGATGTGCCGTGCCATCGCCAGAGAATCTGTCGTAGGCTGGTCAAGCTTCCAGATCTTCGCTCGATCTCCAAGCTAATCTGTACTTTACCAACGCGTTGGGCATTCGCCAGTGTGTATTGCCGGGCAAGCCGCGGATTTGGCGAGATCGTCCCGTCTCCGCAGGTTTCGAGCAGGCAGCAAATCTACGATTCGCCGGTTGGAGATTGACATGGGAGTGATCATAATGGCCTCCCCGCCCCATTCCTCGCACTTTTTGGAGAACGTGATGCTTCGCTGTTTGACGATGGTTGCTCTGGCTTTGTTCACTGTCACCACTCTGGCTGCCGATGGTCCCCAAGCTGCCCCCGCCGAGCCTGGCGATATGCAGCGAATTTTCAACGGAAAAAACCTTACTGGATGGAATGGTGATTCGCGGCTGTGGTCCGTGAGAGATGGTGCCATTCGTGGCGAAACGACACCGGACAATCCCGCCAAAGGGAACACGTTCATCATTTGGAAGGATGGCGTTACAAAGGATTTCGAATTACGTCTTTCGTTTCGTTGCAATGCCACGAACAACTCCGGGATCCAATATCGATCGAAGCATATCACCGATGGCAAGGTTCGCAACGCTTGGGTCGTCAGAGGTTATCAGCACGAGATTCGCAATCAAGTTGACCTGCCGAGCGTCGCTGGGTTTATTTACGACGAAGGTGGTAAGCGAGGTCGAGCTTGCCTTGTCGGCGAGAAGGCCACGTGGAAAGAAGATGGCAAGAAGGTCACTGGTCAACTGATTGATGCGGCCGGATACAAGAAACTATTCAACCTGGATGGCTGGAACGACGTCGTGATCATCGGCCAAGGAACTCACATTCAGCACTATCTCAACAATCGACTGATCGTTGACTTCACAGATAATCATCCAAAACAAGCGCTCCTCAGCGGCATCCTTGCTTTTCAGCTTCATGCAGGTCCGCCGATGTGGGTGGAATTCAAAGACGTTCGAATCAAGAAACGTTGAGCTCGGTTCCGGGGTCTTACCTCTGGCGCAGCGCCTCATAGAACAACAAGGCCGCAGTGACTGAGACGTTGAGGCTGTCGGCGACGCCCAGCATCGGTAGCGAAATTGGCGTGACTGCGTCGCCTTGCCAGATATCAGACAGCCCCTGTGATTCACTGCCCAGTACCAGCGCAGTTGCCCGCCGGTAGGAAATGTCAGCGTAGTTCGTGCCGGCACCGACACGGGCCGCGACAATCTGAAAGCCGTTTTCTTCGAGCCAGTCCCGTGTGGTTTCCGCGGGTGCGGCCACCAACGGCACGGTGAACGCTGTCCCCAAACTGGCTCGAATCGCGTTGGGATTATAGAGGTCGGTGGCCCCATCGACGACGATCACTGCCGCGACACCAGCTCCGTCTGCCGATCGAATCACGGCACCCACATTGCCAGGCTTTTCCACACCTTCCAAGACAGCCACCACCGGGTTCGGTCCCAGTCGCAGTTCGGCCAGTGTCCTGTGTGGAGGTCTGGCCACGGCAACTACGCCTTCGGAGCGCGCTCCGAAGGCGAGCTTGCCGAATACTTGCGGCGTGACTGGAATAATTTCAATGCCGCACGCGTCGGCTTTCAACTGTAGTAATTCGATGGCAGATTCGAAGATGTCGTCCTGCCGCACAAACAGCTCGACGACGTCACAGCCGGCGTCCAAGGCGCGATTAATTTCGCGCGTGCCGTCGATAATGATCCGCTGTTGATCCTGCCGTCCACGACGATCGCGCAATCGGCAAGCATCTTTGACGCGCCGGTTTTGCAGGCTAGTGATCGTGGGTGATTCATTCATTTGTCTAGCCCGGCCAACGTGCCACTGTGCCGCAGGGGAGCTCGCTTCCATCGACCGATACGAGTGATAGTGGTCTCGCGACGACTCCTCCTTGGCAGTGTCCAAAAATCGCGTCCGCCAGCACAGCCTCTGTTTCCGCGGGACCAAAGCCGGGTGAATGGCACGAGAGCAGGATGAACGCGCGTCGCGATTTGGTCAACTGGCCGCACGCTTCGAGCAGTGGAACAAGGCTGTGTCCAATCTTCCAAACTTCACCCTTGGGACCGTGCCCGTAGCTAGGTGGGTCCATGATTACGGCGTCGTAGCTGTTGCCGCGTCGCAGTTCGCGTGCGACAAATCGCGCCGCATCCTCGGTGATCCATCGAATCGGCGCGTCTTGAAGTCCTGACTGTGCGGCGTTGCTGCGTGCCCAGGCAACAACGTTCTTTGCCGCATCGACATGAGTAACCTCACATCCCGCGGCCGCGGCGGCCAACGAGCTGCCACCCGTGTAGGCAAACAGATTGAGCACTTGTAGCGGACGCGCGGCGCGAGCTGCCTGCCGCGCGATCCAATCCCAACTGGCAGCCTGTTCGGCAAAAACGCCAACATGGCCGAACGGAGTCAGCTTCAGATCCAGGGCAAAGGGTCCGTGTGACAATGTCCAGTTCGCCGGAACCTTTGCCAGCTTCGTCCACCGGCCACGATCGGCATCGCCACGATCGTAACGTGCTGTCGCCGTTTTCCAGATCTCGGGATTTGCTTGGCGAAGTCCCTCAGCTGCCGGACAGGGGCGATCCAGCAAATACAGTCCAAACCGTTCGAGTTTGCGGGCGTCGCCGAAATCGACGAGCTGATATTGATCGGGTTCAAACACTATCTCTCAACAACCCAGATGTTCCGGAACAGAACCGGGTTGCCGTGGTCTTGCAGAAACAGTGCCTCGGGACCGGGACCTTCAGGATGACGACCCGGTGTGCCGTGCGTCAGCTCGATGTCGTCGTGAATCACAACACCGTTATGTTTTACCGTGGTCCGAGCGTTCTTGAGTTTCTTGCCGGTGTCGTCGTAACGCGCCGCGGTGAAATCGAAGTCGTACGTTTGCCAGGAGAGCGGCGGAAAGCACATGTTCACGGCTGGTTGAGAGATCGAATAAATCCCGCCACATTCATTGTTCTTACCTTCTAAACCAAATGAATCAAGTACCTGCATTTCGTAGCGACCCTGAATATAGACACCGCTGTTGCCGCGGCCTTGGCCTCTCGACTTGGGCATGAACGGTGTGCGAAATTCGATGTGCATGGAATGGTCGCCCAACTTCTTCTTTGACGATACGTTGCTCGCGGCAAGGTACTTGCCATCAACCAGCTCTCCGTTTTCAAACGCATCAACTGACGAGCCGTCGAATAGCACCAACGCACCTTTGGGTGGCTTTCCGCCGAGTGTCGGGCTCTGGCGAGTGACTTTCTCAAACGTGGCGACAGTCTGCCCGCCCACGATGATCGAAAGTTTGCCATCTTTCACCTCGGCGGCATCAGCGTCATCGACCTGAAAACGCAGTACGCCGTCTTCAAGCTTACCATCTGAGGTATGTGTTTTGTCTCCGCGCAACCATCCTTCACCGGGCAGGCCGCCGTGGAAGCCGACTCCGCGGAACTTGCCATCTCCTAGTGCGATGACTTGAACACCAAATGCCTTGCTTTCGCCGTCTGAATCGACTTCTCCGAGGTACTCGCCCTGCAGTTCATATTCGATACCAGCTTTTTTGGGGTCAGTAAAAACGACCGCATTTGGGTCCGCTGCGCTGGTTAGGGAAGCACTCAAGACCAGCGTGCAGAGACAGTAGATGAAAGGGTTAGTCATTCGCATGGGTTCGCTCCAAATAACGGGTCGGTAAACGAGTTGGTTTTGTTTTCACGCTGATGATAATTATGATTCCTTGATGGCGGCCACGATATCCAACACGGCTTGTTGTCCGTCGCCAAACAGCATCAACGTATTCTCCATCGCGAATAGTGGGTTGGGGATGCCCGCGAATCCGGGGCTCAAGCTGCGTTTGATCACAATGACGGTACGAGCTTTGTCGATGTCAATGATGGGCATCCCCGCGATCGGGCTCTTGGGATCTGTTCTGGCGACCGGGTTAACTACGTCATTGGCGCCAATCACAATTGCCACATCCACCGTTTCCAACGTGGGGTTGATGGCGTCCATCTCTTTCAGCTGCTCGTATTCGACGTCGGCTTCCGCCAGTAGCACGTTCATGTGGCCGGGCATACGACCCGCCACCGGATGGATCGCATATTCGACGGTCGCGCCATTTTCCTCCAACATGACGCCCAGATTCCGCACCGCGTGCTGCGCCTGCGCGACGGCCATGCCGTAGCCGGGTACGAAGACGACGCGCTCGGCCGTTTCCAAAATCATGGCCACTTCATCAGGCGATGTGCTTCGCACGTTGGCGTAGATTTCATCCACATCGCCTGTCGACGAACCGGCCTCCATCACGCCAAACAGCACGTTGAACAGTGATCGGTTCATCGCTTTGCACATCAGCTGGGTGAGGATGACGCCGGAAGCGCCGACCAACGACCCCGCAATGATCAAGACATTATTGTCGATTACAAACCCCGTGGCGGCCGCTGCGAGGCCGGAATACGAATTCAACAACGCAATCACGACGGGCATATCCGCGCCGCCGATCGGATTCACCAGACACAGGCCCAACACCGACGCCATGATGACCAGCACGACGTACATCAGTGGCGAGTCGCTCATGACCATGAAGACCGTCAACAACAGGACGAAAGCTGCCAGGCCCGCATTGACTAATTGTTGCGCCGGGACGCGAAACGGCTTTTTCATCCAACTGAATTCTTGCAGCTTGCCAAACGCAACCAGACTGCCCCAGAACGTGACCGCGCCGATGATTCCGGACAGCGCCGTCGCAATCAAAACGGCCTGCTCGGTTTGTGGGTCCGACGTCCGGCCCGCCGATTGAATCAAGTCGGCACCGGCGACGAAGACCGAAGCGCCACCCCCAAACCCGTTAAACAAGGCGACCAATTGCGGCATCGCCGTCATCTTGATTTTAAAAGCCAGGACGATGCCAATCGTCGCGCCAATCAGGCTGCCAGCGATGATGTAGCCGAACGGTTCGTCACGTCGCCAGATGCCAACCAGAGTGGCCAGCACGGCGACGGTCATGCCGAGCGCGCCCATCAGATTGCCACGAGCCGCTGTCCGCGCACGTCCCATTTGCTTGAGGCCAAGAATGAATAAAGTGGCCGCGATAACGTAGGCGATTTTGACGAGGGCCGTTTCCACAGAGGATGCCTTTGATCTGTTTTGCTTATCTGCGTGCGAACATGGCCAGCATGCGATGCGTGACCAAGAATCCGCCGACTGAATTGATCATCGCCAAAGTTACCGCGATGAAGCCGAGACACCGTGCGAAAACACCGGCGGCGCCGGAGATGCCGCCGACCATCGCAGATGCGACAATCACTGCGCCGACGAGGGTGATTCCGCTAATCGCGTTCGATCCCGACATGAGCGGTGTGTGGAGCGTCGGAGGCACCTTTGAAATCACTTCGATGCCTACAAAAACCGCCAAGACGAAAATCGTCAGGCTGGCGATAATCCCTTGCCGCCGAGGAGTCGCGGAGGAACGCGTGGGCACATCCGGCGTGATGGCTGGTGTCGCATCGTCGCCTGTCGCCGGTTCGACTCCCGTCCGCGTATCGGCGGCGGATCGCGGTGCCGTGGCTGGGTTGTCAGGGGCTGGGTTGTCAGGGGGTGGGTTGACTATGGCTGGGTTAACGTCGCTAGGTGAAGCGACGGGGGCATCTTGCGACCAGGCCCAGCCGCCCAAAATCAAGACCGCAACAAACAGAATGGCGGCCGTAGTTTGTTCAGCGCCAATCATTCGCTTCCCTCCTTCGCAACATCCGTCGACGATTCGCCGGTGGTGACCGGCGTGTCCGGATCGGGATCCAGCTCCGCCGTTTCATTTGTCTCGGGTGCGGGTCCCTCAGCCTCGGCCGCGGGTTCCTCAGCTTCGGCCGTGGGTTCCTCGGGCTCGGGTGCGGCGAGTGGTGCCAGACCCAGCAGTTCGCGTACGCCGCCATGCACGACCTGGCCGCTGTGGGTCACCAGCGTGTCTCGAATGATCTCGTCTTCCAGATTCATCTCCACCGCGCCGTCTTTGACCAGGTTGAGCAGAAACTTGGTCACGTTGTTCGAGAACATCTGACTGGCGTGATTCGGGATCTCGGCGGGAAGATTGGTTGGACCCAGAATAACAACTCCCTGCTCGACGATCCGTTCGTCCGCTTTGCTCAAAGCACAGTTGCCACCCCTTTCGGTCGCCATATCGACAATCACACTTCCATCCGTCATACCAGCGACGGCTTCCGCGGTAATCAGCAACGGAGACGTCTTACCGGGAATGGCGGCAGTCGTAATGACGACGTCGCTCTCGGCTACAACTTCCGCCATCAGTTCGCGTTGCCTGGCGTAGAACGAGTCGTCCATCGCCTTGGCATAGCCGCCCTTGTCTTCGGATTGTTCGGTCTCCAGTTTCAGCTCGACAAATTTTCCGCCCAGGCTTTCGACTTGCTCGCGACAGGCAGGTCGCACGTCATAAGCTCGAACTACCGCGCCTAACCGCTTGGCCGTCGCGATTGCCTGCAGCCCCGCGACACCGGCACCGATCACAAAGACGCGAGCGGCCGTTAACGTGCCAGCTGCCGTCATCAACATGGGATACATCTTTGGCAATTCAACGGCAGCCAACAGCACGGCCCGGTAACCGGCGATGGTTGCCATGGAAGAGAGCACGTCCATACTCTGGGCGCGTGTAATACGGGGGATCATTTCCAAGGAGAACAACGAGGCACCAGTTTCGGCCACATCGTTGACAGCGGCTGGTTCGCCCAGTGGATCGCAGGTACCCAGAACGACTCCGCCCGCCTTCATCCGCGGCAAGTCATCGCGACCGGCCTGCTGATTGGCACCCAATGTGCGGACTTGTACCACGACATCGGCGGCAAAAACCGCCGCTCTATCTGTCGTAATTGTCGCGCCATTCTCTTCGTACTGAGCATCGTCAAACCCCGCTCCGATTCCGGCACCCGATTCGACCATCACCTCCATTCCCGCTTTTACCAACTGGGGGAGATTAGCGGGAATCAAGGCGACTCGCCGTTCGCCGGGAAATGTCTCTTTGGGGACAGCGACCTTCATCGTGGTGCTCAGCAGCTAGTTGAGATTGGCGGGGACGAATTGGCGACGTGGATTTGCGGCAGCGGCGGTCGTCAAAGTCTGCCTATCTTAAGTTGCCGCCTCGGAAATACAAGGCATCCCATCGAGTGGATGTTCCTTCCGCGAAGGCGTTTAGAGTCTCGCTTTGAAGCATGCGCGCTGGGTACGCGCAAGTCTTTTTGCGAGCGACGGGCACCGACCGCAGGTTGGTCGGGGAGCATACCAATTACAGGCACGTTCCCGATTTGGCTGCAGCGCTGTCGCGTTAGGATGCTGCGAAAATACTGGACATTTATTGTCTAGTGTGTTGTAATTCACCCCGGAAACAAGCCGAGACCCTCTCCCATCCCCGCACACCCATTTGCATTGCATTGGAGTCCTAATATGTCGAAGTTCACTCGCCGCAACTTCCTCAAGACGACTGCAGCTGCCAGCGCTGCTTTCCCGCTGTTCACCATTGCCGGTACGAAAGCATCAGGGCGCGTGATTGGTGCCAACGACACCATTCGAATCGGAGTCACGGGGATTCACGGGCGGGGCACTTCGCACATTGGCGAATTTGCCAAGATGGACAAAGTGGATGTGACCTACCTGATCGACCCGGACAGCAGCTTGTTTGGTTCACGAACCGGGCAAGTCAAGTCTAAGGGCGGCAACACGCCCACCTGCGTGCAGGACATTCGCAAGGCGCTTGAAGACGACAACCTTGATGCCGTATCCGTGGCGACGTGCAACCATTGGCATTCTCTGGTCACAGTCTGGGCCTGCCAGGCCGGTAAGGACGTGTATGTTGAAAAGCCGATGAGCCACAACGTGTTTGAAGGGCGACAGTGTGTGGAAGCGGCCAAGAAGTACGGTCGCGTTGTGCAGCACGGTACGCAGCAGCGCAGCAGCGGAGGAAGGGCTTCCGAGATTGCGGCGATCCAGTCGGGTAAGTATGGCAAGCTGTTGGTTTCGAAAGGTTATTGTTGCAAGCCGCGTTGGAGCATCGGATTCAAACCGACAAAACCGGCCCCGAAACATCTCGACTTCAATCTCTGGCTGGGCCCCGCGGCCGAGCAACCGTATCACGGCAACCTGGTGCATTACAACTGGCATTGGTTCTGGGACACCGGCAACGGCGACACGGGCAATCAGGGCGTCCACGAAATGGACGTCGCCCGATGGGCGATCAAAGGCAGCACACTGCCCAATCGTGTCTGGAGCCTCGGCGGGCGCTTCGTACCAAGTGAAAAGGATTACCAAGACCAGGGCGAAACTCCCAACATGCAACTGGCCGTCTACGAATATGGCGATGTCCTGCTGGTGTTCGAAACGCGCGGCCTTGTGGACAAGAACGGCGCGCCTCCTCGAAATGTCAGCAATGAATACTACACGACCGAAGGCAAGGTCGTCGGTGGAAAATTCTATCCTAAAAATGGTGGCGACCCTGAGTCAGTCAAAGGCGAAGAGGCTCAGGTCACTCCAGGCGGCGCTTTCGGATCGTTTATCGCCGCGATGCGGAGCCGTAATCCAGATGACATAAACTGCGATGCCGAGGTCGCGCATTACTCCAGCGCCTTGTGCCATTTGGCCAACATCTCGTTCCGCCTGGGCGAACCGGCGCAATTCGACAAGAAGGCCAAGGTGATCGGCGATAACAAGGTCGTCGTTGATTCGTTCGAGACTGTCAAGGAGAACCTCAAGGCGGTCGACATCGA
>JASLPZ010000128.1:0-17982 GCA_030744725.1 Pirellulaceae bacterium
CTCGCCACAAAGTGGCGCTGTCCAACTAGTGAACGAGATCGGACCGCGTGTCGCCATGAGACCCGGGGTCCGGCACGATGGCCGGCATTTCCAGCGTGAAGCAACTGCCCTCCCCGACCTGGCTTGCCACGACAATGTCGCCGCCATGTTCACGCAGAATTTTCTTGCTGACCGGCAGACCGAGCCCCGTGCCGCGGTTCCCCTTGCGTGACTCGAAGACCGAGAAAATCTTGCTGATGTCCTTTTCAGGAATTCCCTCGCCGTTGTCCGCCACGGTGACCCGTACCAACATGTTCTCGACCGAGTGCTCGGTGGCCACCACAACACGCCCGTCCTCCGACTTCCCACAGGCATCGATCGCATTGGTCACAACATTCAGAATGGCCCTGTGCATCATCTCGGAATCAAAAAGTAACTCTGGAATTCCTTGGGCCGGCTCCCAAGCCAGCTCGACACCAGTCTCTTGTGCCCGTGTCTGCATGAGTTCAATTACGTCGGCCACGACATTGTTCCACTCGGCAGGCGCCAGATCCGGCTCACGCTCCTTGCTGAACGAAAGCATATCCATCACCAGATTGGAAATCTTCTCTTGGTTCTTTTCAACGATGGACCAGCCTTGGCGAACGACGTCTTGATCGTTCGAATTGAGCCCGTGATCGATCAGGTAACTGCCACCTCGAATTCCCTGCAAGATGTTCTTGACGTGATGCGATAACGTCGCGATCGTCTGTCCCATCGCCGCCAAACGCTCTGCCTGGACCATGGCCGAGTAATACGACGTGTCTTCAACAGCTAGCGCCGCCTGATGCGCAATGGCGACCATCAATTTGAGATGCTCCTCGGTAAATCTGTTCGGCGTGCGTTGAATGGAACGTCCGGGCGGCGTGTAGGTGTCGATATAGATCACGCCGACGATGCCGTAGCGTCCTTGCATGGGAACGCAGATCGCCTCTCGAACGCCCATCTTTACGATGCTGGCGGCCGGGTCCCATCGTTGATCGTCACTCGCATCGCTGGTGAGCACGCCCTCTTTGTGCTCCATCACGTAAGCCAGTATCGTACGGCTGATTTCCATCCGCTCGCGCTGCTTGTCGCGCACGTGGCTGCCGAATCGAGAGACCTTAGGTAGCAGCTCGTCCGACTCCTGGTCCACCAGCATGATGCAACCACGATCCGTTTCGACCCACTCGAAGATCAACTCCAGAATTCGTTGCAACAGCTGATCGATATCAAGCGTGTGGCTGACGGCCAGCGCGGTGCGATACATGATTTGGAGATTGCTACGAGCCCTCGCCAACCATGGGCTTTCCGATTCATCGACACCGGATCCTACGACGCCATGCAGGAACTGGCTGCCTTCCTGGTGGCTGATGGACTTGACGATACGCGATCCCTGCGCCGCACGGTCAATCCCCACGATATCAACGTCTTCGGCTAGATCGATCGAAGATGAATCTTCGGCGTGCGTGAAGATCATCAGCGTGCGACCAATCTGCACGCGTTCGCCACTCTGCAGCACGTGTTCCGTAATCGCCTCGCTGTTTACGAACGTACCGTTGGAACTTTCTAAATCGACCAACAAGAATTCGTTGTCGCGGCGCCGGACCTCCGCATGATTCCGCGACACTTCGCTGTCGTGAAGCTGGATCGTGTTGCTTCCTTCGCGACCCAAACTAACGACGGGACGCTGCAGGTCGACTCGCCTGCCTTGATCACGTCCTTGAATGACGAACAGAGAAGCCATTTCGCCTAATCCAAGCCCAACGATCGAAACGGAACGGAATCAAACGGTAAAACGGAAAGACGACGAGAGGGAGGCAAAAAACCAGCCACCCAGGATTACGGTCACCGCTCTAAGAACTGTTCGATTGTACGAATCAATTGACCGTATTGGTAGGGCTTGTTGATGACCCGCCCGCGAGAGTTGCCCTTCATGCGCGCCTTACCCAGAATTACCAAGGATGATTCACAGCGTCGAGTTTCGTCCTCGAATGCGGATTGAATGGCCTCGTCGTCGGCCGAGGCTTCATCCAGGTCCAGGACCACGACTCGCGGATGTTCCGCCCGCATGACCTCTAACCCCGTGTTTGCGGCTCGAGCTTCGAGGACGCTAACGCCACGCAGTTCGAGGATTGTGCGGAGAATCTCCAGTGAATCGGAGTATTCGTCAACCACCAGCACACTCGAAGTGTGGTTTTGCGAATCCTGTAACGTCAAAGCGCACCTCCATGTGCGGACGGCATCGGTGTGTCTCAGCTGGTGGTGGGGCAAAGGCCGTCAATCGCCCGCCTCTGCTTTGCCTGTGGGGTGCGAAGGATATCGAGATCTGTGAACCTTGTCAAACCGATAATCGAGCACAAAAACAGGTAGGTTTTATTACGACCATTGAAAGCAAGACAGACTCACCAGGAACGGCAGCCACATTTCTCCACGGAAATTGCGCACGGTCAGCCCACGTCGCTTGACGGACCGCACTCAGTGGCGAGAATCGTGGTCCAGCGACCGACCGACTCCACCGCTTTACCATGGGCACCCTATGTCCAATCACGTTGCGTTCCTTTCCGTTCCCGGTCTCCGACCGCAAGATGTGGCTCGAATGCCACGGCTGTCGCAAATGACCAGCAGGGGCGATCACACCTCGCTGGTCCCTAGTTTTCCCGCCGTCACTTGGCCGGTCCAAGCTAACATGCTGACTGGCAAACTGGCCTCGGAACACGGTGTCGTAGCCAATGGTTTCTTTTGGCGCAACGAAGCCAAGGTCGAAATGTGGACCGCCTCGAATGAAAAGATCCGGGCACCACAGATCTGGGACTTACTACATCAGCACAATCCGTCACTTACGTCGGCCGTCTGGTTTCCGATGCTCAGCAAAAAGTGCGGGGCTGACTACATCTGTATGCCGGCCCCCATACATAACCCGGACGGTTCTGAATCTCTTTGGTGTTACACGAAGCCCGTCGAATTGTACGGTGATCTCCGCGATGAATACGGCGATTTTCCTCTGCAACATTTCTGGGGACCAATGGCCAACATCAAGGCGACCGCCTGGATTGCCGACTCGGCCACACTGGCGGCCAAACGCTATCAGCCGAATCTCTTCTACCTCTATTTGCCCCACTTGGATTACGCGGCGCAACGTGACGGTCCCGATAGCGATGCGGCGCTCGCAGCGTTGGCAGAATTGGATGAAGTAATTGAAAACCTGGTCCGCAATTTCGAAGGCGCTTATGCAGATCAACATCTAATGTGGCTGGTCGCCAGCGAATACGTCATCACACCCGTCGATCATGTCATTTACCCGAATCGTCTACTGCGTGATGCTGGTCTCCTGAGCGTGCGAGACGAAGAGGACGGTGAACATCTCGACGTGGCGTCGACCCCGGTTTGGGCGTTGGTCGATCACCAGTTCTCTCATCTGTTTGTCAAAGATGCCAATCCACAAGTCATCCAGGAAGTCGCAAAGCTGTTCGAGGGTCGGGAGGGAATCGCCGAAGTACTCGTCGGCGCGAACCGGGAAAAATACGGCCTCGATCACCAGCGCGCGGGCGAAGTTGTGCTAGTGTCGACCTCCAACAGTTGGCAGGCATATTACTGGTGGCAGGACGACGCGCGCGCGCCTGGCTTTGCACGTACCGTCGACATCCATCGCAAACCGGGCTACGACCCAGTCGAGTTGCATTTCGACCGCACGACCAAATCGATTCCCCTAGATGCCACACTCGTCAAAGGATCGCACGGCGCACCGGCGATATCCTCCGATCAACGAGGTGTATTGCTATCTTCACAGAAAGGTATGTTTGTCGAGCAGCCATTGACTGACATCGACATCGCTGAAATCGTGCTGCGGCAGTTTGGGGCCTAATAGAACAAGCATAACGACGGTGACCGATGGTCGTATCTTCTCGTCTCGTGGCACCCAAAAGGGAAAGCCCACGCAAGGAGTGACCCGGCGTGGGCTTTCGTGTTTGGGAATGTCGAGTTGGTTGCGATTACACTTCGTAGGTATCCCGGTAGCACTCGCGGCCGGGTGTACATGCGCAGCGATCAACATCCGCTTGATCGGGTCCCTTGACGTGCTGGGTCATATTGCACCAGCAGTCTTGGCTGCCCAATTCATCGGGATGTTCGGGGTTCTTCAGGTCGCCCGTGACGTACATCGCCTTGCTCCGCAGGTGAATGCAGCCTTTCTCGCGGGTCGGTCGAGTTTCGTCGTAGTATTTTTGGAAAACCATATGTGATGCTCCTTTTGTCTTTCCGCGTCAGGCCTGGAAGCCGCCTGTTTCAAGTCCCGCGGCAAGCAAGATCGCCCGCTTGACGGCAACTTTGGCGAGTTGGACTTTGTACTTATTCTCCGAAAGCGGCGACGCCAATCGCACAGCGGCGAGTCCAGCTTGTTCGGCTCGCTGGCTATCCACAGCATGACCGATTAACAAACTCGCGGCTTCCGACGAATTCCACGGCGTCGGCGCGACCTGCCCGAGTACCACCTTGGCCTCGTGCACAATTCCCAACCCGTCGAATCGCAATGCCACGGCTGCGGCCGCGAGAGGATAGTCAGGCCCTTCGCCATCACGAACTTCGTAGGTGGCACAAGTACGACCCGCAATCGGAGGCAGGATCACATGCGTCACCAATTGCTGTGGCTGCAACACATGTTCACGCTGGCCATCGTGACGAGGCGTGCGGAAGAAGTCGCTGACGGGAACAAGCGTCTCTTCGTCTTCAGCGGGGCCGATCACGCGAAGCTGCGCGTCCAACGCCATCAGCGCCGGTGCAATACGTGAACCACTAACAAACTTCGCTGGACCTGAATTACCGAGAATGGCGTGATACTGATTCGCCCCCTCGGCTGCATTCTCACTTAGCAAGCCTTGGCCGTTGCGGTAGAACCAGCAACGTGGTCGCTGGCAGACCTCTCCACCCAGCGTTCCTTGACACTGCAGTTGCATGCTGTTGATGCCACGAATCGCTTGTTTGACGGCGGGGTATACGTCGACGTACGGGTGGTCCAGAATCTGATCCAGAGTAACCGCCGCACCAATCGACACGCCGCCATCAGGCAGTTCGTCAATGGTCTTCAGCGACGGCACCTCCATGATGTTGACTACGCAGTCAGGCGTCACCAACATCTTCTTCATCAAGCCGACCAGGTCGGTACCACCGGCCAGGACTTCCGTCTTGCCAGGTTCTGCCGACAACACCTGCAGCACTTCTGCTTCGGTACGCGGCGCCGCATATTCAAATGCTTTCATCGCTTGAGCCTCCCTTATGCTTTCGCCAGAGCGTCAAGAACGCGTTTGGGTGTCATGGGAATTGTGGGGACGCGAACGCCCAACGCATTGGCCACCGCATTTGCGATGGCCGCCTTGGGGCTGATGGCAGGTGGCTCGCCGTTACCGATGACGCCACGCTGCCGCTCACTTTCGGGTTCGTATAATTCGACCACGATATCGCCAATGTCACCCACCCGAGCAAGCTTGTAATCCGATAATTCGGCGTTGATGAATTTTCCGGATTTCGGATCAGTCACCCGCTGCTCGTAAAGAGCCGCGGCGATACCCATGATCACAGCACCAAAAACCTGGCTCTTACAAGTCTTGGGATTGATCACCAGTCCCTGATCCTGAACAGCCACAAATTTCTTGATCTTGATCACACCGGTCTCTTTGTCGACCTCAACGTGTGCCATCTGAATGCCTCCAACCCCGCTGCCGGTAAGCGGACTATCCGCACCCCGCTGGTAGCTGGAGGTCACTTCGAGCGGTTTGAGCCCGATCAGACTGCACGCCTTCCGCCAGGCAATGCTCTTGTTGCGATTGGCAGAGTCACGGATCTTGCCGCCGACAGCTTCAAGCACGCTGGCGTCGACACCGAGTTCCTTAGCCGCCAGTTCAAAGATCTTCTCCAAAGCGTCCTGGCCCGCGCGACGGTGCGATTCGCAAACCGCTCCGACAGTCGTACTACCACCAGATGCGCCGCTATTGGGGTACTTGGAACTGCCAACGTTGATCCGCACATCATTGACGCCAAGACCAAACGTCTCGGCAAGTACTTGAGCGCACACCGTGCGGGTCCCCGTACCCAGGTCCTGGGTACCACAAAAGGCCTCGACACCACCATCGGGATAGACCTTGAGCAAACAGCTCGACGTGTTTGCCGTGCCTCCCCAGGTGTGCAGCCCCATCCCTAAACCGTCAACAATCGACCCACGGCTGGCGCCCTTTCCGTGTGGGTGCCATTTCGCCTTCCAGTCGATCAACCGCGCGCCGATCTCCATCTCAGCGCGGTAAACGTCGGCCTTACCATTGCTGGCGTTGACCAGATTAGCCATGAAGATGTCGTAGCTATCGGCCCCCATTTTTGCCGCCAAGTCATCTAACGCGGTTTGCGTCATCGCACATGCTTGCGGATGATTTGGGGCACGCCAGGCACGGGCATTCGCCAAGTTCGCCTTGATGGTCGTCGAAATCCGGCGGTAATTCTTCGGGACCAGGACATAAGGCACCACGGAATGGCTCACACCACCACCGCGATACCCGGACGAACCCCAATGTTGGGAATCCCAGACTTGCACGACGCCTCTCGCGTCCGCACCGAGCCGCACCTTGAGGTACCCGGACGGCCTCGAGCCGCCCAGCTTCAGTTCCTGATCTCGCTGTAACATGAACTTGACTGGTCGGCCCGTGGCTTTGGAAATCCGTGCCGCCGCGATCCCCCAATAATCCGGGGCGAATTTACTGCCAAACCCACCGCCGATGTAATCACAATGCACATTGACATCGTCGGCGTCCACCTTGAGATCGCGCGCGAACTGTTCGTCCGTGCCTGAGACGTTCTGTGTCGACAAATGCACTTCGAGCTTACCGTCCTTCCACTCGACGGTGGAACCATGAGGTTCCAAGCAGCAGTGCGTAATCGGGTCGATGCCGTAGTAACCCTCGACAACATACTTGGCCTGTTTGAAAAGGCGTTCAATTTCCCTTTCCACGAATTCGTCTTCGTCGTCATCGTCACCAGGCTCGTTGACCGTCTCAACTTTGCCGCCCCCTTTGCCTGTGCGTCCAGCTTCCTCGGCTGCCGCCAGATTTGACTCGTCGGCAAAAACATCCAGTTCATCAACAGTCAGCTTGATATTGGAAAGACCTTCGCGGGCCGCCCCTTCGGACTCCGCAGCCACCACGGCCAACAATTCACCTTCCCATTCGATTTCCGTATCTTTTTTACCTTGGGGAAGTACTTCGACGTGTACGACACCGGGTGTCTTCTGCGCGCCGCTCACATCAAGGTTCTTGATCGTGCAATGGGCATACGGCGATCCAAAGGCCACGGCGATCAACTGGTTTTTCAAGTTGATGTCGTACGTATACTTTGCGGCACCGGTTGCCTTAACGGTACCATCCAGACGGTCATGCACTTTGCCGATGACCGTGCTCGCTTCACGACTGGGCCAACTGTATTCCGGCATGATCAGCCTCCTTTCACAACGGCAAGTGCGGCTTCAACAATGTTCGCGTAGGTACCACAACGGCAGAGGTTGCCGTTTAGACCAGCGCGGACCTCGGCTTCGGTCGCATCAGGGTTCTTGTTTAAGAATGCTCGCACTGCCACCACGAATCCAGGCGTGCAAAAGCCGCACTGCTGAGCATCATGGGATACGAATGCCTTGACAACTTCATCGGGCCGTTCGCCACCCAACGATTCGACGGTTTGAATCTTCTTTCCCGTCGCTGCCATCGCGAGCGTCGTCGAAGCCGCTGCGGGCTTGTCGTCGATCAAGATGGTGCTCGCACCGCTGCTTCCATCCACGGTGACAGGCTTCGCGCCGGTCAAGTCCAATTGATAGCGAAGCACGTCCAGCAAGGTTGCACGCGGTTCGGCCTTGACCTGTACGTCCTTTCCGTTGACGTTTAACGTGATCTTCTTTTCTCCGCGAACGACTTGCGGCCCTTGGTCATCGAGTGCCACCGCAGTCTGCGTTTGCAGCGCCGTCGCAGCTGCAACAGCGCCCGAACCGCGGAGGAATTCGCGGCGGCTAAAGCCGGACATCGGGGCTGACTTCTGTTTCGAATCCGTCATGAGTTCACCCTGGCTTATGTGTGGCGAAAACAAATCACTTCCGTCCGATCGCTGGTCGAAGCAAAGCCGCGTCGTCCAGCAATCACCGCCGATTATACGAACCTGCAATGGCGATACAACTAAGGGCAGCCAATCGTGGAGCGATTTGGCTGTTCATGTTGCACAAGGGCGCCTGGGTGAGGGTGACTGGGCCGAAGCCGAGGCGAGCCGCCGACCGTTATGGGCTCTGGGCCTCCCTTCATGTCGCCGAAACAAAGGGCTTCCCGGCTGATAGCCCAACTGCCAAGGCCGAGTTCGCGAAAAACTGAGAGTAAACAAAAATCGTCTGAATTCTCACAATTTCGGCTATCAGACCCCAGACCTGAGGCTCTCATCCGTCGTCCGGCCATCCCTGTCGACGATCCGGCGCCGCAGTTCAATATCGCCTTGGCAGCAATCGCAAGGCTTGAGTTCGAACATCGCAAACATCTTGGTCACTCGACAACCACACCCGAGATGACAAACTCGATCGGCAGTGCTTTTTCACCGCCGGTGCCTTGCAGCGCCAGAATCCACCAGTCGGTTTCATCCGTGTGCCGCATAGAAGGGAATTTTTTGGAGGTCAGGTGTTGCATGGAAAACAGACCAGGGTGACCCGATTCTGCCGCAGCCGAACTTCGCTCAACCAGATCGTCGTTGCCCGTGGGTGCCGCGTTCTGTTCGTCCTCCGCGCGGACCAGCACCAGACAATCCCGTATCAGCGACGTACCTACGTGTGCACCGTCGACGGGCTGCTGACTATACCGAATCGTATAAACACCCTTGGCAATATCCTGATCGCGGAAGTCGGCACCTTTGCGACCGAATCGGACCACGCCGATCAACTGACCCGCCTCGAACGGATACAACACCTCCGGCGTGGGCTCAAAATCGGCTGGGACGTCCCACTTCTTACACAGCCAGATGTCGCAGTAAGTGGTCTTCGTACCACGGATGATGCGGACCCCGTCGGTCTTCAATTTCCCTGCGATGTCCTCCTTCAACTCGGAAATCGGTGGTGATTCCGCCAACGGTTCGACGCGATAGTCGGCCGACCAGGCGGGGACTGTAAACAGACAAGCAAACAGAACCGACAGAACGCTGGATTTCATGGATAACGCTTTCGAATGGGGTAGCCGAGTTCGGTCGCCACAAGCGGTCGCGAGCAAGCGGCAAAAAGGTGGGAGAACCACACGTCATTATATCCCGGTATCGTGCTCAGCTCAAACCCGGCGAGATCTAGCGTTTCATTCGGCCGTCGGCAGTGATTCGAAGTAAGCCGACTCAATGAACAGTAGGCGATTATCGTTTCTGGGAGATTCCGACGCGCAAAGAATTGGTAATTGTTTCGAAGTACAACTATTCTACCGGTAGGCGATTTGGGCTTCCAGCCAAACCCTGCAGCAGCATCCTCAGTTCGAGAGGGGCGCTCCAGGGACCAACTGCCACGCATTTCCAGATGGTCGCAACGAAGGTGGTCGGCGGGCGCTGGGAGAACATGGCTCGAAATCGAGACTTTTGCAACCTGATCGACAGCTCGCAATGTGGATTCACGACCATGAACATCCCCGTACATTGCCGCCCAGCAGCATTTCAGCTATTTGCCGAGCAGATCCCGGTCTTGGATACGACCGTGGGCCTGCTGCACGCGGCTATCGCGATTTCGATGCACGGATTGGATGATGTCGATCCAGCCGGGATCGAAGATCAACTCCAGGAGATGGCCGACCACATTTCGTCGCAGGTCAATGGCGTGCAACCGCAAGCACTTCTCGCGCATTTACACCACTTCCTCTTCGACGAAGAGGGGTTCCGCGGCAACGCGGAGGACTACTACTGCTCGGACAATAACTATCTCTCACGGGTCTTGGCATCGCGAAACGGGATCCCCATCACGCTGTGTTTGATCTACAAGATCGTCGCCGAACAGATTGGCCTTCGAGTCGAAGGCGTTAATGCCCCTGGCCATTTTCTGGTCCGTGTCTTTTCGGGTCGTGACACGTTGATCGTCGATCCATTCTTCTTGGGGAGTGTGTTGACCGAGTCTGAATCGTTCGACCGTGTCGAAGAGGTCACCGGTCGCACTGTCCCACGCAGCGACCAATACCTGGCCGCTGCGACGCACTCGCAATGGCTGTCTCGTATGCTTGTCAACTTGCAGCACATCTTTGCAACACAGGAACGCCGCGCCGATTTGGCGGCCATGTGTGAATTACAAACGCTGTTGGATTATTCCCTGTATTGACGATGCGACATTCGCAAATTGGGATCTTCAGCCATGTGCCTCGGCAGTGTCAAAAACGAACTGACTTACGCCGAATGCGCGCTACTCGATGCGAGCCTCTTTCTTCTTGCGACCGAAATCGAGTTTCAGCTGCGGGTCTTCCGTCTGGCCGTTAGGGTTCAACTCTGTGTACAACAGACTGGGCTGAATATCCTTGGCGTTCTGATACTTCTTGCTGCAGTACTCGTGTAGCTCGCCGCAGACCTCATGGAAGATGATCTGGCAGATAAACACGCCGGGATAGATCCTGACTGGCTGCACCGCGAACATTTCCAGCGTCCAGTAGCCCTTAAATCCCACGTCGCCAAACCCCGCGGTAACATGCACAAACAACCCAAGCCGCCCGATCGACGAACGGCCTTCGATCATGGGGACCAGGCGGTGCGTTTCGGTGAACTCGGCGGTACGCCCCAAATACAACTGGTTGGGACTCAGGACCAAGCCATCTTCGGGAATGGTCATCCGACGAACTCGGTTGGCTTGGCGCATGTCCAAAACCACCTCTTCGTAGACCATCAGTTCGTTGTGCAACGAAAGATTGTAACTATTAGGGTTCAGATTACTCGCATCAAATGGGTCAATGACAATGTCAGACCCAATTCGATTTTGAATCTCGTCGCCGGAAAGAATCATGAGCCGAAGTCCAAAATCGGGTTTCGCGGAGACGCAGAGAACTCCTGGCCTGAAGGTGCCACGGAGTACGCGGACGCAACAGAATACCACGGAATCCACCCGCGCCAATCCGTCATGTTCGCGTCACCCGTGGCCGGCTACGACGAGGCCGAAACACCGATGCGAGGACAGAATCTAATGAACCCACACGAATCGCAGTCCGGCTTGCGTGCTTGGCAGACCTGACGACCGTGGTGGATCAACCTGTGAGAATAATCGATCCACTCCTTACGCGGAAGCAGCCGCATCAAATCTTGCTCGCACTTGACCGCATCCGTTTCGCGGGTGAGACCCAAACGGCGGCTAATCCGGCCCACGTGGGTGTCCACGACGACTCCGCTGGGGATGGCAAACGCCGTTCCCAGGACGACATTGGCCGTTTTTCGACCCACACCGGGCAGTTTCACCAGAAGTTCCAAGTCTTGAGGCACTTCGCCATCAAAATTGGCCATTAAACGCCGACTGAGTGCCTTGATATTCTTCGCCTTGTTGCGAAAAAAACCCGTACTCTGGATCACTTTCTCCAATTTCTTCAAGGGAAACGCGGCCAGATCCACGGCAGTTGGACATTTCTCGAACAGCGCCTTGGACACGATATTCACTTGCTTATCAGTGCACTGTGCCGAAAGGACTGTCGCCACCAGCAATTGAAACGGGCTGTCGTAGCGGAGTGCGCATTGAACATCGGGATAATCGCGACGCAGGGCGCGCACGACCTTTGAGGCCTGACGCTTCAGTGTCGGATCTGCGGTCATGGTTGTCTCATCTGCAATTATTGGTCGTCCGTCAGTGGATCCAGGACCTGCTGGACGGCGGCGATTGCTTTGGCGTCATCAACCGTGCCAATTGCAAGCGGCTATCTCACCGGCCGCAGGCCAGGCGCAGAGCCCGTCTGGCCTACTTCGACTGATCCCAAATCGCAGCCATGCGAGGCATGGTGTCGTGGAGAATTTCAAAAATCGCTTGGCGATCCTGCTGACTTAAATGCGAAAATCCCGCTGGCGTCTTCGCATCGGTCAGCACAACATGCAGCCGCTCCGCCACCCGCTGGTAGGCTGCCTTGGGCAATTTCTCGAAGGCCTCGCTATAGATCAGCCAACTGCAGGGGTATCTCAGCAGTCGCTTCTTCAGATCAAGCTGGAACAGCGACCGCGCTTTCGAATCATGCGGCTTTCGCGACGAAAAACCATCGGCAAAACCAGATACCCCCTTCATTGGACTGGCATACGGAAACTCATCGACGAAAAGCAGGTATTCGACCAGTTTGTTCGCTACCGATTCAATGCGGCGGCGTGCCGAATCCGTCAACTTGTCCTTCGGTCGCTCCAATGCCTTGGCCATCACTGCGTTGTAGTGCAGCGCACTACGCGTCTCCATGTTGGCCAACGCGATGTAATTGTGCATCTGCGTCTGGTGGTCCAGGACAAGCATCGCCACTAGATCGCTGGTCGGTCGCAGATACGGCTTCGTGTCAAATCGGCTCGACAGGTCGGTAACATTCGCGCCGCGTTCGCGATCCAGCGGCGCGCGATAGTCGGTGCTCGAAACCTGTTCGTTCCCCATGTGCCGGACGTCGCCGTGCGTGCCCGTGATGTACCAGCCACCAAAGCGGCGAGCGAAATCGGAGCTGTGATCAGACAGGTACGTCCCCGATCCGTACGCTGGCTGACCGCTTCGACTGGAAAAGACCGAACGGACAAGGTGTCCAGGAACGCCCTTCGTTCGGCTCGATGCATGACACGTCAGACACTGACCACGATCACGAACAAACTGAGGTTTCTCCCGGGCCTCTTGCCTCAGAGTGTAAAAGACGCCACCCAGCACTGAATCAGCCGTCGAGATCTCCAAAACCTCACCGAATTGAACAAAACCAACATACGTATCGTCGTTGAAGTAAACCGCTCGCGGACGGCTTGGACTGATTTTGCGAAGCTGCACACTGGTTTTGGAAAAGACAAGTAACTGCGATTCGGCCGAGATGTCCAGCGATTTCAGCACGGACGTGAGGTAACCGGTGCCTTCATCAAATTCAAGCTTCAGGTCACCCGTGTCAAGCTGCTCCTGCAGGCGAGAAATCTGATTGTCCGCCTTGCAATTGTGGTAGTCGATGGGCGGCCGCTCGAATTCCAGCAACTGCGATGAGGCGGAGCCTGACAGAAGAAGCCATGAAAGTAGGCACAAGACGATGGTTCGGATCGGCATGGCTTTTCCGTGGGTGAGGGGGCGTGTCGGGGAAGCGCGGGGAGCGATGATTCAATCGTTCTCAGACATCATATCCCGTCCGCAAACCATGCGCCATTGGCCGGTTGAGCGGAATGGGCACGCGTATTTGGGAGCAGCGCGCTAAATGGCGCGCTACATTGTCGTTTTCGCACATCATTAGTAGGCCTCGGGAACGGCAACCCCAACATCGGCTGCCAATTGCGCCAAGGCAGCCCAGTTCTCGTCATCCAAGAAGATCCCGTTAGGTGAACGCTGGGCCAGAGTCATTCGTTCCGGATCGCCTGGGAGAATAATCGCTTCGCACCCTTCGACGCGCGGGCTGCTGCAAACGTACTCCGTGAGCTGTTTCACTTCATCGGCAAAATGCGCTGCGCCGCCGAAATGTTCTGGGTCGACCAACAACATGAACACGCAGTTTCCTTTCTTGGGATACAGCGGCTCGCGCGACGTGCGACCGCCCGATAGTGCACCCGTCAGGATTTCAATCATCAAGCTCAACCCAAACCCCTTGTACGCCTGCTCGCCGCCCATCGGGAGAATCGATCCTGGCGGGTCTCCATACAGGGTCTCGGGATCTGTGGTTGGCCGGCCTTTGCTGTCCAACAGCCAGCCCGGCGGACATTGCTCGCCAGCAATCTTCTTCACCCGCACCTTGCCCTCGGCCGTGGCGCTGGTGCTGAAGTCCAACATCAAGGGTCGGTCTTGCTGGGGCACGCCAATCGCCAACGGATTAGTGCTCAACCGCGGTGCCTTGCCACCGGGCGGGGCGACGCGAACGGCGGCACCATGCGAATTGACCATGACAATCGAAACCATGTTCTCGACTGCCGCCGCCTCGCAGTATTCGCCAAGTCGTCCAATGTGGCCAGCATGGATCATGGTGCCGATCGCCATACCCGCGGTGCGCGTCTTTTCGATCAGGCGATCCAGCATTCTGCCGGCTTGTACTTGACCGAAGCCCCAGTTGGCATCGGTCACCAGGTGCGTTTCGGATTCCTTGGAAATCGTCAATTCGGCACCCGAAACAACCACGCCATCGGCGACAGCTTGCAAGTAGTACGGTAGACGCATGACGCCGTGCGATTCGTAGCCTCGTAAGTTGGCATTCACCAGACCCACCGCGACACGCTGCGATTCCTCGGCCGTCGCACGCGTGGCAAGCAGGTCAGTGGCGAATGTTTGTAAACGAGCAGCGTCAAAAGTGGGCACAAGTGATCTCCGTTAGTTGGGCATGAGTCGGTAGTTATTCAATCGAGGTTAATCTGTGAAAACGGTGTGCAACGTCCCCCTTTGACACGCTTCAACTTCACTGTTCGCGGTGGTGCCATTGCCGCAACGCCTCGTAACCGGCAATCGCGACGGCAGTGGACAGGTTCAAACTCCGCACGGGTTCGCGTATGGGGATCCCCACGACACGACCTGGATGTTTTTCCATCAGTGAAGGTGGCAACCCCTGGGACTCGCTGCCGAACACCAACGTGTCGCCCGCATCGTAAGCGACGTCTGTGTAGATCTGTGTCGCCGTTTTCGAAAACAGCCAGGTGTGTTGCATATCGAGCGTCCGAGCGTACGGCTCCCAGTCCGGCACGGCTTGCCACTGCAGATGCTCCCAGTAGTCGAGCCCGGCGCGATGTAGGTGATGCTCGTCGAGACGAAATCCCAGCGGTCGAACCAACCACAATTTGGCGCCAATTGCTAGGCACGTTCGCCCGATATTCCCGGTGTTCTGGGGAATTTCGGGTTGGTAGAGGACCACATGTAAGGTGGGAGAGTACGTCACAACCCCGGGATATCACGATCGCCTCAAAACGTCAACCAGCCAACACGCTGCCTCTTCCCATTGATTTGTGGCTTCGTTAGAGTCTAGCGAGGTAATGCCAAATACAGACAGGTCCCCCTGTTTGGCCATGGCCCTGCCGTGTCACCTCCAGAATCTGAAGGAAATCTCTTGGAGAATTCGATGGCTGACGCTGATCGCAATACGGTCTATCTGGATGCACTCGCATTTGCGGAACAACAAGTCACGGCACTTGCCGAAAATCACCCTGATTTCTTTCCCATCTACACCGTCGATGGCAAGTGGCATCACGAAGGCGAGTTGTGGACGGATTGGACTGGTGGATTTCTAGCCGGCATGATGTGGCAATTTCACCTCCGCAACAAAGACGCAACGTGGCGGACCCGCGCGGAACGCTATTCGAAATTGCTCGAACATCGCCAGCATGACCGTGCAGTACATGATCTCGGATTCATTTTCCTAAACACCTACAAACCCTGGTTCGATTTGACCGGCGACCAGCATCTGCACGACGTGCTGATCCAAGCCGGGCGGACCCTGGCCATGCGGTTTCAAGAAAAGGGGCGGTATCTTTGTAGCTTTGTCGCGCCTGAGTCGCTCTTCATCGACATCATGATGAATGTGCCGATCATTTTCTACGCAGCGATCGAAACCGGCGACGAAAATCTGACAGACGTCGCCACGACGCATTGCCGCACGACGCGCGACACCATCGTCCGCCAAGATGGCTCGACAGCGCACGAAGGCACGTTTGACATTGAGACCGGTGCATTTTTGAAACAGACTACCCATCAGGGAATTGGCGGAGACAGTCGTTGGGCGCGTGGACTGGCCTGGTCGTTGTACGGCTTCAGCAAAGTGTTCGCCTTGACGGGCCAACAGGAGTTTCTCGATGTCGCCGAGCGGAACGCGGCATTCTGGATCGCAAACCTGCCTGAAGATCGCGTACCCTACTGGGACTTCGACGCGGATCTCTCCCAGCCCGCACCATGGGGTGCACAAAAAGACTCATCCGCGGGAGCGATCGCCGCCAGCGGCCTGTTGGATCTATCACGACAAACCAGCTCGCCCGGCCTCGCGATCATGTACCGCGATACAGCCGTGGCGATGTTGGATGCATTGGTCGCGCCCGACTATCTCGCGCATGAAACGCCCGGCTGGGAAGGCATTTTGAAACACGGGGTCTATCACACGAAGAAACAACTCGGCGTCGATGAATCGGTGATGTGGGGCGAGTTCTTCTTCGTGGAAGCGTTGAGCAAGGTCGTGGCCCAGTGATCTTGCCCGATTGTCTGCGGTTGAAGAGAATGAGGCATATGCATCGCGACAACATGCATCGCGACGAATGGCCTTGGAAGGAACTCTGTGGAACTGGTGCGCAACCCAACTCGCCCCGTACGCATTGGCTCGATTACAATCGGCCAAGGCAACCCGATCGCCATTCAAAGTATGACGGCGACGAAAACGACCGACGTCGACGCCACCGTCGCTCAGATCAACGCATTGCACGCCGCGGGTGCCCATGTCGTTCGGATCGCCGTCGACAACAAACAGGAAGCGGCGGCGCTGTGCGAAATCCGTCGACAGACCGATGCAAACCTCTCGGTCGATCTGCAGGAGAATTATCGGTTGGCCGAACTGGTCGCCCCGCATGTCGACAAGATTCGATACAATCCCGGTCATCTCTATCACCACGAACGCGAGAAACCGTGGCAAGAGAAAGTGCGTTACCTGGTGGGAATCGCCGGCGACCATGACTGCGCTATCCGCGTAGGCGTCAACTGCGGGAGCGTCGATCCTGCGAAGAAAGAAGAACACGACGAAGATGATCCAGTCGCCCCAATGCTGGAAAGCGCCCTTGACCATTGCGAGTTTCTCGACTCGATCAGCTTCACTCGTTATTGCGTCTCGCTAAAGGATTCGGATCCGCAGCAGGTGATCGATGTGAATCGACGCTTCGCGGCCGAGCGGTCGGACGTACCGCTGCATCTCGGAGTGACCGAAGCGGGGCTCCCGCCGGATGGGGTCATCAAGACGCGGATTGCGCTCGAACAACTGATCAGTCGGGGCATCGGCGACACGATTCGCGTCTCTCTGACGGTCTCGAACGCACGCAAGCCCGAAGAGATCGTTGCAGGCACCCAGATTCTGCAAGACATTGCGGCGGGCCGAGTCCGCTCAGTTGTCGACTTCGGCACCAACACGCTGAATATCATCTCGTGTCCTAGCTGTTCAAGAGTGGAAAACGGAGCATTCATCGACTTGGCCGAAGATGTCAAAGCGATGACTGAGTACGCGAAACAACATGCATTCACCATCGCCGTCATGGGCTGCCGTGTGAACGGGCCGGGTGAGACCGACGACGCAGATCTCGGACTCTGGTGCGGTCCAACCCACGTCAATCTGAAGAAGGGCAGCGAGTCATTGGGCGCCTACTCCTATGACGAGATTCTCGGGCGGCTCAAGCAGGAATTGGATGCGCTGATCGGGGCAGGCACAGCGAACTGAGTCGCACGGCGTTGGTCTTCGCTTGATCCTGCCAGCATCTGCATCGTCCTTTCGGCAATGTGTTCATCGCACCTCTGGCGCTTGGAGATCGTATCGCTGCTACCTCGAAGATGTTCGACCAATTACCCATATTCTGTTTCGACCTGGCCGCCACGCGAGATCCAACGCCTGCGACACGCCGCCACAGTGAATCGGCACGCGCTCTAGAAAAACAGCCTTCGAATGTCCATGCCCGATACAAAGATCATCAAACACAGCAGGCACGCGACGCCAACCAAGGTGAGCGTCATTTGCAGCCGTTCATCAACCGGTTTTCCGCGAACCCATTCGACAGTCAGGAACATCATGTGCCCTCCGTCCAACGCTGGAATTGGCAGGAAGTTGACGATCGCCAGGTTGGCAC
>JASLPZ010000129.1:0-17966 GCA_030744725.1 Pirellulaceae bacterium
CCACATAATCATCTGTTACCGGTCGAAAGAATACATCAACCTGCGAATCTTCATGTTCACCGAGTATGGAAGCCGCCTCCTTGAACTGACGGTACTCCACAAGGCGTCTCACCAGCTCTTCTCTCGGATCTTCGTGTTCTTCTTCCTCTTCCACAAGCTGATCTGTCTCGTCGTCGGCTTCAGCTTCGATTTCGAATGATTCCTCGTCCTCTTCGATTTCGCACGCGTCGTCTGCTTCGACTTCGTACGGCTCCATCTCCTCTTCGTCGTCGACGAATTCCGGTTCAAGCGATTCGGAATCCTCCGTTTCCTCGTCCAGCAACTCAGCTCCGTAAGGCTCGATCTTCAATCCCGGTTGACCGTGAGCAGGCAGGATGCGGACGTCAACCTCTGCCTCGACGAACATCTGCTGGATATGATCGTGGCAGGTGAAGAACAGCAACTGACGTCCTTCTTTGGCAAACTGGCAAAGCAACTGGACGGCCGAGCGGGCGCGTTCAATGTCGAGATTCACCAACACATCGTCCAGAATCATCGGAAGATTGACGCCACGTCGCCCGTACGCCGCGACCAGGGCCAAACGCAGACTGAGAAACACCGCTTCGCGCGTTCCGCGGCTGAGTACGTCTAACGACATGGGTTTGCCTTGACGATCGTCGATGCGCAGTTCGTTCTTTCCCAACGGCGTCCAGATCCGCGTGTATTTTCCGTCGGTCAGTGTCTCCAGGTAAACCGATGCTTCGCTCAATGTCTCCGGCTGCCGTTCGGCCTCGTAGGCTTCGCGAATGCTCTCCAACAGGCACGCTGTCACCGCCAGACCACGCCACTGTTTGATCGCTCGTTTGATCTTGGCTTCGACACACGTCAATTCAAGTTTGGCCGCGGCAAATCCTCGGTTTTCGGCCAACTGTTTCATTTCCTGGTTAACTTCACCGCGTCGTTCATAAAGTTGGCTCAGATGCGTATGCGTATCTTGAAGACGGCTGATCAGCGTATCCCATCGCACTTGAAGCTCTTCCATTTCATGCGAATCAAGTTCGCGTTCCACTTCTTCCAATGGGCAATGCCCGCCGACAATGGTGCGAATCTGTTCGGCCAGTGACTGGTGCCGCGCATCCAGTTCCGTAACTCGACCCAGCAGCCCAGCGCGTTCGCGCAGCTGTTCTTCATCAGTGACACGGGCTTGGGCGAACAATGCCTCACGCTCGCGCTTGGACTTACGAAGCCGTCGCAACATATCGGACAATTCACGACGGACCTGTTTCTCATTCGCCTGCAGCTCTTGTCGTTGTTGGACCATTTCGCGTTGCCCGGCCAGTGCCGTCGCCAGCTGGCTGAGTTGAATCTGCGGTTCATCGCTCACAACATCCAGCCCGATGTCTGCATTCAGCTGTCGCATTCGCTCTAACAGTGCCTCGCGATCCTTCTGCACTTTTTCCAGCCGCGCACATTGGTCGACGAGCAGTAATTCTACCGTGGCTTTCTTGTCATGAAGTGATCCAATCTGGCGGACATGCCGATGCGTCAACGACTCGGGCAGTCCGACGTTTCTGAGGGCACGACGCCAGCGACTGCGTGCCTCCCGCACCTGCTCGTCGACTCCCGACGAACTGCGTTTCGCATCATGTTTGCGTTTGCGTGTCTTCAGCCGCTCTTGATGGAGGGGTGCCAATGCCTCTAGCTCTTTCAGTTCTTTTTCGGCGATTGTGAGCTGCGTGTTGAGTGTTCCCGATGACGATGGCAATTCACGGTCAATCGAGTCACGTTCGGCCGTGGCCACTTCCATTTCGTCGGAGAGCGCCTCACGACGCCGCAGACACGTATCGAGCTCTTCCTGCGTGGTACGCTCGACAACCGTTTTCCATGCCACCGACAGTCCGATACAAACGCAGCCCAAGCAAGCGATGGACCAGGCGACTTCTGCCGACATGGGCATCACGCGCCAGCCGAACGCGCCGGTCATCAACATCACAAAACCAAACACAAACATCGTCCCGACGCCACCGAGCAACCGTACGCGCAGCAGTTGGTCGTCGAGCTTTTCTTGGTGCTCCTGCCGCAAATCCTCAGCCTGACGGTGAAAACGTTCCAGTTGATCTTCGATGTCGATTTTTCGGCGCAGCTGCTTTACCGTACCGACAGCCTGCTCGAGAGTGCTGTCGAAATCCTCGATGTCGCGGCCGTGCAATTTGAAGTCCAGTTGGTCGTCAGCACTCTCTGCGTCTTGCTGACTCTTCTTCCGAACTTTGCGGCTGATCGCACGCTGCTTGATTGCTTCACGATACGCCGTCGCTGGCGGCTCCAACTGTTGTAACACGCGTGGAGTGATCTTCGGCATGTTGGTCACATCGATGCCGCCCTGGGCGGTGAACTCTTCGTCGTAGTTCAGCAGAGCGATCTCAGAGGCTTCCACTTCGCCACTCAGACGCAGCAGATCCTCTTCCAGTGACTTGATCCAGGGACCATGTTCGCACATCGCTTCGATCCGCGAACTATGTTGCCACAACGACCGATTGATTGGCTGCGAGGCCAACTCCTGTCGGAAATGGTGTCGTCTTTTCTTGACTGGCACCATCGCGGTGCGCTGTTCGGCGATCTCCGCGTTGAGCGAATCCACACGTTCGAGGCAGCCTTCCGGCAGATCCTCGATCGGGCCGATGGCATCCAGCTCGTGCGTCACTCTTTCAAGGGCCTGCCATTTATCGCGGACTTGCACGGCGATCTCGACGGTGCGTCCTTCGTATTCCAGCTTCTGAATTCGCTCTTCGAAACGCGCCACCTCGTCGACCAGACTTCGCTGATCCCGCGCCAATTCGGACCAACGATGCGTCTGCCGCCGCAGTTCATCCACATCGCCTTGGAGCCGATTGCGGTTGGCCACCAGTGACGTCAGTTCGTTCTCTTCATCTGCCCCCCAGATCGCTACCCGCCGCGAATCCAACGTGCGCATCACCTCGACCAGTGAAACACGATCGACGCCACTGGCCAGATTGTATAACTGCTCCGCCGCCTGCGTGTCATCCAGCGTCGCAAGCTCTTGAAGCTCGCGGATCCCCACGGCAAAAACATTGTTAAAAATCGACTCGTCAATGCCGGACAGCAAGACGTTTAACAGGTGCTGTCCTTGGCGGCTACCGTTGTTTTCCGCCAGGATCACGGGCCGACCCAAGACGTGATCGTCGTCTTCTAAAAGTCGCTCGACGGAAAAACCGCCGCTATGGTTCTCCACATGCAACGTTCCCCCCGCATCGCCACCAAAAACGGGCGGCAAGTACAGCTTCTTCCGCTCCGGCGAGAAGCCGTACAGAATCGCACGAACAAATTGCATCAGCGTCGTTTTGCCAGCTTCGTTTCTGCCATAGAACAGCGTAACTTCGCCTGGCAACGCATCGACGGATACATCGTTCCACACACCGAAACCGCCGACTTTGATATCCGTGATTCTCACGTCTTCATCCTCTCATTGCCTTGGATCCTACGTATGACGCGCTGCTAGTGGGGCACTGCGTCGTCATCTCGCAACAAATCCAATCCCAACACGGCCGCTTGATGCAGCAAAACGTCGCGATCTTCAAGACCGACGTCAGTCAAGGCACCAGGTGCAATCCCACCCGGCAAACAGGTCTCAACTAACAGGTCTTCCAGCCGCAACGGCTTTTCGTCTTCCTCGTAGTAGTCGCGGGCAACTCGCATGAAGTCACCCAAGATTGAGTCCTCTTCGCACCATTCGGCACGCAACGCGTGTGGCGACTCCAGCTCGAAACTGACCGACCAGGCGGCCGGTGATCCGTAGCCGAATTCCTTCCGCAGTTTCTCCACTGTTTCATCACGCTCTGTAGCCGAAGCGAAGGCGCTGTCGAAGCGCCCCAAGCCGGAGGCCAACCAACAGACTAATAGTGGCCGCTGGGCTTCCTCCATTAACCTCTCGACGCGTGAATGCATCTCATGCAACACGGTGTCGTAAGCAATTCCGGCCGTCAGGTTCAGGCGAGGCAAACACCAACGCCAGGAATCTGATTGGATCATCCGCGTGCGGACGCGGCCCTCGGGATCAATGTGGACCAGCGAACAACCGTGTGGCCCGCTTTCGCTTGGCTGAAATCCTTGTGGACCACCTGGACAATGGGCAACCGAAACACCCGTATGCGGCGTTCCGGCATTGACTGATCCGCCGAGCCCCCAATAGAGCACACCCGATTTATCCGGATCATCGATCTCAAGACTCTCAGGCAAAACGACGACACGCGGCAGATCACTTGCAACTGCAACAAACTCGGACGAATGCAACGTTCGCGACTCGTGCCAACTGCGACCACAGATTCTCGCGACGGGCAATTCCCCACGCTTGTGCTCGATCGATTCGACAGACGAGCTGGACAACACATGCACATTTTCCGGCCATTCCAGAGCGCTCAGCCAGCCGTCGGTTTGATCCAACCGGCTTGCCGCCCAATACACGGGAATCGCTTTTTCAGATAAGCGTGTGAACTCGTCGGTCAAGAACGCCACCGCACGGGGGCCTGCATTGGTTGGGTCGAGAAGATCACCGGATAGAATTAAGAAGTCGACTTCCTCGCGGAGCGCCGCCGTGAAAACTCGTTCCGCCGCGGCGAACGGAGCGTTGACAAGCGCTTCCGCCAAATGCTCGGGCACGTCATAGAGACCCTGCAACGTTGCTTCCAGGTGAAAGCTCCCGGCGTGAAGAAAACGAATCGAATGGCCTGACATGGAGCACCTCCCTGCGCTCACTCGCGTTGGCTATCAAGTTAAAGCGCGCTCGGAGCCCAAGCGAATCCATGCAAACCGGGCGCGCCGGCGAGAGTTTAGCAACACAGGTATTCTGAGGCCATGCCGGTTTGCCGCGCACGCTAGCATCCTAGCATCCGCTAGCGTCGGTGAACCGCAGCATCTCGTGCGTGCGGGTTTTCGGCCTGACCAATCAGCTCGAATAGGAACCGGCTGGGGATCGTATCTCGAGGCCGACCCCATTTCATCCGAGTCAATGCCATCGAAAGCGTCAAACGCTCTTCAGCCCGCGTCACTCCGACGTAGCATAACCGCCGCTCTTCATCAATCGCGTCTCCGTCGGCTTGGACACTGCGATGATGTGGCAACAGCCCCTCCTCCAGACCGACCACGTAAATATGAGGGAATTCGAGCCCTTTTGCGCTGTGCATGGTCATCAGGGCGATGGCGTTCTTCTTCAACTGTTTGTCTTTTTCGCTGTCAAATTCCGAATCACCCAGGGCGACATCGTCAATGAAACCGCGAAGATTCGGATTGCGAGCCTTGCTCTCATACGCCCCTAATGCGTTGACAACTTCCTCGACTGCCGCCCAGCGTGCTTGTTGCTCGTTTTCGTCATCGCACGTGCGGCTCAGTTCGTCTTCGTATCTGATCGTCGCCAGCAAACTGCGGGTGATATCAACGAGCGATTCGCCGGATTCGATTCGAGAGCGGAACTTCTCAATCAACTCGCAAAACGAAACGACCACCTGCCGTGCTACCGGAGCTAGGGTTTGAAGTGGTCCAGATCGGTGCATCACCGTCCACAGTGAAACACCCTGCTGCACTGCCGCCGCGGTCAGCTGCTCAATTGTCTTGTTGCCGATTCCGCGAGGTGGCGTGTTGATGATCCGCCTGGCCGCGACTTCGTCATCGGGTGCTGAAAGCAGCTTCAGGTATGCCAACAGATCGCGCACTTCGCGGCGATCGAAGAACGACATCCCACCGATGAGTACGTAGGGCAATTTGACCTTGCGAAGTTCCGTTTCGAAGGCGCGCGGTTGCTCGTTGGTGCGAAACAAGATCGCAAAATCGCGGGGCTCCCAATCGGGATTGAGCAGCAGGCGCTGGATGTCGGCAACGACGCCTTGAGCTTCGTCGGTTTCATTCTTGAACTGTTCAACACGAGGTTTCGGACCTCCCGTCCGGGACGGCTTGAGCACCTTCGGATGGCGTGTCTTGTTGAAGGCGATTAGGCGGTTCGACATCTCCAGGATTTCAGCGGTCGAACGATAGTTCTGTTCCAGGCGGACGACTTTGGCATCAGGCCAATCTTTCGAAAACCGCAGAATGTGCTGTACTTCCGCGCCGCGCCAACCGTAAATCGACTGATCGTCGTCACCCACGACGCAGAGATTTCGGTGTCCTGAAGCAAGGGCTCTCACAATCCGGTATTGGCTACCGTTGGTGTCTTGGTACTCGTCGATGAGTAGATGGTCGAAGCGGTTTGACTCGTGGCGCAACGCTTCCTTTGATTCACTGAACAACTGCTCTGTACACAGCAGCAGGTCATCAAAGTCAACGGCACCGAGTGCTTTGAGTTTTTCTTGATACCGCCGGTAGGCGATCGCTGCCAAATGCTCCTTATCCGTCTCGGCGACGGCCTCTGCGTCGTGAGGCCGGATACACTTGGTTTTCCAGTGGCCGATGTGAAATAGTAAGTCGGATGGCTTGAGCATCGCGCCGGAAATACGAATCTCACGGAGCACACCACGCGCCAAGCTCTCTTGGTCACCCCGATCATAGATGGCAAACTGATCAGGATAGCCGAGTTTTCGAATGTGGCGACGAAGCACGCGCACGCAATGCGAATGAAACGTTGAGACTGCAGGCATCGTCTCCAGGCGTTTTCCCAACTGGGCGCCAACACGTTCCTTCATTTCGGCGGCGGCTTTGTTGGTAAATGTGACGGCGAGGATGCGATCCGGCTCAACGCCACTCTGGATCAGCTTCGCGATGCGAACCGTCACGACGCGCGTCTTACCTGTACCCGCCCCGGCCAGGACCAGGAGCGGCCCCGACAGCGTATTGACGGCACTCCGTTGCTCAGAATTCAAGCCTCCATCCATGCAATTGATCCTAGCGATTTGCCGACTGGCGCGAAAGTGGGCAGGTCCGACATTGACGAAACAGATCCTAGCTGCGCAGCCACAGCACACCGACGGAGGACCAATAAAAGGCCGCGAAAGCTGCGGCCGTCGTGGTGACTTCCCACAACCAGCTCCAGCGACGGTCCTCGAACCAGAATCGGCCCGCCAGCGTCAGCGGAAATGCTCCGACAAACCCACACAAAAAGACCCACTCGAACACCAGGCTCAGGCGTCGACACGCCAGAAAATAGAGCAGGCAGCTTGCGATGAATCCGCACATCATCAAGGCCGCGCGCAACCGCTGCGCCGGCGAACGCTCCACGGCACGCCCGTCGGTTTCCCACACCATCGCTTGAAACGCGATGAAGATTGAAACGGGCCACGTAAACACGAAGTCGTTTGCCCAGCCGCTGACTACCGTCGTCCCTAAGGCCCCCAGCACAAAGACGAGCGACCAGGTCAGCCACCGCCTGCTTGCCGCGGAGAGCCAACTGCCCAACACCACGCGTAAGCCGCCGGCGATACCCAACACGGCCAAGAAGCTGCCGCCCATGATGCCAAACAGTGAGACCAGAAACCACTGACAGAGCCACGTATGTGAAGGAATATCGAAGGCATATTCCGGCTCGACTCCCAGAATCGCCGCAGCCCAGTCGATATATCTGGTTTGTGGGATGTCAGCTACGGTTACGGCCTTGGCACGCACCGTGGCCTTGAGCTTCTTCGGTTGGCCGAGATAGACACATACGGCGCGATTGTGGTTCCGCACGAAAAGCCGACCACGAAAGAGTGTCGGCTGGGTCCAACAGATTTCACCCCCCAGCAGCGATACGCGCCCCAGTTCGTCGTACCGTCGCTTGGATGCACGTGCCAAGATCAGTTCACCGGTGTCATTGAACAAGATCAGTTTATTGTTGGCGATGATCACCGTGGCGTGGCCAATTCGTTCTCCGGTGTCCGCCGAGTGCGGTTCGGTCGTCCGCCGTCGCTCGGTCGAACCTGTCGACCAGAGGATCTCCCCTGTGGCAAAGTCCAAGCACCGAAATTGCCCGCGTGACGGGCGATGTGTTTTTGCCTGCGCTTCTCGAAGATCGAATCCATACACCGCGCCATCCAACAGCACACTGGAAAAAATGTCATTCGACATCGTGAGGCTGCTGCGTATCGTGGCGACTGGCTGGGCCGAGTCACCGGTCAGCCGCAGCAGCTTCGAGCCACCTTGAAAAGGACCGGAAATCCATAGATCCGGCTCCGAGTAGATTGGCCACGCGGAATGCTCGTCGTACCCGACGGATAGCTCGTGCCGCCAAACAAGCTCGCCCGTGGCCAAATCGTGACAAACGAGCGCATTCTGCATGTAGCCGAGGATCAACGACTGCCCTTGAAACGTGATTGGGTAGGCTGGCGTGTAGCTGGCCGGATCGTCGCCTGCCTGCCAAACCAACGAGCCGTTGGCGGCGTCAAGCGCCACCATGCTGGCACCAGAACCGCCGACAGGAAGAACAACCATCTCCTCGACGACCGTCGGCGAACACGAATAACCAAAGTCGGTCCCGCGAGTTCCAAACCGTTTGACCAAATCAACCGACCACCGCCGCCGGCCGGAGCGTGCATCAAGGCACCCAACCACGCCGCCCGGGGTCGAAAAGTAAATGGCACCGCCGGCAAACGTCGGTGTCGCACGCGGCCCGGGATAGACGCCAACCGGATCGAACGGCAGGCCATAGCGATATCGCCAAATCTCTCGACCGCTCTCCGCCTCCAAGCAGATCACGTATTGGCCTGCAAGCGTTTGGAATTGCGTGGCGACCCGATCCTCCCAGGCGATGAAGGACGAATACCCCTGCCCTAGTGGCAGTGTCCAGAGCACCGGTGGCCCTTCTTCCGGCCATGCGTCGACAAGAGCAACCTCGGCCGATCTACCGTCGTACCGCGGTCCACGAATGAACGGCCAGCCGATTTCCTCAATGTCTGAGCTCGAACTGGTTTTTGGTGCGGATTGTGGATTTGCCTTCTCCGCGTCGTCACCCCACGCGAAGGTGTTCAGTGCAACAAAGATCAGAGCCCAGCGAAACACACCAAATCGGCCTCGACCGGATCGACCTCGCATACATGGTTTCTCGCGACGAATGGGCATTGGGCACGGTGCTGCATCCTTGTTCATGGCCTACATTCGCTTGTTCACGGCCCACAGATGTGAACGGCTGAGCCGTGTATCATCTCGCCGCTTTCAACTCCCCGTCGGATTTCGAATGTCGTAACAGATCATCTCGTCCTGGTCCCGCAAATAGAGCCGTCCATTGGAAATCACCGGATGAGCCCAACTATTACCGTTGTTGATCCCAATCGTGAAGCTGCCCTTCAGCTTGTAGCTCTCGGGCGTCGCTTCGATCAGCGCCATTACGCCATTCTGATAACGAAAGTACAAATGGCCATCGGCACAAGTGATCGCCGCCGATCCCGTGCCCGGTCCGCGACCGGGGCGCCAGGCATCCCTTCCGGTGCGCAGGTTGACGCAGACCGGATGTCCGTTGTTGTGACCATGCCCCATATAAACATGGTCACCCAGCAAGATCATGCCGCCGTGGTGATTCTGAAGGTCATTACCGTTCTTGAAATAAACTTCCTCGGCACTGATCTGTCCCCGCCGGCCGCTGAGCAGCAACAATGCCGCCCCCGTGCCATAGCCAGTCGAGCAAAACACGAAATCGTCCTTGATCACTGGAGTTGGCACGTTGGCCGTTCCGTTGGCAGTGCGATTGTAACCCCAAAGCAGTCGCCCATTGTTCGCATCAACGCCAATCACACCGCGCCCCACCAGCTGAACGTACTGCCGCACCCCGCCACCATTACCAATCACGATCGACGAATACGCGGCACCGTCGCGACCGCGAGACCCGGCATTGGCCATCGCTGTCTTCCAAATCGTTTTGCCCGTTCGCTTATCCAGCGCCGCGATGATTGCGTCTGGCGCACCGGGCGTACAAACCAGTTTGTTGCCGTCAACCAAAGGCGACTCACTGTACCCCCACCCAGACATCATCTTGCCGCCAAAGTCATCTGGGAAACGCTTCTTCCAGACAGCCTCACCGGTATTCACGTCCGCGCACAACAGGTCGCCGCCATGCGATAGGCCGAAGACCAGTGCGCCATCAACGGTTGGCGTGCAGTTCGGATCGCCGCCGCCGCCGACAGGGACCGTCCACAGCACCTCGCCGTCAGCCACGTCCATCGCCACGATGTGTGTTTGGCCCTGCAATCGTCCCATCGAGAAGATCTTGCCGTCTGCGATGGAAACACTGGCATAACCTCTACCCAAACCTCGCGTGCGCCACAATTCCCTTGGCCCCTCGTCGGGCCATCGATCCATCAGTCCCGTCTCGGTCGAAATCCCATCGCGATTCGGGCCACGCCACTGAGGCCAATCAAGGTTTAGTGCCTCGCTGGCCACAACTTGCGTTGTCGCATCGTCACTTGTACGTGCCGCGTCTTGGGCCAACTTACGATCCGCCCGACTCAGGCGCGTCAAAGAGACTTCGAAGACCTTGCCGTTCCGTCGTTGCAGCTTGACTTTGCCGAGGTTGATTTCGAGGAACTTTGCTTCAACTGTGTACTTTCCCGTCGAGTCCGTCCACGTCCGAAATTTGGCCGCGGTTTGGGAAAAACAAGGTGAGAATAGAAGGGACGATATTGCGATGGCCAACAAGAGAATGTGGCGCGAGTGGTTCATGCGGTTTTCCTCTGTTTCGTGGTGGACACGCGGCGATTTCGTCGAGTCAGTATAGACCGCCCACTCGATTCGGCCAACTTTTGCAAACGACGTCAGTGCGCGGTAGTCGCTGGCCCTACGTGGCCATGAACAGCTTGAAATAGAGCACGATACAAGTTCGCACAGCCAGGAAGATGACAATCACAACCGCAACCAAGGCGACAAACTTCAAGATCCAGGGCACCGCCTTGTCGCCGCGTAAGTCACTCAACGTCGCCAGACGCAACATGGCGATGGCCAGCGCCGGTAGACCAAGCACGGTCATGGCCTGCGCAAAGATGATCAGATTCACGGGACGCAACCCGGTCGCCTCGACATAGATGGCCACTCCCATACCAATCATCAGCGCCAACACCGTAAACACCTTGGGCCAGCGCTGATCGATGTCGCCGCCTAATCCAATTCCGTCCGACAACATGGTGCCCCCAATCATGGCATTCACCAGAAACGAGCTAAACGCACCCGCGAAAATCCCCAAACAGAACAAGACCGTGGCCGAATTGCCAAACAATGGAGCCAACTGACGCGCAACATCGGCCGCCGAGCCAAGCTCGCCAACATCATCACGACCGTGTAGAACGGCCGCCGCCGTTACCATGATCATCAGCGAAACCAATCCCAAAACCGCCACGCCAACCGCCGAATCAACCAGTCCTTCGCGCAGGTTTGCCAGCGTCCAGCCTTTTTTGCGGACCAAATACGACTGATAGAATGCACCAGCAATGGAAAACGTGGTCGCAAACATAGCAATCACGGGCGTCAGGTTGTCTGTCATCCGCGCCGGCGCCACCACGACGTCACCATGCATGGCCGCTTCTTCGATCTGCGGAAACAGGGTATTCGCCGCGCCCTCGGGAAGTATTGGGACCAGGCCGGCCAGTAGTTCGAGTAGATCCGGCTGGGCCATCACAAGGTTGGCTGCAAATGCGATCATCATCAGAGTGACCATCGCTTTCATCAACAACTCGATCGGCTTGTAGAGTTCTTTGAAGCCGATCAAGGCGACAATGATGATGAGATTCAAACCGACGATCACCGCCAACTTGATCGCACCGACGATCGAGACCCCCGTGCTGGACGGATCCGTCTGTGGCAAGAATGGATCGATTGCCGCCAGCACGCCCAGGTTGTTGCCAAACTGAAAACACGCGGCGATCAAGAACAACGACACACCGGTGATCACCGCAACCCAGCGGCCGTCGCGGCGAGCCAATTCGTCACACAACGTCCCCTTCAGCACGACGCCCAGGCGTGCCGAAAGTGCCATCATTCCGATCATCATGAGCGATGCGAAAGCCAACACCCAAACCATGGCATAGCCGTGTTGGTAGCCAATCTTGGAAGCCGACAGAATGCTCCCCGGCCCTAGAACCACCGATGCCGTAATGATCGCCGGACCAACGGCCCGCCAAACACTGAAAGTACCCCTCGACTCTGGTTCCGCTGCCATCCTGAACTCCGACATCGTCGCGGTTTGGTGAAGATAAAGATAATCAGGCCAATATCTTACGCTCGCCAATCCCACCATGAAAGCAGTCTCAATCGCCAACGCACCCAATTCTGGCAACCGCTTGCCGTCTTTAAATTGTGCGGCAGTACGGGTTTACAACCCCAAGGCTGCCACAGTACAATGCGAGTTTCCCTCGCCACCCCCCCACTTCCAGGGGTGACAGTTCACCCAACTCACCTGACGCATGTTTGAATCCCTCCAAGACGGAATCCAATCGGCCCTGAAGAGCTTGCGCGGTAAGGGCAAGTTGACCGAGGGGAACATGCGTGACGCCTTGGGCTTGGTCGAGAAATCGCTGATCGAGGCTGACGTAAGTTACGAAGTCGTCCAAGCGTTCATGTCGCAGGTCACGCAGCGCGCGTTGGGCCAACGCGTGTTGCTGTCGCTTGATCCCAGCCAGGAAGTGATCGGCATCGTCCGTGACGAGTTGATCAATATCCTTGGTCCCGTCGATCCGTCGTTACATTTGCGGGGCGAACTGACAACGTTGATGCTGTGCGGCTTGCAAGGATCGGGAAAAACCACGACTTGCGGCAAGCTATCGCAGCTGCTTCTGAACAACAAAGTCAGACCGATGCTCGTGGCTGCAGACCTCCAGCGTCCCGCCGCCATCGACCAACTGCACGTCCTGGGCGAACAGCTTGGCGTTCCTGTTTATTCAGAGAAAGGTGCCAAGGATCCCGTCAAGGTCTGTCAGGACGCCGTCAAGAAGGCGAAACAAGAAGGCGTTCAGGTTCTCATTCTGGATACGGCCGGCCGCTTGGCGATCGACGAAGAGCTGATGCGTCAGTTGCAAGCGATCGATACCCGAGTTGGCCCCGATCAGGTTTACTTCGTCGTCGACGGCATGACCGGTCAGGATGCGGTCAACAGCGCCAAAGCGTTTAACGAGGCGCTGGAACTTGACGGCGTGATCATGACGAAGCTCGATGGCGATGCACGCGGTGGTGCGTTGATGTCTGTCAAGCATGTCACGGGCGTCCCAATTAAGTTCATCGGAACCGGCGAACACTTGGACGCCTTGGAGCCCTTTCGTCCTGACGGCATGGCAGGCCGGATTCTGGGCATGGGCGACATCCTGGCTCTGGTCGACACAGCCCGCCAAGTCGTCGATGAAGAACAACAGCAAGCTCTCGAAGACAAGATCCGTGCAGGTGAATTCACGTTGGACGACTTCAAAGTCCAGCTGGAGAGTTTCAGCAAACCCGGCCTGATGAAGAAGATGATGGGACTCATGCCCGGCATGGGCGAGATGACCAAGATGATGGACGGCGATGGCATGGACGCCGAAGGCGACGCCCGCCGTCTGATTGGCATCATTAATTCGATGACGCCGGGAGAACGGCGCAATCCGAAGCAGATCGATCCAGCTCGAAGGAATCGCATTGCGTCGGGTTCGGGAGTGATGCCGCAGCAAGTGAACGAGCTGGTCAAGCAATACAATATGGTTGCCCCCATCATGAAGGACATGGCGGGGCAAGGCATGGCTGGTCGTATGCAGGCGATCCAAAAGCTGCAGCAAAGCGGTATGATGGATCCCGGCGGTGGTGCGATGATGCGCACCAAAAAGGGAACCGGGAAGCGGCTTTCTCCCAAAGAGAAAGCCAAGTTGAAGAAGGAAAAAGAAAGAGCTTTGCGGCGTCGGCGGCGCTTTGGACAATCGGGAGACAATTAAGCGTAAACAAGCAGTTTCCAAAAGATATTCATGCGGGCGACGCCCGCCAGACGACTAACAAGGATCGATTTAGGGAGAAGCAATGGCAGTTAGAATTCGTATGAAACGTATGGGTCGGCGACACCGGCCATTTTATCGCGTGTGTGCCGTCGATGGTCGAAAGGCCCGCGACGGTCGCGTGATTGAATACCTGGGACACTATGACCCGATGGTGTCCGAAACGGACGCACGCGCGTCGCTCAACGCCGAGCGCATCGATTACTGGCTCAGCGTCGGCGCCCAGCCTAGCGACAAAATGAGTGTGCTTATAAAGAAATACGGGAGCAATGGCACCCACAACGAACAACGCCTGGCAGCACTTGAGCGCCTGAAGGCGAACAAGCCAATGGCACCGGCCCCAGTCGTCATCGCCAAGCCGAAGGCGGAAGAACCGCCGGCGGAAGCAGCGCCTGAGGCGGAAGCCAGCACGGAAGCGCCCACGGATGAAGCTCCCGTCGCCGAATCTGAAGCCCCTGAGGCGGAAGCTACTGAAGTCGCTGCCGAGCCCGAAGCTACTCCTGAACCGGAGGCTACTCCTGAACCGGAAGCTGCTGCCCAGCCCGATGCCATTGTGGAGCCTGAGACCGCACCGGCCGAGGAGAAAAAAGAATAGACAATGCGCTTCGACGTGCTGACGCTGTTTCCTGACCTTTTTCCGGGATACCTGGGACAGAGTTTGCTGAAGAAGGCGATCGACCGTGGCATGGTCCAGGTGGAATTACACGACCTTCGCCGGTGGTCGAAAGACAAGCATCACAAGGTGGACGACCGGCCGTTTGGCGGTGGTCCCGGTATGGTACTGCGAGTCGAACCGGTCGTCGAATGTGTCGAAGACGTACAACGCAGAGCGAACGGGCCTGGGCGGGTCGTGATGCTCACCCCCCAAGGCCGAAAACTGAACCAACAAATTGTGGAGGAACTGGCCCAGGAAGATCGGCTACTGTTACTTTGTGGTCGCTATGAAGGCTTTGATCAGCGAGTGGTTGATCTGTTGCAGCCGGACGAGATTTCCGCCGGCGACTATATCCTTAACGGTGGCGAGGTTGCCGCGATGGTGATAATTGACGCAGTGGTGCGTCTAGTTCCCGGTGTCTTGGGAGAAGAGCAAAGCACCGTTGAGGATTCGTTTTCGACAGGCAATCGACACTTGGAATGGGCTCAATACACACGACCACGGGAATACCGTGGTCACAAAGTCCCGGAGGTTTTGTTGAGCGGTGACCACAAGGCGATTGCCCAATGGCGACGAGAACAAGGATTCCTAAAAACAAAAACACGACGGGCGGATCTGCTGGAGACGCCACCAACTGAATTGCCACCACCCGCTGGAAGCAGCGAACCACCAGCCCAAAAAAACGAACCAACAAAGTCAGCCCCAATCCAAGATAAGACGAAAACGGACAACTAGATCTGCGGTTGGCAGTCAGCCAGACCAGCCGTCGACGTATACTCAGAAAGGACAATGCCATGAGTCAGAAACTAATGAACAAGGTGGAGAAGTCTTGCCTTAAAGACGAACCGCCTAAATTTGAAATCGGTGACACCGTCGACGTGCATACGCGAATCCTGGAAGGTGACAAAGAACGCATCCAGGTTTTCTCCGGCACGGTGATCGCACGGAGTGGTAGCGGTACACGTGAAATGTTCACTGTTCGACGGATCGTGGCGGGCGAAGGTGTGGAACGCAAGTTTCCCGTCCATTCACCCCGCGTGGCGTCTGTCGAAGTGCAGCGTTCGAGCATCGTTCGTCGTGCGAAGTTGTACTTCTTGCGAGATCGTGTCGGCAAGGCAGTTCGCCTGAAAGAACGTCGGCGCCGCTAAGCTTCGCTTTGAAATGAATGCGTTGCAAAAAGCCTGGACCTGGGTTCGCCAGTGGAGAACGCCCCAACCGCTTGGCAGGCGGGGCGAAGCTGCCGCTGCCCGTTTTCTTAAACGGCTCGGCTTTCTTATCGTGGCCCGCAGCCAACGTGACATGCTGGGCGAGATGGACTTGATCGCGGTCGATCAGAGGACGGTCGTCTTCGTGGAAGTCAAGACACGAAAGTCGCATCAAGCGGGACATCCCGCCGAAGCAGTTGGGGATGCCAAACAACGTCGGCTGACTCGGCTGGCACTGGGCTACCTCAAACGCCACGACCTGCTGGAATATCGAGCGCGCTTCGACGTCGTCGCCGTGACATGGCCAAACATACAGAAACAACCGACAATCGAACACTTTCCCAATGCGTTCACGCCAGTCGGACGGCATCAAATGTTCGGATGATTTGACAAATGAGCCACGTTTTCACCGACGGGCACTGACCGCAGGTGGGTCGGGGAGCAGATTACCGCAACCAAGTGATAGCTCGCTTCTCCGAGGCACAGCCTCGCTAGGTCTTCTTCGTGGCATAGCGCGCAGGATCCATCAGACCGTGTTCTTCGAACCCTTTCAGCCGCAGCAGACAAGCATCACAACCGCCGCACGCCAGCCCATCGGTAGTCGGATCATAGCAACTGGTCGTCAGGCCGTAATTCACGCCCAGCTCCAAGCCGCGACGGATGATCTGGGCTTTGGTTAGATCGATAAGCGGTGTTTGGATCCGGATCGGCAAATCCCCTTCGACGGCACCCTTGGTCGCCAGGTTTGCCATCCGCTGGAACGCCGCAATGTAATCAGGACGACAATCAGGGTAGCCACTGTAATCCAACGCGTTGACGCCGATGAACAGATCGGAGGCTCGAAGAACTTCGGACCAGGCCAAGGCGAACGACAGGAACACCGTGTTGCGTGCCGGTACATAAGTCACTGGGATCTTATCGCCGATCTCGCAGACATCGCTGTGCTTTGGTACTGGCATATTGCTGGTCAGTGCCGAGCCGCCGAATTTTCGCAGATCGATGTCCAAGATCACATGTTGGGAAATACCCGCTTGACAACACAGCCGCTCGGCGCAGACAAGCTCGTGTTCGTGCCGCTGGCCGTACCGAAAGCTAAGCGCCGCAACCTGAAATCCTTGCTCTCTCGCGATCGCGAGGACGGTTGCTGAATCCAATCCGCCACTTAGCAGCACGACTGCCTTGCGTGTGTCGCTCATCCGAATCGATCTTATCAAGTCCAAATACTTTGCCGGCACGGTCGGTTGTCTCGCCATGGCGCGATCCAAGACGTGCACAATTCCGGGCAACCCGATTGTCAATTATCGTAGCGGTCGCGGCGAAACGGTGGTAGGCGGAGGAGAAGAGTAAGCAAGCTCACCGGTCACTGGTACGCCAGCCCGTCGAGCGTGTACGAGCCCCCCTAATTAACGAAGCCCCAGACGCCTCGATTCGAGGTCGAGATTTTTCCGGTGGGCCACAACGCGCAAGTGACGTTCGGTCACATCGCCTGGCCCAATCGTGGTGTCGGGTGCTGGCAACCCGCGAAACGAGGCCTCACCATTGGTCAAACTCAGTTGTTGAAGTAAGATGGCTAGTTTGCCCCCGTGGTGCGAATCCGCTGCACTGCCAATGTCGCGTGGCCAATGTCGCTTGGCAGCCTGCGCCCATCGTGAGGAATGGAAATGAGTGGTCCTGACTTTCAGAAATCGGATTTAATTCCTGTCATAGCACAAGATGCAGAAACGCGTGACGTGCTGATGCTGGCGTACATGAACGCCGAGGCATACCAGGAGACTTTAGCAACGGGACGCGTATGTTACTTCAGTCGTAGCCGCCAGAGACTCTGGAGGAAAGGCGAAGAAAGTGGCAACGTCCAGGAGCTGAAAGAGATCTACTTCGACTGTGATGCCGACACGTTACTGGCCGTCGTCAACCAGATCGGCGGAGCTGCCTGCCACGAGGGTTACCGCAGCTGTTTCTTTCGCAAGGTGGACCCACAATCCGGCGCCGTTGACATCGTCGGCGAACGCCTGTTCGACCCGTCCGAGGTTTATAAGAAACCAAACGCATGACCGATCCGATTCTCAAACTTGGTATTCCCGCCGGCAGCCTGCAAAACTCGACGGCCGAGTTATTCAAGAAGGCTGGGTACAACATCACCTTTTCGTCTCGGTCGTACTATCCGGCGATTGACGACGACGAAATTGATTGTCTGCTGATTCGCGCCCAAGAGATGGCTCG
>JASLPZ010000012.1:0-19690 GCA_030744725.1 Pirellulaceae bacterium
AAACACGGCCCCGCTAGGTCGTCAATGGTGTTGGGGAAGACGCGAACTGCGCGTAAAGCTCCGAGGCGAAGGAGCTGTCGTTTTCACGCGGCAAGAACATGCCCCGTATGCGACTACGACGAATAACACCTTTCTCAAGCTGTTCGGTCAAGATCGGGTAGTAGGTCACAAGCTGCCCGGAGGTTCTCTTGATCGTGACGCCGCAATCATCCGATGGGTGCACCATCTCCAGAAAACTGATCTCGTCGCTGTCAAATCGGATCAACACAGCTCCGTCGCTCGTTGCCGAGTCGTCCCTATCGAGAGCAAGCGGTCGAAATGTTCGATCACCGCTGGCGGTCATCGTCAAGACATCGCCAGGCGGCAACAGACTGCGGACTGTCAATGCTGGGTGACTATCTGACAGTTCAGTTTGTGCGGACACAATCGCTTCAATTCCAGTCGCTGGCGTTGTTTCGTCGTGTATGACACGCCAATAGATTTGCAGGCCAACGTCAGGCGTCGTGGCAAGCTGGTACGACACAATCATGTCGTCGCCGCGCACGTAATAGTCGGTCGACTTGACCGCTGCCGGATCAACTTGACCAGCACAAACGCCAAGAATGCCGGCAGCGTCGAGCTTCACCTTGTGGCCGTTGATGCACGACGTGAGCGACCCCAGACCAAGATCAGGACGCTCGACATCAATCGTTGCCTCCAGGGACTCCGTCGTCAGCTGCACCGTGGCTCCGCAAAGTCTCCACGCACTTTGGTCGTTCATTATTCTCTGTGTATTTTGCTAGTTGTTGAAATCATCAGGTAACCAAAAAAAAACCCGCCGCTCGCGGCAAGCGAACGGCGGGGCCGGAACAGAGAAGAGGCCGATATCGCCACATAGGCAGAGTAGAAAGACACCTATAAGGCAGGAGCAATGACGTTTCGGCCTCGACCAAGGGGGGGCGCAGGCGTAACTTCTACCGATCATAGCAAGTTCGAATGCCGAGTCCAAGCAATTTTGCATAAAATCAAGGGCGAATCGACGTACCCTACTTGGCGAATGCGCGGGATTCCGTGAAAACCATGTCTGAGATGCTAAAATCACTCGTGGCGGCTTGGCAAACACGGTAAAGCGGAGCGGTTTTGATGCGTCAATTCTTGGAGACCTGTGAAAAAGCCGCCCGTGCGGGTGGCCAAGTTCTTTTGGATTGGCAAGGGAAGATCATGGCTCGTGAAAAGGGGCCAAAGGACCTGGTGACCGAAGCCGACCTCGCCTCGCAAAGGGTCATACAGCAGACGCTGTTGAGCGTTTTTCCGGATCATCGCTTCGTCGGTGAAGAGGATGGGCTGGGCAACGAAGACCAACAGTCCCGTCACGATGGCTACTGTTGGATTTGCGATCCGTTGGATGGGACCACCAACTACGTGCATCAGTTGCCGAGTTTTTGCGTCTCAATCGCCCTGCGGCACGACGATGAACTGCTGGTTGGTGTCGTATTCGATCCTACATCCAATGAGTGTTTCTCGGCCGTTTCGGGCGAGGGAGCGTTTCTGAACGGTCAGCCGATTCGTGTGAGCGACTGCACTGAGATGCCGAAAGCCCTGGTGGCCGTCAGCCTGCCGCCGGAGATCGAACGTGAAGCGCCCGAGATTGGGCAGTTTCTTGACGTGCTTGTCAGTTCCCAGGCATTACGACGGATGGGCTCGGCTGCATTGAACCTCAGTTATTTGGCGGCGGGTCGTTTGGACGGATATTGGGCGAGTGACACGAAAATCTGGGATGTTGCGGCCGGAGTCCTGTTGGTTCAAGAAGCGGGTGGCGAAGTGTCTGCCTCGCGTGGGGGACAGTTTCAGCTCGGCGCCCCCGGGCTCTTGGCGGCGTCCACTTGCGAGCTAAGTCAAGAATTGATTGCATTGGTGACGTCGACCCGTGGTGGTTGAACGGATGGAAACGGATGGTGCTGAGTCGGATTCTGTCCCGGAAAAGCTTCAATCTTCGGCCAAGTCGGTATAAACTAGGTTAAGGCGTTCGATTCTCATCTTTCCCCCTGTCCGTCAATCGACGTGCTGCTCAATGGATGCCGGCCTGCGTATGCGCCATCAGGTGTTCTCTTGCCTTATAACCATTTGGTTGGTCGTGGTTTGCGCTGCGCAGGCACAAACACCCCCGATTCCCAATAGCGCAGCAGTTGGCGACACGTCGTCGCGGCCTGACGCGATCAACGAGTCAGATCTTGAGATCTTTTGGTTCAAGGACAAGACCACAGGGGAATTGGTGCCGGTATCTATTACGCTTGAGGAGCTTCAAGAGCTTAAGCTCTTGAAGGAGCAGTTGATTCCTCGTGATCCCGCCCCGGACGTCTACGTGTTTCAAGGCGACGTCGGACTCACTGGGACGGCCGATGAACATGTGGCACAGTTTACCGTCAAGGTGAATATTCGCATTCGCGAGAACAGTGATAGCGAATCGCTCTCTTGGATCCGTGTCCCTTTGCGTTTGAATCAGACGATTCTCATGTCGGACGCATATGTTGGGCCGGGCGAGTTGCTCGTATCTTATGATAAGCAGGGCGATGGATACGTGGCTTGGCTTCGTGCCGCGCCGAATTCAGATCATGCTATCACACTAAACATCAAGCTTCCGGTGGTTCGAGTCGCCGGAAAGCTGCGGGTGTCCTTGCTGACGCCTCAGAGACCCACCCGGTTACAGTTGGAAGTGCCGGGATCCGACTTGGATGTAACGACCAACGATTCTGAAGTGAATATTCTGACGACCAGCAAGGTTGGCGGGCAGAAGACTCGCATCTCTGTGGAGAATGTGGGTGGTCCGCTTGAAGTAACATGGCGCGAGAAGAACCTTACCGATCCCGTTCTCATATCGACTGCTACGACGCAAGCCACGATCAAGGGCCAACAAATCGACTATGAAACCAACCTCCGAGTGCGAAGTTACGGCGCGCCGATTCGGACGTTTGATGTTCGTCTTCCCACAGGCGCGATTTTGATTCCCGAACCGACTCCAGGCGTCGGTATCGAAGTTGTGGCTGAGACGGGGCGCAATACGAGGTTGGTCCGCGTCACTCGCCAAGACGGAAAGGAAGATCCGGCACTCGAGGTACGTCTAAAAGCGTTCTCGATTTCAGCTGACAAAGTGACGGCTGGTCAAACAGAAATGTCTGGCTTCGATGTCGTTGGTGCTGTGCGGCAAACGGGTTCTCTGGATTTGGCCGTGGTGGGCGATTGGACCGTCGATTGGTTTCCCGGCAGTTACGTTCGGCAAGTGCAAGTCAGTGAATCACAACGACAAAACGGAGCGGTGGCGCGATTCGAGTATGACCGCCAGCCGTTCTCATTGAAAGTCGAGGTGCGTGCCCGTGAGTCCCGGATTCGTGTTGAGCCGACCTATTCTCTGCATGTCGAAGCAACGCAGTTGCGACTGATCGCAACCTTGAAGTACACCGCTAGTGGTGCCCGCACTCGTGAACTGCTGATTCAAGCCGACGGCTGGGAAATTGACCGAGTCCTCCCTGCGGATTTGATTGCCGAGACGATCTCGCTGACTGAAACTACGCCGCTAACGATTCCGCTGGCCCGTAACGGAAAACCAATCGCGGAAGATTTCGAGATCCGCATTGAAGCACATCGGCCGATTTCCTCTGACGACAAATCATTCAGTGTCGTTCTGCCCCGCACCGTCAATGGTGTTGCGTCCCCTGCGACGGTCGCTGTCTTTCCAGCTGACAACGTTGATTTGACACTTCGCGGCGAGGAAATCAAAGGCCTGATCGCGGAATCGGCACCACCCGATCTGGAATCGCCGAATACGCAGCAACTTCCGATGTTCTACGTTGAGGAGCCATCCGAGGAGGCTTCGGTTTTCGCGGGTGATTTCGAAGTGCGCAGTCGAGTCGTTGCTGCCAATGTTGCCAACACGTTGAGGTTTACCGCAAGCACCCTGGCCATCGAACAGCGGTTTGACCTCGAAATCTCGTATGAGCCACTTCGGCAGATCAAATTCAACATTCCTGAAGGGACGGTACCGAACGACCAGATTCAGTTCTTTGAATTGATTTCGGAGGACACTACCGCAACCAATGGTGGTTTGCGAGAACGTCCTCTTCCCGTTTTGGGAATCATGCCTACTGAGGATCCCGGAATCGTTGAAGTGACTGTCGACCTGTTAGAGGATCGGATCAAGCCCTGTTCGATCGCGGCGCGTTATACGCTGCCGATCACCCCTGAAGCGACCGACGATTCGTTGCCACTGAAGCTGATTCGCGTCGCTGTTGATCCGTCCATAACCGTTGGCACCAGCAAACTGCGCCTGGTGGCTACGGAGGAAGTGGAAGTTGAGCTGGTTAGTAGTGGATGGGATATCTTGATCGACGATTTGCTTGACCCGTCTTCGCGCGATCAGCTGTTTCAAACCAGCGGTGGTGTGGCAGAGGTGGACGTTGTCGTGCGGCTCGTGCAAACACCGCAACTGGGGGCGACGGTTCTGGAAAAGTTTTGGCTGCAGTCCTTCTTGTCCCGGTTGACGCGACAAGATCGAGCATGCTTTCAACTGAGAACCGATTCGGAAAGAATTCAGGTACAGCTGCCGGCTGGGGCAAGCTTAGTTGGTGTTGCGGTACAGGGTAACAAACAACAGAACGCAGAGGCATCAGGTTCGGGTGTCGTGGCGATCGACCTTGATCCTGAAGAGTCCTCCAACGCGTACGCTGTCGAAGTGTGGTATGAGTTTGCGGCGAGGGACGTTCCAGTGGCACGGCTAACGGTCGAGCCACCAAAGCTCCTCGGTGTTCAACGCTCGCGACGGATTTATTGGCAGTTGATCTTGCCGTATGACGAACACCTGTTGATCCCATCTCCATCTTTGACGCCTGAATACGTGTGGCGTTGGAATTCGAACCATTGGGGACGACACACCAATCGGCGACAAGCGGACCTCGAAGACATAATGACCGCGTCACGGCAGTGGAGTCCGTCTGACCAGTCCGTAAATCAATACCTATTTACATCTGTAGGGCCAATTCTGCCCGTAGAGTTCATTATGGCCAGTCGCGGCAGCTTGACGCTTGTTATGTCCTTGACCGTCTTGGTCGCCGGATTGTGTTTGATCTATTTCTCATGGGCACGCCACCCGGCGTCATTGCTGATCGTTGGAGTGGTGGTGGCATCGCTGGGGTTTGTTTTTCCTGAGCCGACGATTGTTGGTGCTCAAGCCGCTGGGCTGGGAATCGTGTTTGTACTGTTAGCGCGGCTTCTTCACGGCAATGTGGAACGTCGGCGTGCTCCTCCGATCGCCTCAAGTGAAAGCTCAGTTTCCGTGGCGGATGCGACGGACGGTCTTGTTGCGCAAGTCGCGCCCGAAAGCAGTTCGCACACCTCAACTACGCTCGCGCCCCCGACGTATCAAGTCCCTATCGTGGATTCCAAATCATGATGGCTCGGCGACATCAGATCTGGTGCCATGCAGCGATCGGATTCTGGCTGCTTGGCGGCGGTTCAGTTGCAGCACAAATGGGTGAGGACGAGCCGGCTGGTGGCTCGCCATCGGTCTATGTGGTTCGCGAGTATTTGCCGAAAGAGAAAGTCCCGTCACGACTCAAAGGGTATATGGCCATCAGGCGTGACGAATTCGAGGACAAGCTAGAAGCAATGATGCGAACTGCGACAGACGATGTCGCAGGCGAAGCGCAGTTGGTTTCCGGTGTCTTCTACGCGAAGTATCGCGACGGCCAGCTTGTTGACGGCCGGGCAGGCTTGGAAGTGGTCAACAAGCATCAAGCAGACAGTGTTCTGTCGCTCGCGCCGTGTCGCCTACCAATTCGCCAGCTCCGCTGGTCTGATCTTGATGCACCGAATGTAACTGCCGGCGCGGGGATTGGTGGCAATTATGTCGTGTTTGCTGATCGCTCGTCCCGACTGATCTTCGCTTGGTCGCTGCGAGGCAACGGCTCCAGTACCGTTCCCGATTCACCCGCACCGCTCAAGAACGTGGGTACTGAGTTTTTCATCTCATTGCCGCCGAGTTCTATCAATCAGCTGGTGTTAGACTTGCCAAAAGGCCTCGTGCCGGTGGTCGACGTTGGCGATACTCGTCTTTTGGATAATGGATTTGAGGATCTCGCGGTCGTCCCCGAGACAGTCGACGCGGGATCGGATCGCTGGCTGGTGGCGCTGGGAGGGACACATGAATTCAAGTTGCAGGTCTTGGATCGCGTGGCCGCGACTGCGTCAAACGCCTCCGCGCGTCTGCGTCAGGCGACAACTTACCGCTTGTCGACGTCTGCGATTGAGGTCCATGCGGAGATCTCATTGGCGTTTTTACAAGTCGAGTTACATCGCCTGGTGCTAGAGACTGCCCCAGATCTTCGTGTGGCGAGCGTTCGCATTGGTCAGCACGAGTTGCTGCCGGATCAGATCACGCGTGGTGAAAAGGCGGAGCAGGTCGTACTGACTTTCGACACACCGCTGCAGGGTTCCGGCCGTACGTTGATTGTCGACGCGCTGTCGCCCTTGGTGATGAACAAACCGATGCGATTGCCGACTCTTCGACCGTTGGATCTCGACTGGGAGCAGGCAACGGCCGTGCTGGAAGTTCCCGACACGCTGATCCTAAAAAAGTTTGTGTGCACCGGCGCCGTAGAGACGAGCGTCGAGTCGCCGTCTGGCATGGCGGGCGGAGAAGTCCATCACTTACAGCTGTACAACCAAGACGCAACGTGCGAAGTCGTGGTGGGGCGTCCATCGACGCAGACTGTCGTCACCAGCGGTTCGGCGATTGCCGTGAGTCCAACCAAGATGACGGCTAATATTGTCGCTGATGTTCATTCGGTGGAGGGCGACGTCTATCTGTTGGATGCGCGGATCAATGCGCCTTGGAAGGTTGATTCTGTCGAGTCGACTCCGACCGACGCGTTGGAAGGTACGCCCGCTCGAAGAACACGTGGGCGACGAATTCGCATACAGCTTCGGCAACCGGTATCTGGCGACGAAAAAGTCCGGATTCTGATCAACGCGCGGCGAGGTATGCCTACGGCTGGGACCGATCTGACCGCAGAGGATTTTCAAATTATCGATTTTGGCAATGTGGCTGCGCACCGTCGTTTGGTGTCACTGCGTGCCGAAGCACCATATCACTTGATGGTGGCTGGGAAGCCGCAAACGAATGTCGATCCCGTCGAGTTTAGCGAAACGGATCGGGAACTGTTGGGGCCCCTTACCAGCGGCTTGGTCTATGTTGATGAAGGACAAGACGATTCGTTTCGAGTCAGTCTCACACAAGAGAAGCCCCGGTATACCGGGAGGATCTCCGTTGAGGCGATGGCGGATTCAGACGTTCTACGGCAGGCGATACGAATTCGCTGTCAGCCGGAATCATCGCCCGTCTCGAGTCTGCTGGTGCGGCTGTCTCCGTTACCCGACGTTCCATTTACGTGGTCCACCGACGAGCCGGACGGAGTTCTTTCTGCCCGATTGATCAAGACGGCAGACTCACAGGAGACGGCTGCCTGGGAAGTTCATCTGCGCCAGCCACGTACAACACCGTTCCACGTGACAGCGGTCTGCAGTTCGCCACTGATCGACACGACACCTGTCTATCTTGCCACGTTGGTGGAAGCGGTCGATCAAACTGGGACAGTCGCCGTTGGGGCGGTCGACGGGACGACGTTGTCAGTTGATGTCAGCGATCTCACCGCAGTGCCGATCGTCAAACCTCGGGAGGACGAGTATACGTATCAACGTGCTGCATATCGGTATGACCCAACGCGCGACCACGCCGTCACAGTCTCGCGACAATCCGGTCCGCGAGAACCCGTGTTGGCCTGGGCCTGGGCTTGCGAGTTGGTATCACGGTTCGAGACCAACGGTGTGACGAGCCACCGGGTTTGGTTCAAGATCCAGAATAGTGGTCGACCGCAAACAGAAATAACGCTACCTGCCACGGCGACGGTGCATCGAGTTAGTGTGGATGAAACCGAAGTCTCCTATGCTAAATCATCCGATGGTACTCCGCGGATCACGATTCAGCTGCCGCCCAAGAAACGCTTCCCCTCGGTGTTTGTCGACTACTCGACACACGGGGAACCTCTTCGCGGCTTTACTTCACGGAAAACCGGTTGGCCGCAGATCGACATGTCCTGCTTGGACCGCACCTGGGACATCTGGCTGCCACCGGGAATGTATGCTCGTGAGGATGCACGGTTTGTGAAGAACGTCGTGAAGTTTTCGCCGAACTGGGAGGACCGTCTGTTTGGGGCGGCGAATCTCCGCAGCAAGAAACGGCCTTTCGACTTGTTCTCGCTGTCCGACTGGCGGACGATCGGCCAAACCCCATCGCGCGATGCTGCGATGGCGGCTGCGAATTTTGTGCCCGCTCTTACGAAAGTCGTGGCCGCCAATGACGCGACTGACACGTCGAACGAAACGCTAACGTGGGGGCAGGTTGTTTCGCGCTACGAACGACTTCGCAGCACGGCACGTTCTCCGGACAGACTTCGCAGCTTGCGGATCGATACTAACGCGTTGCGCGACGAGAATGTGACTGCCGATACCCTGGTTTCAACGAAATCGAGGCAGTCGGTCTCGAAGGTACTTGCGGAACATAACTTAGCCGTTGTGGCCAGCCCGGATTCGATCTTACTGACGTCGGCCATCCGGCTGGGTGATTTCGATGACGGACTGAGTCCTACGCGTGATCTTAATGTGTTTGTCACACAACGCGACGGGAGTTCATTCGCGGCTGGTCCGGAGGGTGCCGTTTCGTCGCATGTCTGGTCGAATGAAACCGCCATTGGGCCGGAACCCTGGTCGCACGTCGGGCAGGAAGATGCGCAGGAATTTGGTCTTGGCTGGCGACATTATCAACTACGACCTGGCCAACTAGGTTCTGACACCGCGTCGGTCGTTCAGTTTGAAGTCTATCGTCCTGCTGTGCTTCGAGTGATGGGATGGGGCATCTCGTTCGTTATGATCGCTGCTGTCATTTGGTTTTCTACGCGTCGCGTCAAGTCACTGATCCTGATCGTGCTGGCCACCATCCTCACTTTGTTGGTCCCGATTCAATTCGTCCCTTTGGCTAGGGGCATGATGTGGGGCAGCCTGGCTGGGCTGTTCCTGACGTTCTTACGTGACAAAGCGATCAATACTCCGCCACAGGCCGAACTGCCACGGGTCGCGGTCACTTTGGCCAGGATGACTGTGATTTTGTTAGTCGCGCTCGGGGCTTGGCAAGTATTCGCTGACGACGATGCGAAGAACTCCGCTCCCAACGCCATACAGATCTATCGTGTTCTGTTTCCAGTCGATGAAAAACAAGAACCAGTGGGCGAGTACGTGCACGTCCCAGACGCTCTGTTCAATTCACTCCATCGGCCCGCGGCGGCGAAAAGTGCCAGTTTGACCTGGCTACTCCGCTCAGCCGCCTACGAAACGTCACTAGCGTTACGAAGTGATGCGGAAGGGTTGGTGGAAGCTGAGGTCTCGGCGGATTACGAATTGGAGACGTTTCAGATGGGCACGACAGTCGCCTTACCGCTGGAACGTGACGGTGTACGGTCTCTGACAAGTGTAAAACTCGATGGCCAGATCATCGATCCAGCGTGGAATGCGGCTGGCATGGCCTTGGAGCTCCCTGTCACGCGACCGGGACGTTATCGGCTTGAACTCACGATCGTGCCTGTTCTACGAAACGACACCGAGTCCGAGTCCAGCGGATTCGACTTGCGCGTTCCTGAATTCGCTGGCGCACGGCTCAAAGTCAGTCCATCCATGCGGATTGAAGGAATCGAGTTGCCATCTGCCTCCGGTGCAATCGATCAGAGCGAGTCGCTTGGTACGATCGCCGCGGATATGGGGCCGACCAATCTTCTGGCAGTTCGTTGGCCGTTGAGTTCCAAAACTTCGGAAGAGCCGATTCCGTTGACGGCCGTCGAGCGATTTTGGTTGCGAATCCAACCGAGTTCGGTCGTACTGGAGGGTCAATTCGAGTTTACGGTGCCTCGTGGCGGAATTGAACAAGTGCGGCTGCTTGTCGATCCGCGTCTCAAGCTTTCGCAGCTCATCCCAAGTCAGCCGGCGAATCACGAACCGGAAAGTGGACCGATTCCGTCGATTGTCGTCCGTTTTGACGAGCCCGGTGAAAATCAAGTCTCCGTTTACGCGACTTTTCTGATGACAGACACGAGCGGGCTGGGCAACGTCTATCTGCCGCGACTGAGCGCGGTTGCCGACGACAAAGGAAGCGCGACATTCGGACTGTCCGTCGCGCCCGAGCTGGAGGTAGAACTGGTGGCCGATCCACCCCTACAGGCCATCCTTCCGGCCGAGTTTCTGGCGGACTGGAATGAACCAACGGACGCGCCGCAATTGGCCTACCGTCTTGACGAGCCGACCCGTCGTTGGCACATGACCTCGCGTCCGCGGGCAGTACCGCCAGTAACGCAACAGCTGTCAAGCTGGTCCATCGGTTGGACACGCGCTGGACTGCACTATTCGGCAGATGTCGAGCTCGGTGGAAGGAACTGTTTTCGGCAGCGATTGCGGGTCCCGCAATCGATCGAGATCCGCAACTTAGAGGTCTTTCGTGGTGAAGAACTGCAGGCTGTACGATGGACGCGTGCGAACTCGGTTTTGACCGTGTTTTTTGAACGAGCCATCGAGGACCGGTATCGGTTGGTTATCGATGGCGAGGCGCCGACGGCATTTCGCGCGCGAACTACGTTGCCGTTGGTTTCCATGCAGGGCGTCGAGTTTCAATCCAATCGGATGGTTGTTCGACAACGGCCGGATGTTCTCATCCAGAACTTGAAAGCGAAGGGACTCGTCGATGAAGCGGACGAATTGACCGATGACATCCTGGCCGATCATGAGAATGGCCGCATTGTCAATTCTTTCTTGGTCCCGTCCGTCACGGAGGATGAAACCGAAACATCGTTGTCTTTCTTGACGAGACGAAACCGGCCACAGATCAGTGGCCGGATCGTGAACCGTGTGAGCTTTGGAGAAGACGACGTTTGGTTCGCCGACACTGAGATAACGCTTGACCTGAAATCCGGAGTCGTTGACGAACTGCGGATGGCTTTACCGGTTGGTTGGTCCCAGCCGCTGACCCTCACGCCAGAAATCAATCACGAGATTGTGGGTATGGATGCGGATCGAGTATTGGTACTCCGTCCCCACAACTCGACACGTGATCGGTTTCGCCTGCACATCCGTTGCGAGTCGCAACGCGCGACTGCGGCTTTATCGGAAGTACCACTAGTCAAGATTCTCAATGAGAGTCAAGTGCAGCAGTATCTCGTGCTGCCCAGCAGACGCGGTGAGGAGGTGATATCCTGGGCGACCAATGGCCTGCAGCCGATTCCGAATCTGTCGAATCAGAATTCTCCGTTGCAGGATGTCGATTCGACGTCGTATCGTGTGGAAGACACGCGCGTCACGGCCGTTGTTCACAATGTGGGACGGCTCGGTGCCACGTCGCAAGTGCAATTGGCGGACTTCAATGTTGCCTGGAATTATGATCGCACCTGCTACGGTGTTGCGGCATTCGACGTGACGCCGTTGCAGATAGCTGAGTGTATTCTGGTCGTTCCGCCGGGATTGTCGATCGCGCATGTGAAAGTGGCGGGAGTTCCTGTCACCTTGCGATCTGAAAAAGAAAACCGTGTGGGGATTCCGCTAGGTCCCGAGCAACTTCCACAACGGATTGAGGTCGTGTTCTTTGGACAGCTTAGTTCAACTTCCGCGATTCCAGGCGAAATGATCGCAGCACCATCATTGGCCAATCTGCCGGTCGAGCAAACGTTGTGGACGATTCATGGTCCCGTGGGAGCACATCTTGACAAGGCCTTGTTGAAACATTCTCTCACCGACGCGGTCCAACAGGCGCAGATTCGAGCCAGCTCGGCAACACATGTCTTAGAAATGGCGGAGATGCTCACACCCCCGGCCCCCGAAGTCGGCTTCGAATCGTGGAGACAGACCTGGCAGCGGCGACGGGATCTTGCCACGAGCATCGTGGACGGAACACGCGATCCTGCCGTCGACGCCGAAATCGAGATTTCTGACTTGGCGGCGCGGAACTTTCAAGAAGCTGGCAATGGCCGCGGACAACCCGTGCGGTTCGCCATGCATGGAGTCTCGTCATCCGTCAACATTCAGTTCTCGCACGACGAGGCGAGTGACCTGGGACAGCGCGCCGGTATTTCAGTGGCCATTGCCGGTCTAGGACTCTTGTTTGGTTTCGTAAGGCGGAAGTTCCGACTTCGTGAATGGATCGAACAATCGTGGCACGCTTTAGGCGTCAGCTTTGGCATCGTGTGGTGGCTGTGGTTTACACCGAGTTTTGTCGGGCTGGTCGTGATGGGACTCTCCTTGGTGGCAGCGCTGTGGCCCGTTCGCAAGTCTCGCCGTGTGCCGCGGGCAGGTGCCTAGATGCTAGCGTGACGCGACATTTTCCCGCGGTGGGTTCGTCTGGACGCGCGCTACAGGTTCTGATATTTTGTGCGACCTCGGTCAGGGCTTCGTGATCGAGATCGAGATCCTTAGTAATCAAGCCACGCGGGACGAACAAGGAGGTAGTCCGGCATGACTGCCCAGAATAAGCAAGAGCTATACGTTCATATTCGCTGGATGATTCGACGGGATATGCCGGATGTCTTGGACATCGAGAATCGCAGCTTCGAGTTTCCCTGGTCCGAGGAGGACTTCATCCGATGTTTGCGGCAACGCAATTGCATCGGCATGGTGGCCGAATACGATGAGCAGGTCGTTGGGTTCATGATTTATGAACTACACAAGACGCGGCTGCACATCTTGAACTTCTCGGTTCATGAAGATTTCCGCCGCCGCAATGTCGGGCACGCGATGGTCAGCAAACTGATCAGCAAGCTGTCGCATCAGCGTCGCAATCGGATTCTCCTGGAGGTTCGCGAAACCAACTTGGGCGCGCAGCTGTTTTTTCGTCGAGCGGGATTTAGCGCGGTTTCCGTACTGCGAGATTTCTACGACGACACGACAGAAGATGCGTATCTAATGCAGTATCGCTACGAGCCGAAGGAAGAAGAGATCGTGGCTCCAAGCAATCGGATTACGCGGCTGGCGGGCTGATCGACAGTGTCAGAAATCAACTCGTGTGACACTTCGCGTAGGCAATGAGACGACGGTGACAGAGTGCGGTCGGGCTCGATAAATCGCTCCAGGATTCAACACGAGTGTGTTGTTCACCATGTGATGCTCGGCTCGATGCGTGTGGCCGTAACAGACTAGATCCCAATCGGTCGATGCGACGGTCGACTCAAACAGTGCGCCATCATCGCCATGCAGAAAAGCAATTTCAAGTTTGCTCAGCTCCAGTGTTCCAAACCGCCCGTGGCATGTTCCGCCCGCCTGCTCAATTGCCGCGCGCAGTTCGGACTCGTCGCGATCCACGTTTCCAAAAACAAAGTGCGATGACCATCGAGTAAACAGCTCTGGGATTTCGGTCGAACCGATATCGCCACAGTGGATGACAACGTCGACAGTAAAAGACTGCAGCATCCGCACCGCCTGCAATGTGTTCTCAAGATGTCCGTGGGTGTCGCTGACGATGCCAAGGTTCATAATTCAACTATGATGGTTGTAGGCGACCAAGACAGCGATTGGACGCAAGGAGCCTGGTCCGCAGTCAGCATTGGTCCGCACGTCGTTCGAAGGAAAACTGGAAACGCGGGTGATGCAGCAAGAAATACTGGCATGGCTGTTCTTTGGCATTGTCACCTGCGTGCCCGTAGCTTGGATGATCGTGATCTACCGGCGTCAGCACTTTTCGGTAACCCAATTCGGCTTGTGGGCACTGGCCAATATCGTCGTGCGCGTTCTTTGGCGTACCAAGCTGTCATATTTTCCAGATTCGGCCAGGGAATCCGCCGTAATTATCTGCAATCATCGTAGCAGTGTCGACCCATTCTTTCTGCAGGTTTTCGTCGGTCGACCAATGCATTGGATGGTGGCGCGAGAATTCTATGAGCACCCCGCTTTTCGTTGGTTCTTAAGACAAACTGAAGCCATTCCGGTCAACCGTGGCGGCGTCGACACAGCCTCGACGAAATCCGCGATTCGTCTCGCTGCGGCGGGCGGCGTAGTAGGATTGTTCCCCGAAGGTCGGATCAACCTGACAGATGAATTCATGCTGCCAGTCCGCCCCGGCGCCTTGACGGTCGCCTTGAAAGCGCGTGTCCCGATTGTGCCGTGTTATATCGAAGGCGCGCCCTACGCTGGTACGGCGTGGAGCCCGTTCTTCCTCACCGCTCGCACACGTGTCACGTTTGGTGAGCCCGTGGATCTCTCGCCGTATTTCGAACAGGATCATGACAAGGTCTGGTCGGGCGCAAAAATGCTGGAGATCGTTGGCAAGATTGCCGAACTTGCCGATAAGCCTCCCGACCAACTCCGCCTGGCTGGAAAGAAATGGAAACCGACCGAACAAGATCTGCAAACGCTTGCCGAGGCACGACGCAACTGAGGCAACTTTCTCTCAGGATTGAGCAGACAATAATGTCGATTTGTCATCTCTCTTACTCTAAAGATTAAGAGGAAGAGGAAGCACCTCGTGTCTCCTCTCTGGATTACAGCTTCCATTTGGTGCTCCGGGCTTGCACGGCGTCACGTAAGCGAGGTTCGACATCGGTTAGCCGGTCGCTTGATACAAACACGGTGGCGACTGGGTGACCTGCCGCAATCGTCTGTGCGGCTGTCGGAATGTCGGCGACAACAGGCCAAGTTTGCTCGGCATTCGCTTGTCGAGCTGCCCTGACAAATGCATCGTCGATTCGTACATCACGACCGGCATAGATAATGGCCTTACCACGGAAACGTCCATGCGCCGCCGGCGAACAGTCCTCTAGCTGGCCATCACGGCAGGCGGCGACATGATCGGTCACGGCGTGAAACTCAAGTCCAAACTCGAGCACTTCGATAGAGCTGGTATAGCGAGGGTTAACTTCGATCGCCCAGATGCCGCGATCATTGACTATCGCATCCACGCCAAACAAGCCACGCAAGTCAAACCCACTGGCCAAGCCATCGCCGATTGCCCACCATTGTGAAAGGTGTGTTGCGCTCGGTTGTAGCGGCCCAATCGACCCGCCGTAGCGAAATCCAGTCGCCCCAGTCCAACTGGCACCGATCAGTTGTCGGGTCACCCCAAGCAAGACCGCCTCGCCACGTGCCGCGACGAACACGGCACTCTGCGATTCTCCGTCGACAACACGCTGCAAGTAGTGCGACAATACGTCATCGCGTTGGGCGTCGGTTGAATCCGTGTCCTGGGAGACATCGCGACAGGCAGACAAGAGCTGCATGTTGCCGCCGCCCGCCGAGTGAAATGGTTTCCTGATCCAACGACTGCGCGATCTGCGACCGATCGTTTCACGCTGATCTGCGCGAAGGACCTCAGCGCAGGGAAGACCACAATGGTGGAGACGTTGCGAGAGTTGCCAGGGATCACGGACTCGCTGAATCGGGCCAGCTGGAGTCCCCCAAAGAACACGCTCGGCGGAGATCTCGTCAATGATCCGTGGGTGGTTCTCCAAGCCGCCAGTGAACATCCAGGCACTTGGTGGATAGTCCCGTGCAAGGCTCGGAAGATCCGATGGATAGTCACTGACCCGTCTGGCTTTGTCCGTCATCTGACACAGGTCATCGTCGCAAAACAGATCGGCGGTGAGCGGGCTCAGACCAGCTCGAATCGCAGAGCTTGCTGCGGCACGGGTTGATGCGCCGAGAATCAGAAGAGGGTCAGACATCAGTCGATCGGCAAAAGGAAGCGGCTGGCGGGTCTGTACCCGATACCGCGGCGGGTGGTTGCAAACATCGCAAGGTTTGGTAGATTCTCGGGTTAGCATTCGTCACTGTAAACCAGACAATCCACGACACCTACCACATTATGCGGAGAACAAGTTCATGTCGATGTATATCGGTGAAGCACTCGCTGGCGATGGCAATGAGATCGCACATATCGACCTCTTAGTCGGCAACAAGGAGGGCCCCGTTGGCGTCGCATTTGCCAATGCGTTGGCGCGACAAAGCGAAGGGCATTCCAACTTGTTGGCAGTGATCACGCCAAACCTCGCCGTGAAACCAGCGACTGTGATGGTAACCAAGGTCACGATCAAGGGTGCCAAGCAGGCAGTGCAAATGTTCGGCCCAGCCCAAGCCGCCGTGGCGAAAGCTGTTGCCGATGCGGTCGCCGATGGCGTGATTCCCAAGGACCAATGCGAAGACCTGGTCATTGTCTGCGGCGTTTTCATTCACTGGGAAGCTGAAGACAACAAGAAGATCTATGACTACAATTATGAAGCGACCAAGGGCGCGATTGTGAGTGCCATGACAGGCAAGCCGACTGCGGATGAAATGGTTGCCGGCAAGGATCAGGATCACCCGTTCAAGGGCTTCTGAACCAAACGCCACCAGAGGATTGTTACGAATTTCGGTCGCCCATCGTTGGTGTAACGATGGGCGAATTCGTTTCTGGGCAGGTGAAAGATGAGTAAACCGAAGATCCTGGTGCAGATCGACTCCGACGATCATGCCAGTTTGTTCGACGCCGTCGTTGGCGTGGATTGCCAAATCGATCATTTGCTGCAGTATTCATCCGTGCAACTCTCTCAAGTGCGCGACTTGGTTCACGGCGCAATGTTCACGCGTGGACCCGACGACCTACGCAACACTGCGATCTTTGTAGGTGGCTCGGACGTTTCCGCGGGCGAGGCGTTACTCGAAGCGGTTACGGCTTGTTTCTTCGGCCCCATGCGCGTCTCGGTAATGCTCGATGCCAGCGGCGCTAATACCACTGCGGCGGCGGCTGTCTTGGCGGCTGCCCGGCACACCGATTTACGCGGGACTGAAGCTTTGGTCTTGGCTGCGACGGGTCCCGTAGGCCAGCGGGCTACGCGCCTCTTGGCGCGGAGCGGCGCGCATGTGCGGGTGGCGTCGCGCAGCGAAAGGAAAGCGGAAGCGGTTTGTCGTCGCGTGCACGAACAGGTTGAGAACGCCAACTTGACGGCGTGTTCAGTGGAGACACCGGAGCAAGCGACGGCGGCACTGCGCGGTGTGCGCGTGCTCATTGCTGCCGGTGCCGCAGGCATTCAGTTGCTGTCGGAAGAGTTGTTGCAGGGCGCAGCCGATTTGCGAATCGCAATTGATCTGAATGCCGTTCCCCCACTAGGGATTGCAGGTTCGAAAGTCTCGGACGTGGCCGTTGAGCGTAATGGCGTGTTGTATTACGGTGCCATTGGGGTCGGAGGCACGAAAATGAGAATCCACAAGGCCGCCGTCCGTCAGTTGTTTGCCTCGAACGGTCAGGTTCTTGATGCCGAAGAGATTTTTTCCGTTGGTGCTGAGTTGGAGAACGCTTGATCTGGGTCACAGCTTGAAACGCTACGTGGCCGGCGTATCCCGGTTCGCGTCTTAAAGAGGTCCGGCGACAAGTAGCGCCCAAAGTGTGGCGACGAGCAGCAGCAAGCAGATGCTCACGAGGATCAGATTCTTGACTAAACGGCGATGGGCTCTTGCTTCTACGAGGGCGCGATATTCCTCGTCCGGGTCAGCCGTTGCTGTGGATGCGGAGAGACTGTCCGTTGGAACGTCGTCCGGCGAGTGAGTCGAATGTGTGTCGTGTGCCGGGACTTCAGCGCCAGTCGGCATCACCGGGTTTGAAGGTGGCGATGTTGCAAGTCCGAGCGAGTTGGGGGCGTAGGTTGTGGGAACCGTTGTTGTGGGAAGCGGCGCTGTTGGAGCAGGCGTTACTGGGGTAATTGTTATTGGGGCGAGTGATTGTGGAGGCGGTGGACTTTCGCTCAGCATGTTCGGTTGTGGCGGACCGTTGGTGACTGGTGGTGTGGGAACGGGAGCCGTCGAGATTGGTGCCGGAGGAGTTGGTGCCGGGGGGACTGGTGCGGGGGGACTCGGCTGAGCTGGAACCTCAGGCACGGCAGCGTTCAACGGCGGTGTTGATACGGGTGGGCTTGCCACGGGAGGTGCTACTGCGTCTGGGGTTGGCTGCGCATCAACTGCCGGGCTCGGCGCTACGCCGGGCGGGTTAAGGGCCGATGCAGGGAACGGTGGTTGAGCCTTTTTGTTTCCAGTCGATTGGTGTTTCTTACGTTTCTTCTTGGTGCGGATCGATGGGATCTCGTGCTGAGTCTCCGGCCGTTCCTCGTTGGGCATATAGCCAGGAGGAAAGAAGGGGGATGATTTGGACGTCGTTGAATTCACATTCGGTAGCCCTTGAGCTGACACGTTGGTTTCCGGTGGAAAGCCGACCGGATTGGACTCTGCCGCGGGAATTCCCACATGTCCACCACAATGAGGGCAGGCGACCTGTTGGTCATCGGATTGGAGCTCGACCTGGAACAATCCGCGGCAATGAGGGCAGCTAAACTGCATCGCGGTCATGGGGAAGACAATCCAAAAGAAATGTGGCGAACATACCTATCCTAAGCCAGCCGATTTTCACTGGATAGCCACTGACTTGAGAAATGAGCGTGGAATTGGTGGTTTTCCGCCCCACTTTGGCATTCTCAAAAGACGCTCGCCCCATGTCATGCGATCCGCACAATCGGCAGAAAAAAATCTCACTTGGTCGACATTAAACGAATTGGGCGACCCCAGCCGGCCTGAGGTTGAACCGTCTCTAATACTTGTGTGCTGATGACCACAAAGGGGAAGCTCGTGAAGATGCTACAGCGAATCTTGATCATCGCAGTTGTAATGGGTGGTGGATTGCCCGCGATGGCCCAAACGCCACCGTCCTACCTTGTTCTGCGATCCCCGCACAACACGGTACACACGGTACGGCGGCACCAGCCCAGGTACGTTCAACCGCGTGCCTATGAAACGACAGTGCATCGCCAAACTTATGCGTATGGTTGGTTTGGAGTGGCTCCGCGCCGGCATTGGTCTCGACATACGGGCTACTACGGAAATTACTGGCAGTGGTCCGCCCGCTAGCGCGACACCATTAAGGACTTTGGTAATGGGGCCCGTGAGAAGGCGGATGAGGTTTGGTGCCAACGTTTCACACCCAGGGTGACTAGCGTTGGACTTTCGTAGATGAAGACCGATTATCGGCCGAAGCCAAAGAAGAAGCTAAACACTTGTGTTTCGTCGGTTGAGGCTTTGGCCAAGGGGAATGCGAAGTCGAGCGCCAACGGAGCCGGCCCTAGTGCCGGAACGGAGATTCGAAGCCCAGCACCTGGTGCGACACGGTAGTTGTCGCTGTTGATTTCGATGTTCTCTTCCACAGTTCCGTAGTCACAGAAAACGACGCCGCGCATCATGTCGTCGGCCGTCAAAGGGAAGATGTACTCCACTGATCCCAGGAAGCGGAAGTCGCCACCGACGGTGACGTTGGCGGCACCGACCGGGGACGCACCGCGAAAGTCGAAGCCTCGCATGGTGGAGAAGCCGCCCGCAAAGTAGCGTTCGAAGATAGGCGTTTGCGAACCGGAGAAGCCAGTCTTGAATGCGTATCCCAGCGTGTGCCGACCCGAACCGTCGGGACGCTCACGCATCAAGAAGTATTGCCGATAATCGAACTCGGCCCGAGGGTAATCGAAGGTCCCAAAGACTTGTTCGTAACTCACTTCGAACAGATGGCCTTCTGTCGGTGCAAACGGCATATCGCGCGTATCATGCGTTAGCGTGACACGACCGCTGTAGAGTCCGT
>JASLPZ010000012.1:19700-40459 GCA_030744725.1 Pirellulaceae bacterium
GTCCGTTCTTGCCTTTCACTTCATCCAACTCAGGCACGACGCCTTCGACTCGCAAGTCATGGATGTCCACGTTTTCAGCTCGCACCGAACTGGCCAAGGAGAGGTCGTGCGTCAACCGATAGCCCAGCCCGATGCGTCCACCGAGTCGTTGTTCGTCCCAATCGAAATATCGTCTGTCGAATAGGAATCCGCTGAGATTCAAGCTGAACGGGTCGGCGAATCCGGGAAGGTAGATATACGGGTGAGTGAAACTAGCCAGGTAGCGTTGGACTTGCGTTCCTGGCATCGCTTCCAGACGGAAATTCTGACCGCCCCCGCGAAAGGCGCCGCCTTGAACAATGTCTTGCCAGCTTGTTGGAAGTCGGAGAAAGTCGAAGTTCCGTTCCTCGATGACCACCTGCCCCGTGACACCGAGATCGGAGTTCACTCCCATCCCGAACATGAAGCGACCAGTCCGCGCTTCGTCGACGTAGACATCGAAGTCCAATGCAGGCAGGGGCGTGCCATCGACACCGAGAATCGGGCCGTTGGGCATCGGGCCGTAGACCGGCACCGGTTCACCGAACAGGTTGCCGTTATGAGGGGCGGGAATGCCTTGGTTCGCCAGAGGCGGCGGAAGTTGTGTCGAAGAGGGGTTCTGTCCGCGGGCGATCGGTTGGCCTGACGACTGCATCGGCAACCGCCAATGATCTTGTCCACCCGGAACGACTGAATTGGTCAAGCCTGTGCCTGTTGGCGTCTGTCCGCGAACGACATTTCCCCACGGTACCTGCAGCGTTAGAGGTTCAGTCTCCGGACCGCCTGTGAAATCGGCGGCGTTGACTGGCGTCGAAACTGGTGCAACGGCTGATCCGCGCATCGCGCCGCCCGGTATACTTGTCCCCAACGCCTGGCCGCTGCGAATCATCGATTGTGGTCCAGGATAGACGGACGAATTCGGATTGGCGAGAGGATTGGTGTTCCAACCCACGCAACCGCTGATCGCCGTCGCACAGGCGACAGTTAACAAACTGGCGATGACCGTTGGGAACCTACTCAAGTTAGTCACTCACTTTGTAGAGGCTGAACGATTCGCTATTGGCGACGGCGAGGTGTCACGTACACATCCAAATCCAAGGGAACGACGGTATGGTCACGATCGGGACTCTGTCCTCGGACTGCCGAATATCCAGGTTGTTCGGCCACGAATTCATCGGCGTCTTCCAGGTTCGGCGGTTGAATCACAATGCGTGGGGCCTTACCACTGGACGGATCCGTTTCGAACAATTGCGACGCTTTCAAACGACGTTCGCTGGACCGCACTTCCCTTACGTCGACGACGTCACCCGGACGAAGCGAGAGCCGGTCCAGGACCACACTTTCTCGTGTGTGAGGGTATTCGCCGGCTACGTGTACGTTGATTTTTCCAACGCGAAACTGCTGACCTTCGGTAATGTTGTAGACCAGATCGAGTTGGTTGCCTTCATCCAAGAATCGAGGATCCGCGCGCACGTCTGCGAACACATGTCCCAAGCCGCCGTAGATATCACGAAGCGAGGTGACATCGCGATTCATCTTGCCGGCGTGGAAGAACTGACCGGACTGCAGTCCCAATTGTGCCTGTAACGTCTTGGCATCGAAACGATTGTTTCCCACGACCGACACTTCTCGGATCAAGTACCGTGGCCCTTCGTCGATGACGAATTTCAGCTTGAGCCATTGTTGCGTCGAATCGAATTCCATCTCGCGGGCGATCCGAGCACGAAAGAAACCCAGATTGCGGTAGTAGGCGGTCAAGCGATCGACGTCTTCGTCGATCTTGTTTCGGTCGACCTTTCCACGAAAAATTGCCAGATAGGGAATCACGTCGGGCTTGGATTGAATCTGGGTCTTGAGTCGCCCGTCGGTCGCAATCGTGTTGCCTACGAATGAGACGCTCACAATGCGCTGCATCGGCCCTTCGCTGACTTCGAGCACGGCACCGCGATCTGCATTGCCCGTTCCCTCGCGGACGGCGATGCGTGCCTGCGGGTAACCTTTGCGGTGGTAGAAATCTTCGACCTTGCGACGTGCTTCCTGAATCGAAAAGGAGTGCAACGCATCGCCAACTTTCAGGCCACTTTCCTTGGTAAGCACCTTGTCTGTGACGCCACGATTGCCGTGGAACTTGATGTATTGCAGCGTGGGGCGTTCAAACACTTGAAACGTCACCACGACTCCACCATTGACGCTCTGGGTCAAGATGTTGGTATCCGCGAACAAACCCGACTTCTGAAGCCGTCGCTTGTCTGCTTGCACGATTTCCGGATCGAATTGCCGCTGGGCACGTGTTCGTAAATACGACGTGATCGTGTCCGCACTGACGTTCTTGTTACCGACAATACGTACGTCCACGATCGGCTTGCCCCGGTCGCCAGGAAACAGCATTGAACGACTGCTTGTCCCAGGGGCGGAAACACCCAATCCGGGGCCACGTTGCGGTTGATAACCAGGTGACGGAAATCCCGAATTCGGCGTGCCCAATGAACCCAATGGCGCGATGCCGGGGTCCCTGTTGTATTGAGCCATCGCAAAGCCTGGCCCCACCGCCAACAACGCAGTCAACAATAATGCCAAACATACTCCGCGAGCGGTTGTTTCGTATTTGAGGTTGAGCATAGGTTGTTTCCGGCTGAAGGTCGGATCGCAAGAGATGACCGGGTGCGCCACGTCGTGAAAGGGTGTGGCAATCGCGTTGCTGGTCCCAACGACTGTGGGACCCTGATAAGGCCGGGTAGAAATACAGAAATTCTGCCCGAGCGGCAACCCGGATTCGACAAGACATGTCAAACCAGAGAAATGAGCGGGTTCAGGTGCTCTGCGAGCATCACCGCTTGGCGTGCCCTGGGCTCGAACAGTTGCACCGGTGCGACTGAAGGCAAGAGACGGCGGTTTGCTCCAAGGCCGGTGGGCTAATGCGAGTTGCAGGGACGTGACGCGTGCGCGACGCCTTGTTTCTAAGTCCGATGTGTCGGGAAACTCGCTACACTTACGCCGAATGCGCTCTAAAACTCACGATCTGGTGAGGTTTCATTGAAATCGTCGAAGACCTGCAAGCGGTCTGGCGCTTTATCCTCGAACCGCGTGAATTCCTTGCGCCATATCAATGGCACATCGCCAACCGGACCGTTCCGTTGTTTCGAGACGATGATCTCTGCCTGGCCAGCAAACTGCTCCTGTTCCTCGCCACGACGATAGTATTCCTCGCGATGCACAAACATCACCACGTCAGCATCCTGCTCGATTGCACCGGACTCGCGAAGGTGACTGAGCTTTGGCCGATGGTCCTTGCTGTCTTCGGCCTGCCGGTTGAGCTGTGCGAGGCATAATACGGGAACTTTCAATTCGCGGGCGAGACCCTTAAGGCGACGGGCAATCCGGGCAACTTGTTCTTGCCTTGGATCTCGAGGATTGTCAGGTTCGATCAACTGCAGATAGTCAATCACGATCAGACCGAGTTCTCCGTCACGCCGAACAATTCGTCGCGCAGCGGCGGCGATTTCACTGACCATCCGCGATGGAGAATCATCGACAAATAGCGGTGCGCGGCTGATGACGCTTGCATTCTTGACAAGTCGAGAGCGGTCATCGTCGGAAATCGTCCCATTCCGAAGGCGATGTCCGTCGACTCGAGCGACCGAGCAGAGCAGGCGGTCCGCCAATTCGATCGAGGACATTTCCAAGCTGACAAAAAGCACCGACGACTTTTCGTTCATCGCAACATGCTCGGCGATGTTCATCGCAAAGGCGGTTTTTCCCATACTTGGGCGAGCCGCCAAGATGATTAATTCCGAATTGTGAAGGCCAGCCAACTTCGCATCTAACTCGGTGAAACCCGTTTCGACACCACCCGTCGTATGCTCGCCCAGCATACGTGCATCAATGCGATCCATCGCCTCGTGCAAAATGTCGCTGATCGTACTGACCGTCGAAACACCTCGACCATCCAAAATCCCAAAAATCTTCTGCTCGGCCTGGCTCAGCAAAAGCCTTGACTCGGTCGATGGGTCGTACGCATCACGCAAGATGTCCGTGCTGGCATCGATCAGGGCGCGAAACGTAGCTTTTTCGCGTACGATTTTGGCGTAGTAGACCGCGTGCGCGTAATTCGGCACTGATTGAAACGTCCGTGCCAGGAACGCCGTCCCGCCAATTCGCTCGAAATCACCCGCCTGTTTGAGACATTCGACGAGCAACGTCAAATCGAGTTTCTGCCCAGCATCATGCATCCCCATCATGTGCTCGTACAGTTTGCGATTTGCGTCGTCATAGAAATCGTCCACGCGAAGGAGCAACGTCACGTCGTCGCAAACATCGGGGTTGAGCATGATGCTACCCAACACGCCGGTTTCGGCCTCCAGATTAAAGGGAGGCTGCCGATCGAGGATCTCCGAGGTGACCGGATTCTTGAGGCTAGCTGTTTCACTGCGTGGGGGACGCTGGGCCGTAGACATCGCAAGCCACCTCCGTGTCGGCAGATACCGCGCGGCCAAACGAAGCCGCGAGCAATACAGCGTAACCGGCCATCGGCCTGCCGTTGGGCCGTGGTCATGTCAACAATGTAGTTGTCAATCAACATCTCTGACGGGGTCCGGACACCACGTCAGCCAGATCACCAGTCTAGCCATCCGCATCGGAAGCGGAAGGGACGACCCACACTTTGAGGTCGGCTTCGATTTCCTGGTGCAGGTGGATCTTGACGGTGTAGAGCCCCAATTCCTTGAGTGGGCCTTCCAAGCGAACCTGGTCCGCTGTGATGCTGAATTCCACTTGTTTCAACGCGGCCACAATTTCCGGGGCTCCGACACTGCCGTACAGATGGCCCTCGTCGTTGGCCTTTGCTTCGATCGTGATACTCTGTTTTCCGAGAGCGTCGGCCAGCGTTTGCAGATCGGCGAGACGGCCTTTTTCGATTTCCACCAATTTGGCCTTGTGCTTCTGCACCATCCGCTTGTGATGGTCCGAGGCCAACGTCGCCAACCCCTCCGGAATCAAGTAGTTGTGCGCATAACCTGCCTTCACTTCGACCACATCACCCTGCTTCCCTAAATGGTCAACAGACTGGATCAGCAGCAATTCGATTCCACCGTTGGGACCTTTGGGAAGGCGTTTAAATCGCTGATTTCGTTTACGCGGAGTTTTGGTTGTCATGGTCGACTTTCAGATTCAAAAAACAGTCATGCAATGAGTTAGAACGGTACGTCGTCGTCAGGTGGTCCTCCAGCGGAGGCGGGCGACGGCTCGACGGTGGCGGATTGACTCGATTGACCTTCGTTACTGGACCGACTGCCACCTTCTTTGTTACCACGGGAGCCGAGCATCTGCATACGTTCGCCGACAACTCGCAACTTTGATCTCTTCTGTCCGTCTTTTTCCCAGGTATCGAGCTTCAGGCGACCTTCAATCAGGACGGAGGAACCTTTTCCCAGGTACTCGCCAGCAATCTCGGCTGTGCGCCCCCAAAGCGTCACGTCCACAAACGTAGTTTCTTCGATCCACTCCCCTGCCTGGTTCTTGCGGCGGTCGTTAACGGCTATGCCAAGCTCCGTGACGGCCAGGCTTGACTGGGTGTACTTCAGTTCGATGTCGCGTGTGATGTTCCCCACCAGGATGACACGATTAAAGCTCGCCATGACGAAATCTCCCGATTGTTGAGCGAAGTGAACATATGTACCCTATTGGATAGCCTATACGATCACCAGCTGGGCCGCAAGTCGCCAGCCAAGTCCAGCGGCCTATTCGTCTGTTGTAGCGGCCACTTCCTCCGTTGCTTTCTCGTCTGCGGATCCCGCCTTGGCGGCCAATTCAGGGCTGGCACCGCCGGCCGGCTCATCAGTTCTCTCGCCACGGGCGTGAGCAACCAAAATGTCGACCAGTCGCGCGTCGATTTTGGTCACCATGTGCCGCATCACGAAGTCATTCAACTGGCAGGCACGGTTGAACCCAGCAAGTTTAGTACTGTCCATGCGAAAGTACGTCAGCCAATACGTCCCTTTACGGTGACCGTTGATCGTATATGCCAGCTTCTGCTCGTTCCAGAGACGGTCGGCCAAAATCTCGCCCGATGATTTTTTGACCATTTCTGGGATGGTGGCGGAAACACCTTGCGGATCCCGTGCATAGCGATTTGGATCGAGGATAATTAGGCACTCGTATACGTTTGTTGCCAAGACTGTTCTCCCGTATGATTTTGTCGTGTCGGCCCAGTTTGACCGCCAAGGACCGAAGTCAGGAACCGTTGTACTGATTCATGCAGGCATCAACGCCCGCCCGCGACCAAGTTTCCACGGCGTCGGCCGCAACCTGAATCGCAGTGTCAATTGTCTTCAATTCACTTTGCCGAAACTTGCTTAATACGTAGTCGGCGACATCCCAATGATCCGGCGGCGGGTCGATACCGATTCGCAGCCGAGGAATCTCCTGGCTACCGAGTCTTTGGATCACATCGTTGAGTCCTTTTTGACCGCCAGCAGAACCGTTCGGGCGAAACCGAAGTCTTCCCAGTGGCAGGCTAAAGTCGTCACAGATAATCAGGATCTCGTCGTTGTTGATCTTATAAAAATCTCGCGAGGCCAACACGCTGCTCCCGCTTCGATTCATGAACGTCTGCGGGCAAAGCAGTAAAACGCGTTCGCCCGCAATCTGGATTTCCCTGTATTCTCCATCAAACTTACTGCGGGCCGACGGAGCATTAAACCGACGAGCAAGTTCGGCGACGACTTGGAAACCAACGTTGTGTCTTGTTTCTTCGTATTTGCGACCCGGATTGCCGAGGCCAACCACCAATTTCATGCCTACGACCCTTGCTGCGTCCACGCAGCCCCATCGCCGCGAATCGATCCGCATTGACTACTCGCCCGTGTCCTCCTCGCCTTCGGCTTTCCGTCCAATGATCTCGGGCTCCTGCGACTCGGCACCCTCTTCATCCGTAATATCTTCGGTCGGTTCCACACACTGAACGAGGATCTGATCGTTCGGCGTCATCAGTTTAGCACTGAGTGGGATTTCAATATCGCCGGCAGCAATTGTGTCACCCAACTCCAACTTGTTAATGCTGACCGAAAGACGATCGGGAATCTCGCCGGCAGGACATTCGATCTCGATTTCGTGCAACTGGTGATCGACCACACCGCCTTGTTTGAGGCCTGGAGCTTCACCCCGCAGTTCCACGATGATCGTCACCAAAACGGTTTCGTCCGCGGAAACGCGCGTCAAGTCGACATGGAGAATCTCCAAGCCCATCGGATCCCATTGGATTTCGTTGATCAAAACGCTGTCACTCGCAGCACCGACGATGTCAACGACTTTGGTACCGTGGCGGATGACCGACTCCACCTCGTTCGAAGGGATGGTCAGGTTGATGCACTCCTTGCCGTGCCCATACAGAATGGCGGGGATTTGCCCCGTCTTGCGAAGCCGGCGCGTGTTGCTTGTACCGAGAGCCTCTCGTTTAGAGACGTTCAAAACGTCCGCCATGGTGGCGTTCCTTGTCGCTATTTCCTGGTGATAGAAACCCCAGATTCTCGCAGAATCATCCGCCATTTCAAGTCCAAGTGGGCGTTCTCGCAACGAAAAGAATACGAACGGCCCATCTGGTTCAAAATACTCTCCAAACTTCCTCGATTTCGCGCCTCTCAATGTGCGACGGGCAACCGCCAGCCGGCCAGCGGCATCGAGATCCCTTGCCGAACGGCATGTAGCGGACTAACCTTGGTTCAAGCTCCAGACTCTCTCATCCTCATGTTCCCAAATACCCCTATCCCCAAATCTCCACATTCTCAAAAGACGAAGAAAAGCATGGCAAAAACGCGGGCAAAGACGTTTGAATATGTCGAGCCAATTGGGGCACGGATTTTGGTCCGCAAAGACGAACCAAAACGTGAAACCAAGGGTGGAATTGCACTCCCCGATCAGTCGGAGATCCCCACGATTACGGGTAGAATCGTCACCATTTCGGCCCAGGTCGACAATGACCAAGACGTTCCGTTGCGACAGTACGACAAGATTCTGTTCCATCCGAAGGACGCGATTCCGGTCGATTTTGAACCGGACAATCAACTGTTCGTTGTACCTGTTGAAGACGTGGTCGCGGTCTTTCGGCGCGAACCGCGGGAAAACGCCTCAGAAGACGCAGACTAGAGCGCGTGCTGATTCACTGTAGCGTCGTTTCGCCGTTCGGACTCATGAAACAGAGCGCCGCGGACGTTACACGTCCGTGCAACAGGCACTAGTCGCCTTCGGTGCCGAACAACTCGCTGATCGACTGGTCGTGGTGAATTCGCTTGATCGCCTCGGCCAGCAAAGGCGCGGCGCTGAGAATCTTCAGTTTGCCAGCCAGTTGATTGGCATCCAAAGGAATGCTGTCGGTGACGACAAGGCTCGAAATCGGAGCACTGCTCAGATTCTCGATCGCGTCACCGCAGAGAACGGCGTGCGTTGCCGCCACGTGAATTTCTCTTGCCCCCGCTTCGTGCACGAGCCGGGCGGCACCACAAATTGAGCCAGCAGTGCTGATCATGTCGTCGAACATCAGAGCGACGCGCCCATCGACGGGCCCTCCAATGATATTCTCTTGTTTTGTCTGCAGGGCGCTCGTTCGGCGTTTGTCGATGATGGCAAGCTTTCCACCGAGGCGTTTCACATGGCCGCTGGCGCGTTTAATGCTCCCTTCGTCTGGGCTGACCACAACGATGTCGTCTTCGGTCAGGCCCATTTCAACGAAGTGTTCATTCAGGACCGGCGCAGCATACAGATGGTCCACGGGTACATCGAAAAAGCCCTGGATCTGGGCGGCGTGCAAGTCCATTGTGAGAACGCGATCGGCTCCGGCCCGGGTGATCAAATTGGCCACCAACTTGGCTGTGATCGGCGTCCGGCCCTCGTCCTTACGATCCTGCCGCGCGTACCCGTAGTAGGGGATCACCGCGGTGATCCGCGCCGCGCTCGCTCTTTTGCAGCTGTCCATCATCACCAGCAATTCCACCAGATTGTCATTGACTGGTGGACAGGTCGGTTGCACTAAGAATACATCGCGACCTCGTACATCTTCTTCAATCTTGCAGAAGTTTTCGCCGTCGGGAAATTTTCCCAACGAGATCTTGCCGCGCATCAGGTGCAAGGACCCGCATATGTCGTCGGTCAGTTGGGGATTGGCCTGACCGCTGAAGATCTTCAGTTCACGCATGGATAGCCCATTCTTCGCATTTCGTTGGACACGGAAGCCAATTCCTCGATCGTATTGATGCTCAAGCCTTCACACGGCTTAAGGACCGCCAGCGCCTGTACATCTTTGCCCTCGTTCTTCAATATGCCCGGACAATCGGTGATGTAGTATTCCTGCTGCTGATTCTGATTGTCGAGTTGGTCGAGTGCGTGAAGCAATTCATGGCAGTCAAACACGTATGTGCTCATGTTGACTTCCGTGATCTGTTTCTGACGGTCGCTGGCGTCCTTTTCTTCGACGATTCCCTGGAATTCGCCGTTGGTGTCGCGGACAATGCGCCCTAATCCCGCCGGATCGTCACAGTGTAACGTCCCCAGAATTGCCGCAGGCTGATCCCGCTCAAACGCGGCGAGCAAGGCGCTGATCGAATTGGACTGTGCCAGCGGAGAGTCCCCCGTGACAACCAACACTGGCCCTTCGTGATCGCGCAGTGCACCGCGACACATCATCACGGCGTGTCCCGTCCCAAGCTGCTCGATTTGATCGGCGAAAGCCACATCCGAGCGATGCGCAAGCGTTTGGCGGACAAGATTCGCCTCGTATCCAACCACGACAATCGAGTGGTTGATACCCGCCGACTGGAGTGCGTCCAGGACGAATTCGATCATCGGTCGACCGCAAACCGGGTGCAGCACTTTGGGCAAATCGGAATTCATCCGTGTGCCTTTTCCGGCCGCCAACACCACCGCTACGGCAGGCTTCATGGTTCGCTTCTCGGCTCGTGTGCAAGTTGATAAACCGTGCCGGTGACGAGCACCGTTTTCGGCAGGTACCACCGGTCTGGGAATCTTGGCCTGATCGCGATTCGGTTGCCAGGGGACCTATCGACTTAACTGAGATGAAATCTTCGAAAACGGGGACGACCCGATTACACCAGGGACACAGGCCAATTGGATTGGATCGCCACAAATCGGGATTCAGTGCGACGATTCCACGATCGAGCGTTGTAGAAGAAGTTACCCGACCTGGACTCGAACCAGGACTGAGGGAATCAAAATCCCTAGTGCTACCATTACACCATCGGGCATCTGCATCCACAGAGTTTGCAGCCACCGGAGGGGGGCTAAAACAACGCTGATTCAAGTAGCTTAGGTTTTCTCGCTCCGGTTCACAACCGCGAATGAGAGTTGCTCTAGTTCGATCGCCAAATCAACCTCGACACGCTTCACCGTTTCCGGCAACGTGATCGTAACCGGCGCAAAATTGAGGATCCCTTCGATGCCGGCCTTGGCCAGCAAGGTGGCCGCTCCCTGAGCCTCCGGCGAGGGCACGGCAATAATTGCCAGGCGAATCTGGGATTTGTCGATGATCTCGGCCAATTGATCGATATGATAGACGGGAATCTCTTCGATGCTCTGACCGACGACGGACGAATCGACGTCGAAGGCCGCAACGACGCAAAATCCCTGACGTCCGAAACCGCGGTACCGCAACAGGGCCCGGCCGAGATTTCCCAGCCCGATCAACGCCACCGGCCAAGATCGATCCGTCCCCAAAATCTGCTTGATCGCAGCAATCAGCTCTTCGCACCGGTAGCCGATACCTGGATAGCCAAATTGCCCAAAGTACGCCAGGTCCTTGCGAACCTGAGCGTCCGTAAAACCCAGAACTGTACCCAGCTGCGTCGAACTGGTCGTTTCGTGGCCGCTCTGGACCAAGTGTTGCAGTTCTCGGAGATACAGGCTGAGGCGACTAACAACGGCTTTGGGAACCGCGCCGTTCGTGGGCGTCAGCGATTTTGGCCGATCTTCGTCCATTGGAGGCCAAGTGAGTAATGAGGGTGACAGCTAACGGAACCTGACGTGATGCAGTGAATCGCAGGCGAATCAGGGACCAGATTTCGGTTTCTCCTGCTGACACTTTAGGACATCGCCCCAGTTGCAGGCAAGACAGTTCGAGCCGAGTTGGTCTGGTGCCCGAGACGACAGTGAACCAATACGAGCCCCTTTCGCAACACGAAAGAGGCTCGAATCCGAGTGGTGAATGAGACGTCTTGCAGTTGGTCTACCAGTCGTAACCCGGGTTCCGGTCTAACCAAAGACCACCCGTCGTAACGTTGTATAGCCAACCACCGGCGTTACCTGCCGTGACGTCCCCCACGACAGGAGGGTTGTTTGTGATGACCTTTACGGCGCTCGAGGCCGAGTATGAATTTTCTGGAAACTCCAACAGGTAAGGTCCGTAGACACCGTTGGTGGCGTCGACTGTGCCATCCACTTTTGTCTTACCGGTCATTACGTCGGAGAGGGTCTGGCTGCCGTTGATCACCGGTAACTCTCCGGCGTGCTGGCCGCGGTATGTCTGGATCATCGACCGCATTGTGCTCAAGTTGAATTCGGCCGTGCTCTTGCGAGCGTCATCGGTTGTAGAGCTGAACTGAGGAATCACGACGGCCGCTAGGACGGCCATGATGACAACGACGATCAGCACTTCGACTAGTGTAAATCCTCGGTTGCGAATGTTCTTCATCACAAGCCTCTCACCTCTCACTGTCATGAATACTTCTCGACCATTCCACGTCGAGACCGTCAGCGACTGACTTGTCGAAAGACCGTTTTGTCGGAAGTCAGTCTGCCCCCGATGAAGGTACTTACATCGCAAAAAACCGAGAGTCAAAAAAGCAACCACGAATTTCTTGTCGAAACGGGAATTCACTCGCACGAGTTGTTGCATTGGTTCGCACAATTGGTGCATTGATCATATTCGCGCGCAACGGTGCTCTGTAATGGAAGTTGGGCGTGCTAGGCAACTGTCTTACACGAAGAACGGATTTTCTTCCGATGGACCGAACTGACCCGTTTTGGCAACCTATATTTGCCAAACGCTAGATTTTGCCAGATGAATCCCAACGTGTGACAACTCTGTTTGTCAGCAAAGGAGATCGGAAGATGAAAAGTTTCGTGCAAGTACCGATCTTGGCGGCGATCGCGCTGCTCGTATCGGTGAATACGGCCTCAGCCGGATACCTGGGTGCTGCCAGCTATCGGCATTGTGCCGCAACGAGTCCTGCTAGTTTTAGCTGTGCCAAGCAGCAGTGCTACACCGTCATGAAGACGTGTCGCGACGTTGTGTACGAGAAACAACAGTACACATGTTACCGGACAGCCTACGAAACAGTCTATGACACCAAGACCGTCGATTGCGTGAAATACGTTCCCGAAACGCACTATCGCGAATGCTCGTACACGGTCTGCAAACCGGTATACGAGACATGCTATCGCACGTGTACCTACGACGTCTGCAAGCCGGTCTGGGAGACGCGGACAAAAGACATCTGCTACACGGTCTGCCGTCCCGTCTGGGAAACGCGAACCAAGGACGTTTGCTATACGGTGAATCGTCCCGTTTGGAAGACTCACACCAGGGACATCTGTTACACAGTCTGCAAGCCAGTTTGGGAAACGCGCACGAAAGATGTTTGCTACACCGTCTGCAAACCCGTATGGGAAACTTGCAGCCGGGATATTTGCTACACCGTCTGTAAGCCCGTGTGGGAAACCAAGACGCGGACGGTCTGCTACACGGAACGTAGACCCGTCTACGAGACTTGCTACCGCACGGTTTGTCGTACGATCTGCAAGCCGATCCACTATACCAAGGAAGTTCAGGTCTGCTCGGGACGTTGGAATACCGAAGTCATCGAATGCCCAGGTCCTGTCATTCGCAAGTGCGTTCAAGAGCCGGGTTGCTGGACTTGGGATCCCTGCCTTTGCCGTTGTGTGTACGTTCCCGGAAAGTCACACATGGTCGAAGTGCAGTGCCCGCCTCGTACGATTTGCAAGAAGACTTGGGTTCCCGAGGTATCGACTCGGACGATCAACTGCGTTCGTTACGAGCGTGAAACTGTAAAAGAGCAAGTGCCCTATACGGTTTGCCGCTACATCTGTGAACCGAAGACGAAGACCTGCACCTATCGGGTTTGCCGCATGGTTCCCGAGAAGCGGGTGAAAACCGTCACCTATCGCAAGTGCCACATGGTGCCCGAAAAAGTGACGAAGACCTGCACGTACAAGGTCTGCCACATGGTGCCGCAAAAGCAGGTCAAGACGGTTACTTACAGGACGTGTTGCATGGTGCCGGAGAAGGTCACCAAGACATGCTCGTACAAAGTCTGCCGCATGGTGCCTGAGAAGGTGACTAAGACTTGCACTTACCGCGTCTGCCGCATGGTTCGCCAGTGCGTTACGAAGAAAGTACCTTACACGGTTTGCCGCTACGAGAAGCAGGTGCTCACCAAGCGAGTGCCCTACACCGTATGCAAGCCCGTTCATTGTCAGAAGACGATTCAAGTGCCTCGTTGCGTCGCAACGAAGGTCCCGTACACGGTCACGCGTTGCGTGCCGCGGACGGTCTGCAGGCAAGTCCCCGTGACAGTGTGCTGCCCAGCTCCCAGCTGTGGCCGCAAGTCGCATGGTGGCTGCAAGAGCTGCGGCTGATAACTCGACCTCCATCTCCAGAAGAATCTATTTGGCATGACTGCGGCGACCCAAGATGGTTTGGGTCGCCGTTTTCTTTTCTTGAGTGCTCTCAATGCCAGACTAAACGGGACCAGACCCTATGGCGGTGGCATGACCGAGGTCTACGATATCTCTATCTCGTCGTCCGAAGTCAACGAATTAGGTGGCCGTCGCGAAACACGCGTCAGGTAGATTATCGCAGCGAAGTCGTACAGGCCATGTGTGACGATTGGGGCTGCGAGGTCATCAACAAGCAAGAAAAGACCGCCCAGGTAGATGCCTACGCCGGTCGCAAGTACGGCATAGGTGGCGTTGAGCCAGTGGCAGATGCCAAATAGCAGTGCGGCCGTCACCAGCGCCAAGGCCCAGCCGTATGGCTGGTCGAGCCAGGCTTGGAGCCCACTTTGCACCAGGCCGCGAAACAACAGTTCTTCGCCGAATCCAGCGGCGGTAGAAATCGCCGTGATCTCGACAATCGAAAGACCCTTGAACATCGGCAACACGATGGAAGAGACTTTCTTCTTGAAATTGGAAAGCACTCTTGGTTGGCGGTCCAGAATCACGAGCCCGATCAGCAAGGGCAGTGCCGCCACGGCTCCCCAGAGGCAAGCGCTCGCCAACTCGCTCGCCGGCTTGTCGAATCCCAAGGTAGAAAGCGGATCGAATCCCAGTCCGCGCCCGACCAAAACCGCCAGGAATCCTAGACCCGCCTCAAAGGCAAACGCCATGGCTGCGAATTGTTGCTTGGACCTTGACATGCTCTCTGGTGATTCCAACTCTGGCATTTTGCCTTCGGTTCGCCAAGATGGTGCGACACTTCGCTGGCTATCCAGTCTACGTAGAACACCCCTTCATTGACGATCTTTGGGGCTGCTGGTAAAATCGCGTGCCTAAATGAAATTCCGCACCGGATTCCCATCCGTCACTGTCGTCCGTAGGTTGCGGGACTGAATTTGCATCTATCGCCGTCGGCGATCCCCGGGTTTTCCACTGGCAAATCGCAGTGTGAGCGGGTTCGCTATTTGATTCGTGAGGCGATTTTTCCTTACGCGTGGTTTCAAGAGAGATTCCAAACATGTCTGACAAGATGATCTACTACTTTGGCAAGTCGGGTTGCGATGGCAAGGGGGCGGACAAGCAGTTACTCGGTGGCAAGGGCCTGAATCTGGCCGAAATGACCGACATTGGATTGCCGGTGCCGCCCGGTTTTACGATCACGACGTCGTGCTGCGATCAGTATTACAAAGAGGGCGGTCGACTGCCTGCAGGGTTGATCGACGATGTCAAAGCCAACGTGGCGAAACTCGAGCAGGAACTGGGCAAGAAGTTCGGCGACGACGCAAACCCATTGTTGGTTTCGGTGCGGAGCGGTGCGGCCGTTTCCATGCCGGGCATGATGGACACGATCTTGAACTTGGGGCTGACCGATGTGGCAGTCGAAGGGTTAGCCAAGGCAACTGACAACCAACGCTTCGCCTACGACGCTTATCGCCGCTTGATCAACATGTTTGGCGGTGTGGTGATGGAGATCGACCACGGACATTTCGAAGCCGCTTTCTCGACGATCAAGACGAAATACGATGTCGAACTCGATACCGAGGTCCCCGCGGAAGGGCTCGTCGAATTGTGCCAAGCTTACAAGGCAGTGTATCGCGAACATACGGGTACTGACTTTCCTCAGGATCCGCACGCACAACTGGCTTTGGCCGTCGAAGCGGTCTTCAAGAGCTGGAATACATTCCGGGCGATTCGCTATCGTGAAGTCGAAGGTATCCGCGGTCTGCTCGGCACTGCCGTCAACTGCCAGTCGATGGTCTACGGAAACATGGGGAACGACAGCGGAACTGGTGTCGCGTTCACTCGCAATCCGTCCACGGGCGAAAATAAATTCTATGGTGAATTCTTGGTCAATGCCCAAGGCGAAGACGTGGTTGCTGGCATTCGCACGCCGCAACCCGTTGATGAAATGCCGGCTTGGAAGACCGAGGCGTTACCGGAGATCGGTGCCAAGGTTCACAAGCAGTTGCTGGAAATCAAGACGATTCTGGAAAGCCACTATCGCGACATGCAAGACATCGAGTTCACAATCGAAGGTGGCAAGTTGTTCATGCTGCAAACGCGAAACGGGAAACGCACGGGTGCGGCCGCGGTTCGCGTCGCCTGCGAGATGGTTAAGGAAGGATTGATCGAGGAGAAGACCGGCGTCATGCGAATTCCGGCCAACGACCTGACTCAATTGCTGTTGCCAAGTTTCAATCCGGAAGCCAAGGTGGCCGCCGAAGTCCTCACAAAAGGCTTGCCGGCATCGCCCGGCGCGTCCGTTGGCAAGCTGGCTTTTACGGCAGACGAAGCGGTCGAGCGAACGGCGGCTGGCGAGAAAGTACTCCTGTGCCGCAAGGAGACCAGCCCGGAAGATATCGATGGTATGCACAGCGCCGCTGGGATTTTGACGAGCACTGGCGGCATGACCAGCCACGCCGCGGTTGTTGCGCGTGGATGGGGCCGCTGTTGCGTGGCAGGAGCCGGTGATATCCAGATCGACGAGAAGGGGCGCAAGATCACCGTCGCGGGCAAGATGCTTAACCACGCCGACACAGTTTCGATCGACGGCACGACGGGCGAAGTCATGGTTGGTTCGGTCGCCACACAGTCGCCTGAACTCTCCGGCGATTTCGCGACGGTAATGGATTGGGCCGACAAATACCGCACTTTGCAGGTCCGCACCAATGCCGATTCACCGGAAGACTCGCAGCGTGCCCGTGAATTCGGCGCACAAGGCATCGGTCTTTGCCGAACCGAGCACATGTTCTTCGAGGGCGATCGAATCACGGCCGTTCGCGAGATGATCTTGGCCAAAGACGAGGCCGCTCGTCGCGCGGCAGTGGCCAAACTGCTTCCCTTCCAGCGAAACGACTTTGTCGGCATCTTCACGGCGATGAAGGGCCTGCCCGTCACCGTCCGGTTGCTTGACCCGCCGCTGCACGAGTTCCTGCCGCACGAGAAAAAGTCGCAGGAAGAAATGGCGAAACACATGGGTCTCGCTTTGGAAGAGGTCACTTCGCGCGTGGAACAGTTGCACGAGGCCAACCCGATGCTGGGGCATCGTGGCTGCCGTCTGAGTGTGACGTATCCGGAGATCCTGGAGATGCAGGTTCGGGCGATCGTCGAAGCGGCCATCGCCTGCCAGGCAGACGGTGTCGATGCTCATCCGGAAATCATGATTCCACTGGTCGGCACAGCCACCGAATTGAAGCTACTGCGTGGCTTGACGGAAGAGACGATTGCCGAGGTCAAGAAAGAGAAAGGCGTCAGCGACTTGGACATCTTGATCGGCACCATGATCGAGATCCCGCGTGCCGCCCTCACCGCAGACGAAGTCGCCGAGTACGCAGACTTCTTCAGCTTTGGGACCAATGATCTCACGCAGATGACGTTTGGCTACAGTCGTGACGACATCAATTCCTTCCTGCCAGACTATTTGAGGAAGGAAATTCTGCCGACTGACCCATTCCAGGCCCTGGACCAAACGGGTGTTGGCCAGTTGGTCGAGATGGGGGTCACCAAAGGCCGCAGCACACGCGCGGGCTTGAAAGTTGGCATCTGTGGCGAACACGGGGGCGATCCTTCGTCGATCGACTTCTGCCACCGTGTTGGGCTGGATTACGTCAGTTGTTCGCCCTTCCGCGTGCCGATCGCGCGATTGGCTGCTGCTCAGGCCGCGATCAACAACGGCTAGGTGCAAGACCGTTCAATGAGGTGACGTCAGTCGAATGATAGGGGGTCGGGAGTGTTTTTCGGCCATCAGCGTCTGCCGACCGTAAGTTGTTGCCCGAAAAAGACTCCCGACCCCTTCCTGGCACTGATCCATCCGCACACGCTGCTAGGGCATGCGACGGTTTGGCGAAAGGCTGGCTGAGATTTCTCAGCCAGCCTTTCGTGTTTCTAGATCGACGGCTCGTTGAATTCTGTTCGTGGGAAAGCGAACGGTCGCGGCGCGCGGTGTGCGGCGTTCTTGCACAACGCCGCGTTGACTGCTGACCAAGAATTCGTAAAACTCGGAGGCTGGCCCGTCAGGAAACTGTTTGCTGAGTTTTGCGAGCGTCTCGTTCCACGTCAGGCCCTCGCGGTAGACGACACGATAGGCGGCTTTGAGGTCAGACAAGTCCGCCGGCGAGAATCCGCTCCGCCGCAAACCGACCTGATTCAACCCGACGATCTTCGTGGTGATTCCGTCCAGCATGACAAAGGGTGGCACATCTTGCGAAACGTGCGCTTGGCCGCCAACCATGGCGTACTGACCGATCCGACAGAACTGGTGAATCCCAGCAGCCCCCGCGATATACACACAATCGTCGACCACGACGTGTCCGGCAATCATGACGTTATTGGCCACGATAATGTGGTCCCCCAAATCACAGTCATGGCCCACGTGTGAATTGGCCATTAGCAGATTGTGTTGACCAATTTGTGTCACACTCGCCGGCTCGAGGGCGCGGTGGATTGTCACGTATTCGCGAATCACGTTGTGGTCGCCAATGTCCACTCGGCCGACTTCGTTGCCGGCTTGCAAGTGTTGCGGACGTCCGCCCAGGACCGCACCCTCGGCAACCTCGCAATTGACGCCGAGCGACGTGCCGGATTTGATCACGACATGTGACGCAATCTGGCAATCATCGTCCAAGGTGGTGCCCGCTTCGATCACCGAAAACGCCCCAATCGAGACATTTACGCCTAGCCTTGCGTCGGGCGATACAACTGCCGTTTCATGAACGCGCGTCACGTTGAACTCCTCTGAAGGCGTGTCTACCCAATTGTCATCGGCACCTGGCGGGGTTCGGATTGAAACGATTTTTCAGGTTGCTACCCGAATTGTGGGGGGCGTTTGCTTGCAGGTGTAACGAGGCCGGGTCTTTTTTCCAATAAACACCGCGATTCTGGGAGAAGAAGATCTCGACCGAAGAAATCACTCGATCCAGTGACCTGTACTGACGAGCGACCGGTCTCGCCACCTTGGCGCTCCGCCCACCGCGTTACCGATCGATCTGAATCCCCGCATCATCAATGTGATAGCGAGCAATCTGATCGTCACACGCGCTGCCTCGATGCTTGGCGATATACAGCCCACGTTCGATCCGATTTCCCTCTCGGATCTTCCCCAAGTAGATCAACGTGCTGGCGTTGGCCAGGGCGTCGCCTTCGTCGAGCGGTCGCACGATCATGTCGTCCAGCATGGCGTCGTGCGATGTATACAATAGCAGGCAACTGTTGGACGCCGTGTCGTAGTTATGGGTTGCGGCGTCCGCCGCGTTGCGCCGATAAGCTTCACGGAACAGGTCACGCGCTACCCATTCGGGATCCTTCCGAATCACTTGATGATAGACGTACTCGAATAAACTGAATTGAATCGACTCGTGCGGCCGGTCCGTCGGTTCGATGCCATCCACGACGAATCGTCGCACGCCATGTACGCAGTTCCCATACAAGAATGCGATCGCGCTGCGCAGTTTGGCATTCAATTCAGCTTGCCATTGCTGCCATTGTTCGAAATCCAGGTCGCGTTTGGTGACCCGCCGACCGCTGTAGTCAAATAGGTGTAGATAGTCGCCGTGATTGCGTTCCGCAGCGAAAAATGAATCCAACTTGATCATCTGGTCGCCGGAAACTTCCGACATCGTCCAGTCGAAGATTCTTTGAGCGTATTCCGAATGGCTTTGAGAATCACCACGCGTGCTCATGTCAAACACCACGCCCCGGTGACCCTCCTGCGCCAGACCCGCGTTGGCGAATTGAATCCCCAGTTGTGTCTTGCCAATACCTGTCGCCCCAACGATCACTGTCAACGTTCCGGGCAGCAGACCGCCGCCGAGTTTCTCGTCGAGCTTGTCGATCCCCGTGGAATGGCGAACTTGCGCAGCCATCAAAGTCCTCTATTTGGCTCATGTTCTTTCCGCGACCACAACGCGTAGCCGTTTGTAGAAGGATAACCGGTTGTTTGCTTCGTTTGTACCGTCACAATATGTAGCGTGCATACAATCACTAAGAAGCAGAAGTCGTAGTGCGGTTCACGTTCACTGCCGATTGAATACGTTTGCGACACCCCACTGATTCAGAAGGGACGCCAATGTCGACGGACACCACGTTGGTGGATCTATTCAATGACCGTGTTGCTTCCAGTGGCGACATCACCGCCATCTGGATCGTCGAGGATGGCGAGTTTCAGCCCCGCACGTGGAACGAATTGGCGAGCGACGTATTCCGTGTCGCCACGTCATTGGCGGAGTTTGTCGAACCGGGCGAGCGTGTCGTTCAGCTGTCGGAGAATCGATATGAATGGATCGTGTGCGATCTGGCGATTCAGTTGGCTCGGGCGATTCACGTTCCGATTCACGCCCCGCTGGCGGCCGCTCAGGTGCTCGAGCAGATTCGGGATTGCGATGCTCGTGTCGCGCTGGCCTCGACAGTCGAGCAAGTCGAGAAGATCCTCATAGGTGGCGACGACTTGCCACCGGACCTGCGACTGTTCTGTTTCGACCACAGCCCAGACACGGGCGGTGTCGAGCCGTTCACTCGACTGCTCGACGAGCAACAGGGTTCGACCGAGGCAGTTGTACGAGCAGCGCGCACGCATGTCACGCCGGAGTCGATCGCCACGTTGCTCTACACTTCCGGAACCACTGGTGAACCAAAGGGCGTGATCTTGACGCAGCGCAACTTGACGAGCAACGCTTTGGCGACCCTGGCCGCGATCGAACAGACGACTGAAGACCTCCGTGTCAATTTCCTGCCACTCAGTCACGTGTTCGCGCGAACTTGTGACCTCTACACATGGATCGCACTCGGTTCGCAGTTGGCACTGGCACAGTCGCGCGAATCCGTGATCGCAGATTGCCAGGCACTGCATCCCACGACGTTGAACGGCGTTCCATATTTCTTCGACAAGGTTCGACGCGTTTTGATTGACATGGGAAGGGCTGATGAACCGGACGCGTTAAGAAACCTGTTTGGAGGCAAGGTCAGGTTCTTCTGCTCCGGTGGCGCCGCGTTGCCCGATCACGTATTTG
>JASLPZ010000130.1:0-17790 GCA_030744725.1 Pirellulaceae bacterium
TTGATTTAATAGATAGCCACCACCCGGGCCACGCACACTTTTAACCAACGAAGCTTTACGTAATTTAGCAAAAAGTTGTTCAAGGTAGGATAATGAAATGTTTTGCCTTTGCGAAATCATATCTAATGTCACTGGCCTGTTTGAATTCGTCATTCAATTCAGACACGGCAGAACTCTGTTTACTGATCGTCTCGTGCAATCTGACTTCGATCGCTTCGAGTGTGCTAGTCTGCTCGCCCAGCGCCGCCTCCTCCAATCGCAGTGCGTGAAGTTGGCTGCGCCGAGAAATCAAACCAGAAGTTGCCTGCCGGGGTCCGACCGTGACGGATCCCTCGTAGTCGACAAGGTCACCCGAAGTCGTGACGAAACGTAGTGCGGGATAGGTCTTCCTCAGCGCCAATGCCACGGGCATCGATTCGATAAGCCAAGTGTCGCCAAGCATACGTTGAATGAGCGGTTCCATGGTCGGCGGGTACGTCACGAGGCGATCCATTCGTCCTACCACTCCCGGACGACCGTCAAGTTCGATCTCGATTCCCAACGGCGGGCCATCGTTGTGCAGGCAGACGAATCCAACACGACCAACGGGCCGGAAGCGAAGCGACTGGATTTCCTCGAGGAGGTCGCCCGATGCGAGAACCACGAATTGGGCCTTTTCGCCGAGTGCCACGTCGACCAGTGGTGCCAAATCAACGCCTACTTGCAGCAGATCTGCGACCAGCCCTGTCACGTCGCCGAAAGGACCATCCGTTGCCTGACGCGCCAGCTCCAGCACATCACGAACTCCGGTCGCAAGCCCTTCTTGACTACTTTCCAACTCTTCCAGAACTTTCGCCCGCTCCTGCACACCAATGAGTCGCTCGCGTTGCCGGACCAGATTGTCGTGGGTTTCGGTCGCGCTCTGTTCGGATTGATCCAGATTGAGCTGCGCGGCATCGAGCCGCTTACGCGTGGCCACCTGGGTTGCCGCCAATTCAGCTTGCGCTTGTTCGAATTGGTGCAGTTCGGCCACGGCCTTCGCAATCAGTTTCTCCAGTTCCTCCAACTGGCTGGCACATCGCCTTTCGGTTGAATTCAGTGCCGCCAGTTCGGATTCCTGACGGCTGATCTGCTTTCGCAACCCGGCCAATTCGCCCGAGTCTTGCTGGTGGCAATCACAGCGTTCCTGGTTGTCCACGCGCAAGGAAGCAAGTTGTTCACGATGTTTGGCTTCGGCCTGCTGGTAGTCGTTGAGCTGACGGTGCAGGGTCCGGCAAACGGTCTCGGCTTCCCTGAGCTGATCGATGGTTTCACGGTACCTAAGCGACAAGCTGCTGGCTCGGCCTGTCGTTATGGCGAGTTGTGTGCGATGTCGCTGCGCCGCTTCAGCGAAATCACCTGACCGTGTGCGTGCCTGTTCAGCGGATGACGTCAGTAGCGCGATTCCTTCGTGGTTGTCCGCAATCTGACGTTCACACTGGCGGACGGTATCCGTGGCAGCTTCGATCCGTGTTTCCAACTCGAGTGCTCGCGATTCCGCCGCTTCGATTTGACTGACCAGCGTACCCGATTGGCTGACGAGACTTGCCAGATCCTCTTCGATAACAGCCAATTTATCAGTCAAGCGGCGCCAGTCCGTCATCCCAACTTGTGTCCGCAATTCCTGGAGCCGGGCACTGAACTCACGATAGCGTTTTGCCTTGGAGGCCTGCGACCGGACACTCCTGAGCCGGCTTTCCACTTCCTCGACGATATCGGAGAGACGCAATAAGTTCTGATCGACGCGTTCCAGACGGCGTTGGGCTTCCAGTTTCTTTGCTTTGAACCGGCTGATTCCCGCTGCTTCTTCGAAAATGGCCCGGCGATCGCGTGCTGACGCCTGCAGCAGCCGATCGACCTTGCCCTGCTCGATCAGGCTATAAGCGTCTACCCCGACACCGGACCCACGGAACAGATCTTTGATGTCCTTCAGGCGACAAGGTTCGCGGTTGATCAGGTATTCGCTTTCGCCACTGCGATAGACACGACGTGTGACGTGAACTTCGGGGGCATCCAAGGGAAGGCGACCGTCGGCATTCTCGAAAATGATGGTCGCTTCGGCCGTATTCATCATCCGGCGGCCGTCCGACGAGCCTTTGAAGATGACGTCGGACATGTCCTTACCGCGTAGGGCCTTGGCGCTTTGCGAGCCAAGCACCCACTTCATCGCATCGACGATATTCGACTTCCCCGAACCGTTGGGGCCAACCACCACGGTGATGCCCTCGGGGAAATCGAAGCGCGTCTTATCGGCGAAGCTCTTGAAGCCGACGAGTTCCAGCGCTTTGAGCATGGTCAGAGAAAAATGACGGCAGGCGATTGACTTGACGACCGCGGGGGCTCCGCGGATGGGACCATTACTCAGTCCACAAGGAGGTCATTCTACCAAAGAACCCTTGCTTCGTCCGCCGTGGCTGGTCGATGTCACCCAAATCTCCCTCGGGCGCGCTTCGGTCACTGCTCAGGCGATCCAAAAATAAGTCGGGAATTGGATTTGTGACATGGAATCGCGGTTCCGTCTCAGCAACCTGGGTCCCGTCTTCCTGTCGTACGAATCGTCGATTCGGATGGGGCAAAGCGTCGATTTCCAGACGGGCGTCAAGCAGGCCGCGGGATTTTGCTTCGTCCATGGCCGCGAAGACTTCGGCGTATCCACCGTCCAGTTTGACGATGGCTCGAATCAAATCGTCCAATTTGGTCGAACTGGTAACGTGCACGTCTTCTCCATCAGACGAGAAGCGGCTCAATCGCAACGTGTTGTTGTCCACCCGCTTTATCAGAATCTCTTTACCCGCAAACAGAAACTCTGGAGGGTGAATGCGAATATCTTGCCCAAACACGACAATTTCCGCGCGTCGCGATCGTGAAAAGTGAATCATCGATTCATCCGTCGTACCGACAACATGGTAGCGGAACTTCTTGTCAAGCAGCTCACCCCGCACCAACGGATCACGGGGATTCCGTTCGCGAAGTGCCCGAAAGGCGCCGTAACGGGTCTCGGCACTTGAGGAATTCATGAGCTTCTCGAGCGATTCCTCTGCCTGAAACGAATTTAGCGTAGACAGCGCGGCGAGTGCTCTCCAACGGAACGCGCGTTCATCCCGAGCGGCCTCGAACAGTGCTTCGGAGGCATCCGTGTCGTCCAGGTAAGCGAGCGATTCAGCCGCATAGAATCGCACTTCCGGGTCCGGCGACACCACCCCTTTGCGTAGTGCCGGCACGCCGTCGTCACCGATCGCTTCCAACTGCAAGGCCGCCGTTTGCGAGGTCGTGGGCTCAAGCAGCATGCGCTCCAAGATCATGATTCGGTCAATAACTTCATTGGGTGATTTCACGACCGGAATGTTCCGAATGACCGTCAAGTACCGGCCGAGGTTATTGCGGTACCGCGGATGCACAATCAGTTCGACGACGTTGTCTCGCGTTGGATTGGCGACGCCCTTCTTGGCACCGTGATCGAAGTGATGGAACCGCTGGTTGATGGCCGCGCCGATGGCGGCACTGGTTCTCACCGACGCGTAGTCGTCGACGATATACAACCCCAAAGGCCGCGAACGTTGTACAATCCCCGCACCTAGTGCACGACCACGAGTTTCGTTACCGGGATTGTCCGAGCCTTCAAAGAACGCATCGACAATGATCTCACCTTTGGCCAACGCCGCGACGTGCCCTTCTCGAAGCGAGTTATCCAACACCTTGTGCTCGCGCAGGCGACACTGCATCAGAAAACCGCCGCGGAGACTGTCAGTCTTAGAACGCGGCGGGTTATACACCTCGACATCAAAGGTGTCTCCCTTCTGTGCGCCCGGCGGGATAACGCCACGAACCAGAACCATGGCGGTCTTTGTGGATGCCAGCGTATCCGTTGACCTCTTGACGTCGTGTGTTTGCATTGCCTTGATCAGCTGTTCGCGGAGCGGCGAGGGAGGTGGGTCGCTTCCGGTTCCCGGCAGTTGCGTCACCAGAGCGACTGCTTCGATACGCTGTCCCGCAGTGCCGTAGGGAGATGCCAGATCACCGACGAGACGCACTCTCATATCAGCATCACCCGGCTCGCCTGAGTCCGCTGGTTCATGCGCAACGCTTGGATCAGGGCTTTGCCCACGGAACAGCGGTGAACTGCAACCAGGGGCTGTCAGGCAGGCAATTAACAAGAAAACAACGGGCTGGGTTTGCAGGCAGCGAGGCATGCGAGAGAACTCCGTCGAACATGAATTCCGAGACCGACAGGTGACGTCGACACGGCAGAATTTGGTATTTCTTTGCCTGGAACGGCGCATTGACAAGCAGAAAGCGGCAGGAAGGTACTTGTCGGGCATTCTCCCGTCAAGCTCGATCGTGACCGCAGCTCTGAGTCGCTGGCAGCCACAGCTGGCCACCCACAGGGAAGGTCGATACCGCTGGAACGAGCCGCGTCGGTCCACATAACCCCCTTCGCGGTGATTTTCTTCAGATTGCAACCTATTTGACAATAGTCACTTACGAAATACGGGGAACCCTCCCCGATTCCTGGAGTCAAAGATTGGCTATAGTTGTTTAGAGTGTATATCGTGTTTCACGCGGCCGTCCCCGGTGCGGGCCGCAAATGAATGACTGAAGCCACATTATCGCTGGTTGAACCCGAGTTAGTTCTGTCGCTGTTCGGAGCATGCGACCAGCATCTAAGAACGGTCCGTGAGGCGCTTGGCGTTTCCATTGCCCACCGCGATGGCGAGGTGCGCGTGATGGGCGACGAGTCGGCCGTCGCACTGGCCACGGAGGTGCTGGAACTGCTTAAAGCGATTGCGGAACGGCGCGGCACGCTGGGCGAAGATGATGTAGCGCGCGTCATCGCCAGCGTGGTTGGCCACGACGACCGCGAGACGCAGCCCACGATCGACGTCATCGAAGTAACCCAGACAATCAAGCCACGCACCGCCGGACAGGCGCGTTACATCGAGGCCATTCGCAAGCACGACGTGGTTTTCTCGGCTGGCCCGGCAGGCACTGGCAAGACGTACCTGGCCGTCGCCCTGGCAGTGGAGGCGTTGAAGAATCAGGAAATCCACAAGATCGTGTTGGTGCGTCCGGCGGTGGAAGCCGGCGAAAGCCTGGGATTCCTACCTGGCGACCTGCGAGCCAAGATCAACCCGTACCTGCGCCCATTGCTCGACGCATTGCACGAAATGATCGACTATGATCAAATCCAACGATTCATGGAACAGGACGTGATAGAAGTGGTTCCGCTTGCATATATGCGAGGCAGAACACTGAACTCGGCATTCATCATTTTGGACGAAGCTCAAAATACAACCATTGCGCAGATGAAGATGTTTTTGACGCGGATGGGCGAAGGATCGCGAATCGTGATCGCCGGAGACCCGACCCAGGTCGATCTCCCTCCACACGCTCGCAGTGGGTTAATCGACGCGTTGTCACGGTTGCGCGCTGTCCGAGGGATCGCGCAGATTCAATTATCCAGAGCGGACATTGTTCGACACCGGTTGGTGCAGGACATCGTGAACGCATATGAAGAGTCGCCGCGGGGCAGTTCCAAAAAGTCGCGGCGTTAGATAATCGAATGATGTCAAACGGCAATCAACCTCGTACGCGTTCCGATCTGGTGGCAGGTCTGCGTCTTCCCCCCGGCCAGTTGGCTCGATCATTGGGTGCGCTGCGGCGTGGCGATGTGCTCATTCGGCTGGCATGTTGCTTGCTGGCGGCAATCGTCATGTGGGCGTCAACCTCGGCCTGGGCTCCACGATTCCCGTTTCGCGCTGGTTACACGCCACCCCGCGACATCACCGCTCGCGAGACGTTCAACAAGTATGATCCTGTCGAGACCACAAACCGCAAGCAGACAGCTCGCAGCCACGCCCTGAGCGTCTACGTGCACGATCGTCAACCGCTGATCGAATTCCGCACTGCCCTTAAGGACAGCGTCTTTCAGATCATCAACGCCGAATCGTTCGCCCAATTGCAAAAGGACTCGCCCAAGGTATGGCCCGAATTCTCGAAAGTCGAAAAGGTTGCCAACGAAGAGAATGAAGAGCTACTGTTTACTGAATTTCGCGAGGCCTTGGCAGATGACGCGGAGTTGGCGCGATTTGAACGTGCGGTGCAAGGTGCATTTGCGGAATTCGAGCGTGACGGCTTGCTGGCGAATTTGCAGCATGACTTGAATGAAGGCAGCCAGACCGCGATCCAGATTCTGGACGTGGGCGATCCCGCGTCAATTCGTCGTGTGGAAGTTCGGGACGTTCGTTTCAACGAGGTTATGGCGAAGCTCGAGGCTGACCTGCAGCGCGAACTGAAGATCGTAGGGATTGCCGAAAAACACTTGGAAACTACCTCGCATTTGATTTTCACATGGTTGACAAACAAGAAACTGCCTACAACGCTCGCCATCGATAACGAAGCAACGAACATCTCCCGCGAGGAGGCGGCGAGTTGGATCGAAGATGCCACGATTGACTATCACCCCGGCGACGTGCTCATTGTGGGCGGTCAGCCGCTGACCAAAGAGCACATCGATCTGCTGCGACTCGAGCATCGTAGCCTGGTCAAGAATATGAACTTTACCCAGATGGTGCGTCACTCCATCGCAGATCTGGGGATGTTCGCTGCCTTGTACATGTTATGCGGAACTTACATTTTTTATCATCATCGCCCCTTGGCCATGGAATTACGCCGTCTGGCCACGATGCTCGCTTTAGTCACTTTCACCGTCACATTGTGCGTGTTGACGTCAAGCGATCAATGGAGATCAGAATTGGTCCCCTTGGTGCTGTTTGGCATTACTGTAACGATCGCCTACGGTCGTGAACTCGCCTTGCTCCTGGCGGTGGTGATCGCATTGGTCGTGACGCTTTCGTTGGGACAGGGCTTGGCTGAGTTTGTGATTCTGGTGGCGGCAATGTCCGCTTCGATCTTATTTTTGGGGCGGATCCGAAGTCGCACCAAGCTGATCTATGTCGGCCTGGGAGCTGCTGGTGTCGTCGCTTTCACCGCCCTCGGCGTCGGAACATTGACGGGCCAATCGTACGGGTGGTCTGGAGTGACCAATGCGCCGTTCGATTCGGAAGTGTGGATCCAAGATTCCTTCCTTCTTCGCTTGGCTCTGGGCGCGGCGTGGTTTGGGTTTTGTACCTTTCTGGCCGGAATTCTCATGACCGGCTTGCTGCCGTTCATCGAGCGACTGTTTGACGTTCAAACGGATCTCAGCCTGCTGGAACTTGGCGATGCGGCGCACCCTTTGTTGCAGGAACTTGTCCGCCGCGCGCCGGGAACGTACAACCATTCGATCACGGTCGCCACGATCGCCGAGGCGGCCGCGGATGCGATCGGTGCCAACGGGCTACTGGTTCGTGTAGGGGCGTATTTTCACGACATCGGCAAGATGCTCAAACCTGGCTACTTTGTCGAAAATCAGGGAGGCCAAGACAATCGCCACGACTCGCTCGTGCCGGCAATGAGTACGCTGGTGATCATCGCGCATGTGAAGGACGGTGCCGACTTGGCACGCCAGCACCATCTACCGCGTTCGATTGTTGATTTCATCGAACAGCATCATGGCACGACATTGGTCGAGTATTTTTATCGCGCCGCAGCGAAACAACGCGAAGAGAATCCCGATACGAGTGAAGTGGATGAAAGCAGTTTTCGCTATCCCGGCCCCACACCGAAGACAAAAGAGACCGGCGTGTTGATGCTCGCTGATGCCTCCGAAAGCATCTGCCGGACATTGGTCGACCCGGCTCCATCGCGAATTGACCATGTGGTACGAGACCTGGTCATGAAACGCCTGCTCGACAACCAGTTTGACGAGTGTGGCCTGACACTGCGAGAATTGCATACGATTGAAGAGAGCTTGGTAAAATCGCTGACAGCCGTCTATCATGGTCGAGTCAAGTATCCGAGTCAGCAGCAGCCAGCGTAGGCAAGAAGACTCTCTACACCCTCCTTCTCTTCTGTTTCAGCGAGTGATTAGCGTAGAAGTGTGCAACGAACAGTCGGCCTTGCCAGTGGACACCGCACTGACGCGTCGGGCGGTTTCGGTCGTTCTGGCCGGAGAGTCCGTCACGTCCGCCACAATAAGTGTCGCAGTGGTTGACGATCCCACGATGCGTGAACTAAATCGGCGTTACCTGAATCACGATTACAACACTGACGTGTTGAGTTTCCTGTTGGAAGAAAGCGACGGGCAATTGGATGGCGAGATCATTGTCAGCGCGGATACCGCGATTTTGCGTGCAGAAGAATTTGCCTGGTCTGCTGGCAACGAGTTGCTACTCTACGTGATCCACGGAACGCTGCATTTAACTGGTTACGATGACCATTGCGACGCAGAACGCGGCCACATGCGTCGCAAGGAAATGCAGTACTTAAAGGAACTGGGGCTGGATCCTGAACGTGCTGATCCAGATGGAGAATCGCGGCTGGCCGTGGACGACCGAGAGATCCCCAATAACCAAAAAGAAGGGTGAAATTGTCCACTGCGACATTGTTGGCAATTGCGATAGTGGCGGCGATGCTGGCCGCATTGACGGCAAATGCGGCTAAAGTCCTCCACGAATTCTCGCGTAGCGAGTTGCAATCCTACTGCCGCCGCCGGGATCGGCTGGATCGTTTCGGGCAAATCCTGGACAACTACGAGCAAACGCGACTGGGTTTGGAGAGTCTGCAATTTGTGGCGATTGTGATTGCGATCGCGGCCAGTGCGGCCTGGTTCTTTCATCGACTAAGCAGCCTGACCGCGATGACACCGCTAGTCTTCGTGGCAGGCGTCGCTGTTCTGTCAGTTGTGGTTCTGGCGTTGGCAATTTGGATTCCCACGGCAGTTGCCGAGCTATGGGCGCCGGCCTTTCTTTTTCATCTGTGGCGACCGTTGTGGTGGATGTCACGGTTGATGAGGCCGCTGAACTTAGGTGCGGAGATGATCGATGCGTTGGTGCGTCGCCTTGCCGATCGCCCCGAGAGTGACGAAGACGAAGAGGAGGCATTCGAAGACGACATCCGATCCCTGGTAACGGAAGGACAATACGATGGTGTGCTTGAGCAGGACGCCAGAGAGATGATCGAAGGCGTGATCGAGTTGGCAGACACCGACGTCTCCGACATCATGACGCCGCGCAGTAACATGGACGCCCTGGATGTGACCGCGAATTGGGATCAAGTCCTGCAATACGTTGTGGAGGCTGGTCGAACGCGGTTTCCCGTCTTCGAGGGACCCGTCGACCAGATCATTGGCGTGCTTTACGTGAAGGACCTGCTGGCGGAATTGGCGTTGGAGGAAAACCGGCGAAAATCCCTGCGTGAGTTGTTGCGTCAGCCCTGGTTTGTTCCGACCACCAGACCGCTCAATGAACTGCTCCAGGACTTCCTGCAGACGCGAAATCATCTCGCCGTGGTTGTCGACGAGTACCAGTCGATCGCTGGCGTCGTGACAATCGAAGACGTCTTGGAAGAGATTGTCGGCGAGATCGTTGACGAATCGGATAAGGACGAAGAAGAAGTGATCCGGATCGTAGATGACACATCGGCGGAAGTGTTGGGAATTGCCCATGTTGATGACCTCAACGAACGAATGGGGCTCGATTTACCCGAACCCGATGAATACGACACGATCGCGGGGTTCGTGATTCACGAATTGGGCCGAATTCCCAAAGCCGGAGAGACAATGCTAGCGGATGGTGCCAGGATTACGGTCCTCGCCGCAACCCGCCGCCGCATTGAACGCTTGCTCGTCGAAACGCAGGCCTAACGGCCAGCGCAGGAATCCAGAATCGCCTCTTGGCAGGGCTGGTGGTAGATCGATCGACGCCCCGAAGAATCCAGTGCATCTGTGGCCGCGATGCCTGGTTTCGCTAACCGGAAAACCTTCACCTGTCGGCACCACTCGACCGCAGAATCTGGGGTTTTCATCGATCGTTCAAGCGACCGTTCCACCTTTATCGGTCGATAATCCAAGGAAGGTGCGCTCGCATTTTTGGGAAAGTCATTCGCTAGCTCCACTTGGATGCTGGCCATCCACTGGACCGTTGACGTTCGTTCTGGGTCCGCCATTCCCAAAGTCTGTCGCCGCTAGCATTGAGAACACCGTGGGATCCCCTAAGTGTGCCGCTGGGGCAATTTGCTTGCAAGGTACGTGAGTCCGTTTGTATGAAACCGATCAGGCATATGGTGTTAGGCATGGCCCTGTGTGGTGCGTGCTGCAACCTGGCCAACGGACAGAATGCCGGGCGGCTCGCGACCGTCGCCCCATTCCGACTTGAATCCCACGAGACGGTTCCTCAACTTGCGCGGCTACCGCTTACTACGCCGATCGGTCTGCCCGGATTCAATGCCTTTGCGGGCTGGTATCGGTCTGACGTGAAGCTCGCGACCGATCTCATCGATAGTACCGGATGGGGGTCTGGAGACGCGACAAGCCTGCCACCCTGGCGGCTGCTGCACAGGGGCAGCAACGGCTGGTCGGTCAGGGGGTCCTTCGATGTTGGTGCGACTGCAAACGCCGACAATCCGGTAAGTCGCTTCAACGGGCCGCTGACGTTCAACGATCGAACCGGCTTTCAGTTGAATCAGCTCTACCTGACTGTGCAGCGATCCTCGCGCACGCCGTGTGGGCGTTTTGATTGGGGCAGCCAAATCGACCTGTTATTTGGCACGGACTACGTTTTCGCGCAGTCGGCCGGCTGGGAGACACAACCCGACGGCGACAACGCGTTGAACGGACTGACGACGGGCAACCAAAACCCAGATCTGTACGGTCTGGCGATCCCTCAAGCTTTCGTCGAACTCTCCCACGACCAGTTCAACCTGCGACTGGGACACTTTTACACAATCGTTGGTTATGAAGGCGTGGCACCGACGAGCAACTTCTTCTACTCCCACACCCACGCATTGCAGTACGGTGAGCCATTGACGCATACCGGCGGGTTGCTTGTCTGGACTGGCCAGCACATGTCCATCCAGGGTGGTGTCGTCAATGGATGGGACAAGACCGACGGAGTGACCGACGACGCGACGCTCCTGGGCGGAATTACCTTCGCTAACAGGCGATCGTCGTTGGGATTGGCGGTGATCTCTGGCAAGGAGGACGGCTTCGCCATCAATGGCCAGAGAACGATGTACAGCATCGTCTGGCAAACGGCCATCAGCGACCGACTCGCCTACGTTCTACAGCATGATCTTGGCTATCAACGGGACTCGTTGGGCCCCAACGTCGATGCCCAGTGGTATGGCCTCAGCCAGTACTTGTTTTACGCCATCAGCGATGTTTGGAAGATCGGGGCGCGTTTCGAGTGGTTTCGCGACGATGACGGCACGCGTCTTTCCAGCATGGTAGCCCGCAATGGTGGGCTAGGATTACCTGCCGCAGGTTTCGCGGGACACTACTACGACGTGACGCTGGGCACCAACTGGACTCCGAACGCCAATCTCACAGTTCGCCCGGAAATACGTTGGGACTGGTCCGAGGGCACGTCGCTAGCACCGTATGTTGACTTTACTTCTGACAGCCAGCTGACGCTTGCCATTGATGCGGTTTACATTTTCTGACTCATCGGATGCAAGCAGATCCGGCAAAACGCGGTAAATCGCAGTTGCCGAAGTCGTGGGACTTCGGAAGTGAGCCAAGACTCCCGGGATCCTCGCGATTCAGTGAGCGTAAAAACGGGGTCGCGAGTCTGCCCTTGACTCCCAGGCCACTCGTCGAATAGTGTTCCGCCACGCCGAGTTCTTCGTCTCCTGAAACGGGCGGATGGTTCGGCGGACGTCTTGCGTGCCAGTCTTTTCTCACGTGTGAGGCGTTGTCCTTTCTCGTTAATGCGATTCGCATGGATCTTTCGTCAAACCATACCAAAACCTTGGTGTTGCGGATGAACGAATTTCACCGCTGGGCTGTGTGCCTGTGCGTCCTCTTTTCAATCACAACGACGTGCGGATGTTCGACATTCGGACGACGTGATGAAGCCTTGGCTTCGTACGAGCAAACGCGTCAGCAAATGCAGGAGGATGCCAATCATCCGTTCTCGTCCGCTTCGTACGAGTCCGAATCTGACTCTCCCGGGCCGCTGACAATCGCATCGTTTGCCCCAAACAACGTGTCCGACACGGTTCGCGATTTAGCTGGTTTCGGTCCGGATTCCAACGAGGCGCGTCAGGCTATTGAGGAAGCGGAAGCCGTCTACAATCATGCCGTCGCGCTAAGAGAACAGAATCTTCTCAAAGAAAGCCGCGAACAGTTCACGTTGGCGGCGGAAAAGTATGCTTCGGCCGCCAAACTCTGGCCAGACTCGACACTAGAGCAAGATGCACTGTTCATGGCAGGCGAATGCAGTTTCTTTGCTGATCGCTATTGGGCCGCCGAACTGGCGTACGAAGAGCTGCTAGAAAAGTACACGCATTCTCGACACTTGGATCGAGTGCAGCCGCGCCGATTTAAGATTGCCGATTACTGGTTGGAAATACATCGAACCGATCCACAGGCCTTCTATGAATGGAATCTGTTGAATCCCGATCGGCCAACGCGGGACGCATTCGGTCACGCCATGAGAATCTACGACCGCATTCGACTCGATGATCCAACGGGAAAGCTGGCTGATGACGCGACGCTGGCCCTGGGGAATGCCCATTTTGCAGCGAGTAGTTTCCTGAAGGCGGACGACTACTTTTCAGACCTGCGAAAGACATTTCCCAGTAGCGACTTTCAGTTCAGCGCGCATCTACTGGGCCTGAAATCGAAACTCATGAACTACCAGGGGTCGGACTATTCGGCTAATGCATTGAACGAAGCAAACATCTTGTTGAAACAGCTGTACAAGCAGTTCCCCGCCCAGGCCCAGGAAGAAGCCGAATATCTCACGAAGGCGGGTGCAGAGATCCGTTATCGACTAGCCGAACGAAGGTGGGATCGCGCCAAGCGTTTCGATCGACGGTCTGAATACGGTGCGGCGCGGCTGTACTACGAGTCATTGTTGGCAGACTACGGCGAAACGCCATTTGCCAGTCAAGCTCGGCAACGCCTGCAACAGATTGAGCGCGAGCCAGACACACCGAAACAGCGGCTGAGTTTGCTTGTCAACCTGTTTCCCGAGGCGGACACAGTGAAACCGCTCCTGGAAAGCAACTGAGATCACACGCCGACGGAAAACTCCTGCGGCGCCGTGCACGAACCGCGGCTTCATACGCGACCGCGGTCTCCTCCTAACTCGATTCGACGCCAAGAGATCACCATGGGCCGCCCGCTTGATCATCGACTGATTGTGCTTGCTGCCTCGGCATGGATGCTTGTCTGGCCAGGGTGCGCCGGCCTTCATGTGGGACAGCAGTCGCTGTACAGGCCTGAACTCCGCACGATTTATGTGCCCGTATTCGAGTCCGAGAGCTTTCGTCCGAATCTCGGCGAGCGTCTGACGGAGGCGGTCGTCAAGGAGATCGAGCTCAAGACGCCGTACAAAGTTGTCGCCACGCCGAATGCCGACAGCGTCTTGCGCGGCAGAATTGTTGTGGAAAACAAACGTGTGCTGGCAGAAAACGCGTTCGATGAACCGCGGAATATCGCCACCGGCATGGAGGTCGAAGTGAATTGGTACGACCGCCAGGGCGGCTTGATCCTACGCAACGTGTCGTTCGCCTATTCGCCAGTCGCGTTCTCTGTCGCTCAGACTTCTGACCTGATTCCCGAAGCAGGGCAATCCGTCGCCACGGCCCACCAGGAATCCGTCCAGGAACTGGCCAGACAGATTGTTGAACAGATGGAAATTCCTTGGTAAATGTCCACTCCGCTTGGAAAATTGCCGGAACGATGTCATCGATGGCGCAGCGAAAAATCTCGATCTTATTGAGAGATCCTTCATCATTCGTCTGGCTTCAGCTGGTCCAGCCAATACGCCTCGTCGTCGCGCCGGTACACCATGAAACGGCCCAGGTTGGCCGGGTCCTTTGCCTGGTGATAGCGAAGATAGATCCGTCGATCGTCGATCGCCAGGACCTCGACCTTGCCCGTTTCATGGGACAGGCAGAACCGCGCGCGGCGTGCCAGGCCTGATCCCTGACGGATTGCCTTTTGGAAGATCGTCCACCCTCGTACCAAGGGAACTTCATACGGCTCGTTGCCCGCAGTCGGTCGGCCTTGAAACAGGTAGTAAGGCGGGCAGCCAATGAACGACAACTTGCTGTACATCTCCGCCAGCACATCTGCGTCGTCATTAACGCCTTTGATCAGCGGACATTGGTTGGCACAAATGACGCCATTTTCCAGACAGCAAGCGATTCCGTCGACCGCCTCTTCGGTAAGTTCCCTGGGATGGTCGAAGTGTGCCATCAGGTAGATTCGTTTCTCGGCCGTCGAATAAGTCCGAAAGGCCGATTGCAATTCAGGGTCTTCAAGTATGCGCCAGGGATCAAACGCGGGCATTTTCGAGCCGATCCGAATGATCTTCACATGCGGGATGTCGCGTAACTGGTCGAAGATATCGGACAGGCGGCGAACGCTCATCAAAAGCGGGTCGCCACCCGTTAGCAGGACATTCGTCACCTCCGGATGCCGACTGATGTACTGGATTCCCAACGACACATCGTTCGTGACTTCATCGTTCTCGTCCATGAAAAGCCGCTTGCGGAAACAATAACGGCAATACGCACCGCAAACTTCATTACACAACAGTAAAACCGTATCAGTGTATTTGTGCTGAACACCCCGCGCGACCGTCACAGACTCCTCGTTGCTCGCGTCCAGCTGTCCCCACTCGCTAAGCTCTTCCTGTCGCGGAATAATCAACTGCTTGATCGGATCGAGCGGGTCCTTCCAGTCAATCAGACCCAGGTAGTAGTCATTCGCGCGAAAGACATACTGCTGCGACACTTTTTCCAGAAGCGCTCGCTGGTCAGCGGGGATCCCCGCGATCTGAGAAACCGAGCGAATGTAGCTGACGCCGCGTTTTCTCCGTCTTCTGACAATCGGGAGTGTCTCAGCCACAGGGCCGTTGTTTTCGATTGTAGACATGGTTTCCCCCCTGTTTAAAATCGCGCCTGCTTCCGACACGCACGGACGATTCCGCGTGCGCTAAAATCCGTCCGAGACCACAATTGAGACCGCTGCCAGATCGGCTAATAAGATCGTGGCTCAGCCCGAGACCGCGTTGAAGGCGGCCAGGGCGAACCCGTGGGATAAGACCATCTTACGCGAACAACGGAAGAGGATAAACCAATGACCCCAAAAGGCGACCCCATCGCATCGCGTAACATGCATGGACGTAGGCACTTAAAGACATCAAAAGCAAATCACCTGAATCCCCTCTTATGGGTTGGCATTATCCCTCGGTGTACGAAATGGGACAACTCTGCGGAAGTCTGATGGATGACGAATTGCGACCGTGATAAGCTAGCACGCATGGACCAGAATCCTGCCAGCCGGGCAGCGACATGGAAGCTCGCGTCGCGCAGCCTCTCGTTTTCAGAAATGCCCCTTCTCATGGGGATCATCAACGTTACGCCTGACAGCTTTTCCGATGGCGGAAAGTTCTTGTCACACCATGCTGCCGTCGAACATGGGCTGCAGTTGGTTGAGCAGGGGGCAAATATCCTGGACATTGGTGGGGAGAGCACCAGACCGTACTCGATGCCAGTGAGTGAAGACGACGAATTACGGCGTGTGCTCCCAGTCATCGAGTCGCTTTGCGAGCAAACTCAAGTCGCGGTCTCCGTCGACACCTCGAAAGCTCGCGTGGCGCGGGAGGCCGTGGCGGCGGGGGCCGAGATCATTAACGACGTAACCGGGCTGCAGCGCGATCCTGCCATGCTGCCCGTGGCCATCGACACGAAATCCGGCGTTTGCGTGATGCACATGCAGGGGACTCCTCAGGTAATGCAGGATAATCCTTCGTATACCGATGTTGTGGTGGAGATTGACGGCTATCTGCGTGACCGACGCGATGCGTTGATCTCGGCCGGAATTGATCCGGAACGGATCTGTCTGGATCCCGGAATTGGTTTCGGAAAGTCCCACGAACACAACTTAACGTTGCTGGCAAACTGCCATCGCCTTCACGGTTTGGGGCACCCACTGTTGGTTGGCCATTCTCGTAAGGGCTTTATTGGTAACGTGTTGGGCGACAAGAACTCCGACCGCACGGCGGGTTCGACGGGTGTCGCTTTAGCGATGGCCAGTCAAGGCGTCCAGGTTCTGAGAGTTCACGATGTTACGCCCGTGCGAGAGGCGTTGATTTTGTTCTTGGCGGCAGGTGGGCTGCCGTAGTCGCCGGGGGCCGACGAGCCGGTCTTTTGAAGAACGACTCGTCAGAATTCCGGCAGTTTTGGTCGGCTCGAAAGGTCTCACAACTTCGACAGCAGAGACGAACCGTGGCTCGGGACCAAGATCAGCTGGCACGTGTTTCGTAAGTCACTCTAACGCAATGATTTACGCCTCCAAGTCGATTTCCGTTTCTGGACCGGGCGACATTGACCTGTTTTGGGATATGCTTGATACTTCGTCGTTGAAGTGATTCCTTCTTTATTGAGTGCGAAGCTGATGTCGATTGCCGAAAACCAAAGCCTCGAAGAATACTGTGTCGAGACGGGTCGACGAGCCAAACGGGCCGCCACGGCGATGGCTCTCTCCGGCAGCGACGCGAAGAATGCGTGGTTAGTTGAATCGGCTTGCCGTCTTCGTTTGTCGCAGGCCGCCCTGTTGGAAGCAAATCAAGCGGACCTTGATGCGGCTCCCGGTTATGGCCTGACAGAAGCCCAAACCGACCGATTACGACTCAGTGCTGAACGCATCGAGAGCATTGCTTCGGGGCTCGAAGAGGTCGCCGCGCTGCCCGATCCGATTGGTGAGATCATCGACAAGACCGTCCGTCCCAACGGCCTGGAAATCGCTAAGGTGCGTGTCCCTTTGGGGGTCGTGTTTTTTATCTACGAATCACGGCCCAACGTAACGGCGGATGCGGCGGCAATCTGTTTGAAGAGCGGCAATGCGGTGATCTTGCGGGGCGGTAAAGAGGCAGCGCATTCGAGCCGCGCGATCGTCGATATCCTGGCGGCGGTCGCCGTCGAAAAAGACTTGCCCGCAGATGCCGTTCAGCTGGTCCGTGTCTCCGATCGCAGCGCGGTAGGACATTTTCTGAGTCAGTCCGACAGCATTGATCTGGCCATTCCACGCGGTGGCGAAGCGCTGATTCGGCGCGTTACCGAAGAAGCGACGATGCCAGTGCTCAAACACTTTTATGGCAACTGCCACGTTTACATCGATGCGTCTGCTGATCCCGATATCGCCGTGCGTGTCACTTTGAACTCCAAATGCCAGCGACTCGGCGTCTGCAATGCCTGTGAATCACTACTGATTCATGCGGACGTGGCCACGGAACTGTTGCCGCGTGTCTGCCAGCGTCTGACTGACGAAGGCGTCGAGATTCGCGGGGATCGCGCTACGTGCGACATGATCGACGGGGCGCAGGAAGCAACGGACAAGGATTATTTTGATGAATACTTGGCACCGATTATCTCAGTGAAAGTGGTCGCGTCGGTGGACGAAGCGATACGGCATGTCAATCACTACGGTTCACACCATACTGACGCGATCATCGCCGCGGACGAGGCGACAGCCAGGCAGTTCGCAACGGAAGTCGACAGTGCCGCCGTGATGGTCAACGCCAGCACGCGATTTAACGACGGCGGCGAGTTTGGCCTGGGCGCGGAGATCGGCATCAGCACCGACAAATTCCACGCCCGAGGGCCGTGCGGGCTGACGGAGCTAACCAGCTACAAGTACGTCGTGTACGGCGACGGTCA
>JASLPZ010000131.1:0-17748 GCA_030744725.1 Pirellulaceae bacterium
CTCGGAATTCGTATTCAACTTACGCCCCGCTTTGCGGGGCAAGCCAAAGCCACGGCCTATGGCCGTGGTCGATTACTGTTGACAGAGCAACAGCAGGTCGGGGCCTAATGCGATTCTTCTGTTCCGAGTTCACGCGCCAACCGCGGCGGACCTGCTGTGAGTACAAGTGCGGATGCGGCAATCGGAGCAATCAAGAACACGATCAACGCCGGATCGTACGAACCGAGCCAGTCCGCGGACAGTGCCAGCGGCAACGGTCCCACGGCAGCGCCCAGTATCATAACCGCCATCGCGACACCACGAATTGCACCCTGGTGAGCGCGACCATAGTACGTCATCCAGACCACCATCCCGGCACTTCGCAAGATGCTGCCATGTAGGCCAAGCATGGTTGCGTAGACAAGCGCCAACACCGTCCAGGGCATGACCATGACGATTCCTACGCTGGTCGCCAAGAGCAGCATGGCGGCAGCCAGCAGATAACGGCTGGGGTAGCGATCAGTCAGCCAGCCCGCGCCGAGCGCAACGATAGTCGCAATCGCTGCTTGGAATGAGATCAACGCGAGCGCCCAGCCGGCCGAAACACCGCGACTGCCGAGCAATGACACGGCATGAAAAATCAACCCTGTTCCGACCATGCCGCTGGTCGCAGGAACCGCCAGCAACTTCCAAAACGTGGCATCGCGAAGCACGTCCGCGACCAGCCAGCCACGCGGCACCGTGCCTGGTTCCTCTTTTGCCGGAATGTGGCGTGGTGGTAAGTCAGCCGACGCAGGAAGGTGCGGATCGGACGCCGAACCCGGCTCGTCCCCGTCGGGCAACAACCCCAAGTCCTCGGGACGGTCGCGAATCAGGAACATACTTGGGACCAACAGCACGCCCCACACAAGCGCGGCCAACACCAACCAGCCCGTCTGCCAACCGAAATGTCCGATCAGCCATCCATTCATCAGTGGAAAAAACATCACGGAAAGGCTACCGCCCAGTCCGGCCAAGGCCGTCGCGAATCCCCGGCGGCGCTCGAACCACTCGCCCACCAACCAGATCGAAACCAGTGTCAAGGCACCTTGCCCCAGCGAACGGACCAAGCTAAAGCTAAAGTAAAGGCTGCCCAATCCGGAAGTTAGCGACATGCACACACACGCACCGCCGAGCAGAAGCGCGATGATGGGCAGCAGGCGACGTGCGCCAAGTCGGTCGATCAGACGCCCCACGTAAGGCAACGAAAGTCCGCTGATGACCGTGGCAAAACCGTAGGCCAACGAGTAATTCGTTTCGGAGATTCCCAGCCCCGCCTGCATGGGATCTTTGAACGCCGCGACGGAGTACGATTGTCCGGGCGCGGACATAAACTGTGCCGCGGCGGAGATTCCCAACATCGTCCAGCCGGGAAAGAACCGATAACGTCGGCTGATTCCGCGGGCAAGGGGTGTGATGGCAGCGGAGGCTGAGTTCATATGCGATTCCAAACAGAATGACGAGCCGCGAGGATGTGTCAGAGTCCATCGTTGGACGGGAAACTCTGGCGGCTTGTCAGCACGCAGGTCGCCACGGGGGCAGCTGCCGGGCGGGGAAAGGTTGCCAACCTATCAGAAGGCAGGCGGTCCATCCAGGCCAGTCGGAACGCGTGTTAACGGTCGATTGGGAAGTGGGCCGGGAACGAAGGATAAATGTATATTCGTTCTTGGCGCGTTGTGACAGGCGGCCGATAATAGTCGCTTGAAGAGATTCGACATCGCAGCCTTGACAGAATCTTGTGGAATTCCGTTCGAAGTCTGATTGCCGTTTCCATCAAGGCCGAGGCACTCATGCAAAATCGCCAGCCAATTTCCCGTCGAGATATGCTCACGCGGATGGGGGCAGGTATGGGGACGCTTGGTTTAGCCGGCGTGATCGCCACCGCCGAACCGACCGCTGCGGCCAGTACGGTTTCGGCCTCGTCGCCCCTGGCTCCCAAGGTGCCCCACTTCGCGCCGCGTGCTAAACGCGTGATTCAGCTCTTCATGCCAGGTGGCCCATCGCAAATCGACACCTTTGATTACAAGCCGCAGGTCGAAGCGTGCAATGGACAGCGGCCCAAACTGGTCGATCGCAAGTCGCTGCGGAATACCAAGGGCGGATTGTTCAAATCACCGTTCGGATTCAAACAGTACGGGCAAACCGGCAAGTGGGTTAGCGACATCTTTCCCCACGTGGCCAAGTGCGTCGACGACATCTGCTTTGTTCATTCGATGCACACGAACATCCCCGAACATGCCGGCGCGATTCTTATGATGAACTTGGGGCATCTGCAGCCAAACCGCCCCAGCATGGGCTCTTGGCTGACGTACGGTCTGGGGACCGAGAACCAAGATCTACCAGGCTTTGTCGCATTGTCGCCGCAAGCTCAACCGCGTGGAGGGCTGGCGAATTGGGGTAACGCCTTCTTGCCCGGTGCCTATGCAGGTTGCTACGTCAACATTGGCGAGATGCACCCCGATCGCGTGGTGCGCGACCTGAAAAACCAATATCTTCAGCGGTCGGCCCAACGTCGACAGGCGGACCTGCTGACGGAAATCAACCGGTTGGATTTGGCGCGACAAGAAAGCGACCCGCAGCTGGAAGCCAGCATCGAGGCGATGGAATTAGCCTTCCGTATGCAATTCTCCGTCCCCGAGGCGTTCGACCTGAAGCGGGAGACAAAAATGACACTCGACAGTTACGGCGGCAGCGACTACGCCAAAGGCTGCTTGCTGGCGCGCCGGTTGGTCGAACGTGGCGTACGGATGGTGCAAGTTTCATTATCGATCGATGGCTACGACATCGCTTGGGACACCGGGCACAACGACATCGCAGGCGGGCACAAGCGATTGGCCGAAGCTTGCGACCAAGGCATCGCCGCGTTGCTGAACGATCTGAAGCAGCGCGGCATGCTGGAAGATACGCTCGTGATTTGGGGTGGCGAATTTGGTCGCGCGCCCACTTCTGAAGGTCAGAAAGGTCGCGATCACGACCACTATGGATTCACCACCTGGTTGGCCGGTGGCGGCGTCAAACCGGGTTTCAGTTACGGTGCGACGGACGAGTTTGGTCTGACTGCTGTCGAGAATCGCGTTCACGTCCACGATCTGCACGCGACGATCCTGCATTTGATGGGTCTGGATCACACCAAGTTGACGTATCGCTATTCCGGCCGCGATTTTCGCCTTACCGACGTGCATGGCAACGTGGTACACGAGATCCTGGCGTGATTGCACTTTTGTTCAGCGGGGGCCAGCCGCATTGATCCGCGCAGCACGTCGATCTTCGCCAGGCGTCGTACCTCGGTAGGAAGACTCCTTGTTGGCGATTCGATCTCCAGTTTCCCGGTGAAACGAGTCCCGCGAAATATCATCGGGCACGCTGTCGCCCGTTTCTTTCACCCACTGGTCCAGTAACTTGCGAAGTCGTTGCTTCGTCTGGGCGAAGGCTGGATCGGCCGCAAGGTTGTTCAGTTGGTTGGGGTCGTTTCGGTACCGATAAAGCTCTTCGGCCGGGCGTGGGGCGAGAAAGACGTCGGACTGTGCCTCGTTCAACTCTTTGCGATCTCGCATCGCCAGCAGTTGCCGATGCGAGGCAGATCGCACGGAGTCGGCTGGTCCCTGCCATGCCTGGTACGGCCGGTTGTTGCGGATGTAGAGAAACCCGTCCGCTCGGACGCTGCGGCCATGGGCTTCGTAGTCGTGCCAGTTGTGCTCCGAGAATGCATAGCGCCGCACCTGGGCGGAGATGTTCTGCAAAACGGGCTTGAAGCTCACGCCCTGTATCGTCTCGGCAGGCTTGACGCCGGCAATGTCGAGAATCGTCGGGGCCAAGTCAATCGCACTGACCAAGCTTGTTGTGACGGCTCCCCGCTTTGGAATTCCGGCCGGCCAATGTGCGACGAGTGCTGTCTTCATACCCGAGTCGTGCAAACGAGTTTTGGCGCGGGGGAATGGGCGCCCGTTGTCGGCAAGCACGAAGATCAAGGTGTTGTCCAGTTCTTCTTTCGTCAAAGCTTGCACAACTTTGCCCACGTAGTGATCGAAGCGCGTCACCTCGTTGTAATACGAAGCAAGGTCGTCGCGAGTTTCGGTTTCGTTGGCCAAGAACGGCGGAACGACAACCTCTTCGGCGCGATACTTCGGGCCGTACGTACTCGCGTTCCAATCCTTGTCGCCATCCCAGGCTCGATGAGCGTCGTAGGCAGCGAACCAGAAAAAGAATGGTTTGTCTTTGGGACGCTGCTTCACGGTTTGGACCCACTTCCCATGTCCTCCGCGATTGCCTGGCACATTTCCACCGTCAACCAGATCGAATGGCTTGTCCTTGCTGTGCGACCCGCCCGGTGTTGACTTCATGTGATGTTTTCCCACGATCGCTGTGTAGTAACCAGCTTCGCGCAGCAACGTTGGGAACCAAGGTAGTCCCCCATCGATCGCAAGGTGCAGCTCGGCGGCCTTTCCGTTGTTGTGTGGATAACGCCCGGTGATCATGCTCGAGCGGCTCGGACTGCAACTGCTTGCCGTCAGATAAGCCTCGTCGAATCGCAGGCCATTCTGTGCCAGGTCGTCGATGTTCGGCGTGCGGGCGGCTTCGTTTCCGTAACAGCCATAGTCGTTCCAGCTCACATCGTCCGCAATGAACAGAATGACATTCGGCTGCTCAGCCCGCGCCCCGACGGCCGCCAGGAGCAGCAGTCCAAAGATGGTGTGTTTCAGCATTGCTATTGTTCCAGTTCCAAAGTGTGTTACACCACTTCACCTAACTCCAGCAGCAGATCAAAGCTGTAGATTCCTGAGTCGTGGCCATCGCTGAAGTCGATTGAATAGGCGTAATTTCCCACTGGCTTCATTCCTTTAATTCGAAGTGGTTGCATTTCCTCTTCGGTCAGGATGGGCAGCATCGTCGGCGGTTGTTGGCGCTTCTCGCGGCAGGTCGTGCACGGGCACCGATCACGTAACTCGCGAAAGCTGTAACAGCGCTGGAGGCCGTCGCTCCAGTCAATTTGCAGGTGGGAGGGCTCGACAATCTCCAACTTGGTTGGGTAAGCGTTCATGACAGGCTGGCCAACTCGCCCAGCAGGCGATCAATTTCTTCCGTGGTGTTGTAATGGGCCAATCCGATACGGACCATGCCCTCCGGTTCCAGGCCCAGCGTCTCTGTAAGTTGCAGAGCGTAGTAGTTGCCGTTCCAGACAAAGATGCCGCGTTGTGCCAACTGTTCTGCCACTGCGGTGGCGGTCAGTCGGTCGTGCGTGATCGAAACGGTCGGCAATCGCTGGTCCAAATGCGCCGCGTCGGTGATCCCCCACACGGTGATCGCATCCAGTCTCGCCAACCCTGACAACAAGCGTTCGACCAATTCGCTTTCGTAGATTGCGATGGCGTCGTACGCGGATCGCAGCGCGTCACGTCTGGCAAGCGCGGGATCATTCGCCGCATCACGTCCCAGTCCGGCCAGGTATTCGACGGCCGCCAACGTGCCGGCGATCGACTCGTGGCTTTGCGTCCCCGTCATCCACTTGCCGGGCAATTCATTGGACGAAGGACGCACCTTATAGGCGACCAGTTCTTCCAGCAGTTCACGGCGTCCCCACATGATCCCGGTGTGTGGGCCGAAGAATTTGTACGCCGAGCACGCCAGGAAGTCGCAACCAAGCTGGCCGACATCGATACCCACATGAGGTGCGAAATGAACCGCGTCCAGAAATGAGACTGCGCCCGCGGCCCGGGCCCACTGGCAAATCTCGCGAACCGGGTTTATCGAACCGCTGGCGTTGGATGCGCAGCCCACGGCGACGAGGCGCGTGTTGGCATTGATTTTGTCACGGAAATCGTCCAGGTCAAGTGTACAGTCGGTCTTCTTGATATCGACGTAGCGGACGGCCGCGCCCGCATCTTCGGCCGCCATCACCCAGGGAGTCACGTTGGCGTCATGGTCTAGTCGCGTGACGACGATTTCATCGCCTGACTGCCACCTTCGCCCGAGCGACCGGGACATCGCAAAGGTGAGCGACGTCATGTTCTGGCCGAAGAAAACGCAATCAGGGTCATCAGCACCGAGCAGGTCTGCAACACCTTGGTGCGCTTCGTTCAGCATCGCGTCGCTCTCGCGGCTGGTGACGAAGACGCCTTCGTGATTGGCGTTGCGGTGTGTCAGATAGTCGCCCATCGCGTCGATGACGCAGCGCGGCACTTGAGTTCCCGCGGGGCCATCCAGGAATACGGCGGGCTGGCCCTCGACAGTACGTGTCAGCGCCGGAAACCGCTGACGAATCGAATCGATGTGGGAACGGATAAAGCGATCGTCGGTGGAAGAGGTGTTCAACATTTTCGCATCATACGAATTCAGGGCCGACGGCAAAAGAACCCGCAGCGAGGGATCCCGTGGGCCAGACGCCGCCGGCAGGAGAATTCTTGGTTTGCCAGCTCAGCCCACTGGAACAGGAAAAAGCCCCCCTGCCTTCAACCGTCGACTCGAATTATGATGCAACGTCATTCGACACGCGGTGCGTTGAGCCAATTGGCTGTTCGCCGCACGGCAAGACGCCGTCTTCGGCGAGTAACTCATCTTTGGATTCAACATGGAACAATCACCGATCAACAACACGCCACGGAAAGGTTCGCTGCTTGTCATCTTCCTGACGGTCTTTATTGATTTGTTGGGTTTTGGCATCGTGATTCCGCTGCTGCCGATCTATGCCGACGACATGGCATTGGACGAATCGGGTTGGCAGCTGGGCGCCTTGATGGCCAGTTTTTCGGTGATGCAGTTCTTTTGTGCGCCGTTGTGGGGACGACTGTCGGATCGCGTCGGCCGACGTCCAGTGTTGATGGTTGGATTGGCGAGTTCAGTCTTCTTCTATGCGATGTTTGGCATCTCCACGGTGACGCATAGCTTCTGGTTACTGTTCGTTTCCCGGGTCGGCGCCGGCATGGCTGGTGCGACGATCTCGACGGCCCAGGCATACATCGCTGACACAACGACGCTGGAAAAACGTTCCAAAGGCATGGCCTTGATAGGGATGGCGTTCGGCTTGGGGTTCACGTTCGGACCGCTCCTTGGCTTCCTGGCCGCACCGGATCGTTCCTCGGCACCGGGACCCTGGCCGGGGTACGTGGCTGCAGGTCTTTCCGCGATTGCCTTGGTGCTGGCGATCTTCTTGTTGCCTGAGTCCATTCATGCGGACAGCGAAAAAGCAGGTCACAAAGTCTTTGATTTGGCTCGTTTTCGCCAAGCCATGTCCGTACCGTCGGTTGCGCTGGTACTGCTGGCGATCTTCGTCTGCATCTTCTCGTTTGCCAATTTTGAAACCACGTTGTCTTTGCTGATCTATGGCGGCGACCGACTGCCGGATTCGCCCTTCCAATTCAGCCGACGCGCCGTCTGTCTGACATTCGCTTACATTGGCTTCACGCTGGCCTTGGTGCAAGGCGGTATCGTGCGGCGTCTCGCAGGACGGATCGACGAAGGCCAATTGGCTGCCGCAGGTGCACTTGCCGAAGTGATCGGTTTCGGATTAATCGTTGCGGCAACGACTATCGGTTCGATCGGACTCGTGTTCGGCGCGCTGACCGTGATTGTGGCGGGATTCTCATTCATGCAACCGAGCTTGAATTCACTGCTGTCACGGCGCAGCGATCCGGAGCGGCAGGGATTGGTGCTGGGTGTTGGGCAAAGCGTCAGCTCGCTGGCCCGGATCGCGGGATCGGCACTCGGTATCCCGCTGCTCAAATTTCAGTTGTCGGCGCCGTATTGGTTGGCTGCGGCGTTGATGCTCTTGGGAATGTTCGTGGTGACATTCGCATCGCGACGCGGTCGAGATTTTGGCACGGAACCGTAACGGAACGTCGGCACGACATCCCAGAACTAAGCCCAGCGGGTCCCAATCCGCGTCAAGAATCGCGCCAACAGTAACTGCCACCTAATCACCTCTCCTACTCATGATCTTAGCTAAGCAGTGTTCGATCTTTTGTTGTCGTCTTTCGCTCCGCGAAAGCACGTTCCTTTCGCGGAGCGAAAGGCGACTATCGGACAGTAATTCCTCGAACGATCCTAAGAAAGGCCCGGGGGACTGGCACACGGTGCGACCGTTGTTGTGTGGCCGGTACTAGAGAGCTTGTATCAGGTTCTTCTTTACAAATGAGTCAAGATTTCAGCGACGGGCACCGACCGCAGGTTGGTCGGGGGGCGGGTCGATGCAACCGAGCGATAGCTCGCATCGGTCCGAGCCACAGCCTCGCTAACCAATCGCCCCAAACCCGCCGCCGCCTGGTGTCTCGATCACCAGACGATCACCTTTGTGCGCGGAAAATTGTGCGAGGTTGGCCAGCGTTTCTTTCGAACCGTCGTGACGCCTGAGCATATTGTTGCCCGGCGCGCCAGGTTGGCCCCCCTGACAGCCGTACGGTGGATAAGGGCCTCGACGTTGCGACAATATCGAAACGGTCACGTCTCGCAGGAATTCAATTTCGCGCACCACGCCGTCGCCGCCGTGATGTTCGCCGGCACCTCCCGAACCACGTCGCACGCCAAACCGCCACAGTCGAACGGGATACCGATGCTCGAGAACCTCTGGGTCGGTCAGACGCGTGTTTGTCATGTGGCTGTGAACGGCGTCTGCGCCATTGGCTGTGGCAGTTGCTCCGCTACCGCCGCAAATCGTCTCGTAATAGCCGAAACTATCGTCGCCAAATAGCAGGTTGTTCATCGTGCCTTGGCTGGCGGCAGCGATGCCGAGTGCTCCGAGCAACACATCCACAACGCGTTGCGACGTTTCGACATTTCCGCCGGCAATTGCCGGGCAGTGTTCGGGCTGACGATGCGCCGGCGGATTCAACAGGCACTCGGGCAATACGATCTCGATCGGTGCCAGGACGCCCTGGTTCAGCGGTATCTCTTCGTCGATTAAAAGTCTCAGGCAATACATCACGGCCGCAGTGACGATCGCGCGATTCGCATTCAGGTTGCCAGTTAGCACTTTGCCCGTTCCGGCGAAGTCGATCACCGCGCTGTCACCAGTGACTGTCAGGGCGACAACGATCGGTGAACCGTCATCCAAGTGGTCCTTGAACTCTCGCCTTCCGTCCGGTAAACGTCGCAGTGCCAGTCGCATCTTCTGTTCCGCGGCCGATTGCATGTACGTCATGTAGGCACGTGCGATGGGCCACGAGTAGCGATCGACCAACTTCTGCAGGTCGTTGGCCCCCTGACGGTTGGCGGCAATCTGCGCGGTGATGTCCGCCAGATTGTCGTCCACAGCGCGCGTTGGGTGTAAACCGGCTAGCAACAGCCGCCGCAAATCGTCAAGCTGCGATGTTCCGGCGTCGAGAACTTTGAAGTTGCGGATCAGCACGCCCTCTTCGGCGAGATTTGTCGAAAACGGCGGCATTGAGCCGGGAGTAATGCCACCCAACTCGGCGTGATGCGCACGGCTCGCTGTGATGAAACGCAGTTGGCCGGTTGCCTGGTCGTGGACTGGAGTGATCACCGTGATGTCGGGCAGGTGGGACCCGCCGTGAAACGGATCATTGGTCACAAATACATCGCCTGCGTGCATTTCTGGATTGGCGGCGAGAACCTGTTTTACGGTTTCCGACATGGCACCGAGGTGAACGGGAATGTGCGGTGCGTTGACCACCAGATCTCCCGCACTGGTAAACAAAGCGCAGCTGAAGTCCAATCGCTCCTTGACGTTGACGCTGCTGGACGTGTTTCGCAGCGTGATTCCCATCTGTTGGGCGATGCCCGCGAAATGGTTGTTGAAAATCTCGAGCAGGATCGGGTCGGCTGGTTGCTCGAAATCTACGTCGGCGACTTGGGTCTTGTTCACCCTTTCCGATGGCGCTGCGTCACGCTCGAATTGGCTCAGCAACATCTCGCCGCAGGACAATACTTCGGCGCACCAGGCAGGGTCAATCACGGTCGTGGCGACGGATTCCAACACAATGGCTGGCCCGACGATCCGATCGCCAGGCAACAATGTGTTGCGTTGATAGACCGAAGTCTCGCGGGGTACAGCGTCAAAGTAGACGGTTCGTGTGAATTCGGGCTCCGGGGTCCGGCACGCTGCACACGAATGCGTCGCTTCAATCTTCGCATCCGATCGACCGACGACCTCGATGCGCGCGGCCACGATTTCCAGATCGCGCCCCTGGTGTTCATATCCATAAAGACGGCAGTGCGCGGCGGCAAACGCGGCTGCATAGGTTCCCTCTGCCGGAGACGCAATTGGCAGGAACGCATCGGTGCCTTGGTAGCGCATATCGAGCGAACAGGTCAACTCGATGCGGTCGTCAGTAACTCCTTCGTGTTGAATCTCCTGCCCCGCATCGCTTGCCATCTGGTCGAACAGATCGTCGAGATCCCGAATCGCCTGTTCCGAATAAGCCTGATACAAGCCGACAGTTCGATGCCGTTTCACGTCGGCCATCCCCGCGCCCAACGCACTTAGGATGCCGGCGTCCGGGTGATTCAGAATCTGACGGATGCCAAGGTCCAGAGCGATCGCGCAGGCGTGCTGCGGTGCCGCGCCGCCAAAGGCCACCAACACGTATTCGCTTGGATCGTAGCCTTTGGCGATCGAAATCGAACGAATCGCTTGACTCATATTCGCGTTGGCCACACACAGAAGTCCATTGGCTAATTCGATGGGATTCAGCGTCTGTCCCGTGGCCCGAAAAACGATATCGCATAATTCGTCGAGCTTGCTGCGCGCGGCGTCGATGTCCGGCGGAAACGGAAAACTGTCAGGTACGATCTTGCCCAAGATCAGGTTGAGATCGGTGACCGCTAGTGGACCACCGCGACCGTAACAGGCTGGCCCGGGATCAGCGCCTGCGCTCTGAGGACCGACACATAGCTTGACGCCGTCGAACCAGCAGACCGAACCGCCACCTGCCGCGACAGTTTCAATGGCCAACGTAGGCGCAACGATGTTGACACCTGCCTTCTGGGTTTCAAATTCCAATTCGAAAGTGCCGTCAAACCGGGAGACGTCGGTGCTGGTGCCTCCCATGTCGAAACCAATTGCACGTTCAAAACCGGCCGCCTGAGCCACGCGAGAGAATCCGACCACGCCGCCCGCTGGACCAGACAGGATACTGTCTTTTCCTGAAAACCTGCTCGGATCCACCAAGCCACCGGCCGACGTCAGTAGTCGCACTGCGCTACCTGCGCCAAGCGAGCCTTGTAGCCGCTCGCCGTAGGCCTGCAAGACGGGGTTTAGATACGCATCCACGACCGTTGTGTTGCCTCGCGAAACCATTTTGATCAATGGCGAGACCTGGCACGAGCGGCTGATTTCGTCGAACCCCATCTCTCTCGCGATCCGCTCGACCAGCACCTCATGCCGATCGTCGCGGTATGCATTGAGAAGACAGATCGCCAGCGATGTGATTCCCGCGGCCTGCATTGATTCGAGAGCATCTCGGATTTGCGCTTCCGCGGGTTCGATCAGCACTCGGCCATCTGACGAAATGCGCTCTTGAATCTCGACGGTCTGAGCGAACAGTGGCGTCGGTTTCGTGATAGCCAGCTCGAACAGCATGGGACGGTCCTGGTAGCCGATCGTGAGAAAATCTCCCAGTCCGACCGTTGTCACAAGCCCGGTTCTTGCTCCGCTACGCGTCAGCAGCGCATTGGTGCCACGCGTCGTTCCCAGTCGCAAACTGACGGCCGGGATCGGTTGGTCGCGCGGAAGTTCGAGGATGCGACGAATAGCCAAGATCGGCGCTTCCTCGTCAGTGATCAATTCGAACAGGTCGCCGGAAGCTGGGGCTCGGTCCAACGGCGTCGCGAGTTCCAGGTGTCCTTCGTCCCGAAACGAGGCAGCGACGACGACTTCTGCCTGCGTGCGACCATCTGCGTCCAAATGTCTGAGACGATAGCCTCGCCAGAAATCGTTCGGCTCGCGCCGATCCATCATTACGCGATACCGCGTGGAACCGTCGCCCGCCGTCAATTTGGTGACTGCCGAACTGAGCAACTTCAGTCGGCGTAACCGCCGGCGCAGAGCTTCTTCATCGGGCGCCCCGTCATTGAGACCTCTGTCCTTGGGATCCTGCGCGATGCAGTCCGTAAAGGTGCCACCCACATCGATCCAGAATTGCCAACCTGGCTCAGCCGCCAACCGCTTCACCTTTGCCACCAACCGAAATCAGGTGCGAATAGGTTCGCAGGAACATGCGACCGCCGGAAACTGCCGGCACCGAGCGACTGGGTTCGCCGAGCGGATTCTTGCCGAGCACACGGAGTTCATCCGTGTCGGCCGCGATGACCCACACGACACCGTCTTCGTCCGTGCAGTAAATACGATCCTGCACAAGGATGGGCGAACAGAAAAACGTTGCGCCCGTCCGCTCACACCAACGAATCTCGCCCGATGTCGCGTCGACGCACGAAGCGAAACCGCGATCGTACAACATGAATACACTGTCGCCCTTGGCGAGCATCGACGGAACGTATGGTGCCTTGAACTCGCTGCTGTTCTTTAACTGATAAACCACTTCTGCTTGCTTGCCGGGTTTGATCGCCGCGACATAATTGTTCGCAAAGGCGCCTGAACCGGTGCTACCGAAAATGTGTCCGCCCGCGTAAATCGGCGAGCCAACCGTTCGCATGGAGAACACGCCTTCGACGGACCAGTTCTTCTTGCCTGTTTTGGGGTCCAGGCTAAAGACGCCATTGCCGGTGCTGATGCAGACCAATTCGATCGGCCCGTCTGCGGGTTCATACAGGAACGGCACTGAATAGCAAACATTGATGCTGACCAACGGGGTTCGCCAGATTTCTTTCCCAGTTCGCCGATCAAACGCCATCATCGCGCTGTCGCCAGGCGCAACCCCAGGATCGAGTCGGGCCGCCTGTTGTGAGTTGTGCAGAATCACCATGTCTTCGAAAAGAATCGGCGACGTGCCGAACCCATGCTGGCTGACCCAGCGGCCCAGGTCGAGACTCCAGACTTCGCTTCCCTGGTGGTCAAAGGCCTTCAGCGTCGTCTCTTTCGGCGTCGACCAACCGACATACACATGATCGGCATCGACAGCCGGTGTGCTGGACGCGAAGCTACTCAGCACGTGCAAATGATGGGTTGTCGATTTGTACTTGCGCTGCCAAAGCTGCTTACCGTTGGTAGCGTCGTAGCAGAGCATGTAGCGCGTGGCGTCTTGTGGGTCGGCGCTCAACACGAAGACTTTGTCGCCCCAAACGACAGGAGACGAATGACCCGAGCCGCCGGGCAGTTTGACTTTCCAGTTGTAATCCTGTTCCGTCCAGGTCGTGGGGATCGTCCGTGCCTGGCTGATACCGGTGCCATTGGGACCGCGAAAACGAGTCCATTCTTGCGCGAACGTCGAAGTCGTCGCAATCAACGACGCTACGAGACAGGAGGAGACAACAATCGATCGCATGGTTTGGTTCCTGGTGGGGCGTGGAGGGAGGTTCGCAACGGTAAAGACCGGCCTCTAAAATCGTAACCAACAGATCTGCCAGATGCCAGAGCCAGCAAAGAGGTTCTGGCCTGGTGGTCAACGGGTAGCACGTCGCACACTCGCTCAGTCATGACTTGAATTTACGGTTTGTTGGCCCGATGATGCACGACAGAAATTCGGTTTGATCCGGCAATACGGGCCTCGGTTCGTAGCCTCAGCTTCCAGTTCGCCTCGAATCGGCTAAGGAGCCCGTCTCATGGCAAGCATTTTCAACGTCTGGATATGGCTGGCAATTCCGATCGGTTTGGCGGCCCTGATCTACGGCGGTGGGCCGCTACTGATCTTGCTGATATTCAAGAATGAAGCCCAGCCGACGTTGCAGCCGTTTGAACCCAGTGATCAATCCTTGCCCCTGCTAGTCCGCGAGCATTTCAAGAACGCTTGTGACGAACTTATGCCGCTGGGGTTCGAATACATCGCCGGTATGCGTCTACCGCAAATGACCGACAATGTGATGGCGATCATGATCATGCTTGTGAACCGTTCCGCAGGCGATGCGGCGGCGGCGATTTCGATTTACGCCAAGTCTGACGAGGTGTGGGACTTGCAGACCAGTTACGTCGAATACTCAACTTCGTTTCGATCGGGCGTTACGGTCAACACGCAGAATTCGACGGCGATAAGCGCATTTCCCCCACTGGCAGAATGTAGAAACTATCGATTCTCTTCGATCCGCGATGCCCGACAGCTGTATCAGGTCCACGAGCGGTTGCTTTCGGAACAAAATGCCAGCCCGAAACTCATGCGTCTTGACGAGGAGTACGACGGCGATGCAGTGGCGTTCGTTCGTGCGGTGTTGCATCGCGAGATGGTTGGGGCGGCCAGCGATGGCTATCTCTATCTGACCGCGGACTCGAAGTACTTTCGCGCCACGCTGAAGGGTGCCTACTTGATGACCTGGCAGGAGCTGTGTCCGATAAAGCAGATTCGCCGCTCGTCGCGCGATCGCCAGGCTCGACAACAGCTCGTGGAATTGGGCTTTCCCAGCAAATAACCGCCCGCGGCGTCGGCATTCAATCCGTTGTTGTGGAATCCCTTGCCTCTTCGTCCCATGACGAATTGTCATGTGTGCCATTGGTCGAATTCGCAACGCACCTCGTACGGCGCCGACGCTTCCTGGTCCATCTGTTTCCTACAGGCAACGACACGGGCTGAAACGAGGGCTGGCGAACAGTCATCACCGAGCGCCACCATGAGTCGATCCGATGCGGGCCACTCTGACGTCTCAAAGGAGATCCCCGCGTGCGAAAGATTGAATCCGTCTACGGATTCGAACGACTGCCGATCCGGCGGGGTCTGACCATCGAAACTGGCGATGCCAAGCGAGCCGGCAAAAGGGACTCGCGGAGAATCCGCTACCTCCGATTCAGAACTCAATTCAGAATCCAGCATACTGTCATCTCCGACCTGGGCGCACAGTCTTTCTACGTTTCATGGGCTCTCTTCGTTACATAGGTTGCAAACAGTGTTGGGGCCAGCGATCGACGCCCATCGGTCGACGAGCAGCGCGTGGTATTACCGCCTGTTTGGATTACAATGCCTCTCAGTCCCACGAATCAGCTCGTGCGGCTAGGATGTAAAACTGTCGTAGTGCCTTTCGGGAGAGAGTGTGATGGTTCAGCGCCTTGTCTTTTTGAGTTTGTGGCTCGTGATCACTGGGAGCATTCACGCGGACGAGACGTTGTTCGTGGCGACGCCTGTGACGCAACCGCTCGAGTTTACCGCGGGGATCGAAGGCCCAGCCTGTGATGCCGCTGGAGATATCTTCGCAGTCAACTTCGCCAAGCAGCAGACGATTGGACGCGTTTCACCTGATGGAAACGGAGAGGTCTTCGCTCGTCTGCCGGGCGCAAGTACCGGAAATGGGATCCGGTTCAACCGCGCTGGCGTGATGTTCATTGCCGACTACGTGAACCATAACATTCTGGCGATTGACCCTGGCAGTCGAAAGACGCGTGTCTTCGCGCATCACGACGAGATGAATCAGCCCAATGATCTGGCCATCGGGCCCGACGCCACGCTGTACGCCAGCGATCCAAACTGGGGCAACGGCACCGGACAACTGTGGCGGATTGGCACCGACGGTAAGGTGGCGCGTTTAGCCGTGGAGATGGGCACCACAAACGGCATCGAAGTCAGTCCCGACGGCAAGATTCTTTACGTCAACGAAAGCAAACAGCGAAATGTCTGGGCGTTCGATATCACGGATCAAGGATCGTTGGCCAAGAAGCGTCTGATCAAACGCTTTCCCGACCACGGTTTTGATGGGATGCGATGCGACGTCGACGGTAACTTGTATATTACGCGTTACGGCAAAGGGACGGTTGCCGTAATGAGCCCATCGGGCAAAGTACTGCGTGAGATTGCTGTCTTGGGTGCCAAACCGAGCAACCTCTGTTTTGGCGGCCCCGACGGACGCACTGTTTACGTGACCGAAGTCGAACATACTCGGCTGGTCAAGTTTCGTGTCGACCGGCCAGGTTTGGCGTGGAAACGCTGGCAGGAAAAGTAGACCTTGGACAGACGCATCAACGACAATCCGCAGCAGGCTACTCGCCGAGTATCTCTTCAAATGTCACATTTCCGATCCGGTATTTCTTCCAATCCTTGAAATCGAAGTGCCACCATTCGTATTCGTAAATCGTGAGTCCTTCAGCTTCCATGGTACGGCGGAGTAGTTGACGGTACCAACGCTGGCGGGCTGTGCCGCCAGGGTAGCCGGGAAATGAACGTGGAGAGAATTCGTCGTAGCCAGCCACCATTTGGATCGGTTTACCAGTCTTCAGATCGTACAGCGTCAGATCCACCGCGCAGCCACGATTGTGGCGTGATCCATTGGCCGGGTTGGCGACGAAGTCCTTCATATCGCCCGGCGTTGCATCCCAGAACATTTTCGTCACGTGCCACGGTCGATAGGCATCGTGGATCAGCAGCCCTAGTCCACGTTCTTCCAGCCGCTTGTGTGCCCGGACCACTGCTTCGGCGGCCGGTCGCTGCATGAATGCCCGCGGCTGCTTGTAAAAGACGGCACCGGTAAAATTGTTGGTCGTGGCATAGCGAATGTCGAGCTTGATGCTGGGGTCCAGCTCGGTAAGTTCGACCAGGTCCGCGTCGCGGTAGTCGCCCGGTTCGGGTGGTGGCGTCGCGGCCAATGCGTCCGCCCGCAATTTGTCGATCGGCTGAACTGGCTCAATGCGGAACGTTTCACCGTCTCGCGTGCCCACTTCGCGTCGCCGGAAAACGACTTCGGCCGCCACGACTTTTGTCGCCTGTCCTGACGCATCGCGCGAAAAGTGCAGTTGCTCGCCGTGGTAAAGTCCGTAATCGGGGAAGGCGAAGAGGTCGTCGCTGACCTCTTTCAGCGGGTATGCATAGAACCATTCGATCAGAGCTACCAATCGCCCACGATCCTCCAGGACATAGAGTGTGTTGTGATCCCATCCGTACTCGCCGATCAAACCACGCCAGCGTGCCGGGATGTCATCGGGTGGTGCGTCGGCAATCCGTACAAATGCTGTGTCACCGACGACCAGATGGCCATCGCCATTCAAGGAAACGCGAGTTCCGAAGCCGAATGGGTCGTCTGTAATGATCGAGCCATCGCTGCCTGCGGCGCGCAGTTCATTTTGAAAAGTGCCGCGCTGCAGCACAACTCGGTCATCTTGTCGCCAGACGCGCGCCCCCCGCGTGCCGTTGCGATAGTCTCCGACCAATTCTCCGGCACGTTCGGTAGGAATGGGCGCGGTCGATGGATATCCGGGCAGCGGTTTCCCGTCCTGTTTTGCCAACATAAGACGAAGTGTGTAATCCGCAAGCCGCCCCACCACTCCGTTGCTTCCATCCAGCGAAGCGACTGCCGCAACCCCCAGTTTTCGCTCGGGCAGCGCTTCCAGCTGCGTCGAAAATCCATACACCGCGCCGCCGTGCCCAATCTTCTTATGGCTGTCCAACCGCTCGATGTGAAAGCCAATGCCAAAGTCGGTTCGTTTACCGTTTGCGGTGGTCTGTGGTGAAATCATCTGATGCAGCGTCTCCGGTGTGACGATCTTGCCCTGCGGAGCGCGGCCTTCTTGAAAGATAGCGATCAAGAACTTGGCCAGATCCGCGACGCTCGAATACAGATTGCCGGCTGGTGCGGTGCCGAGTGGAAATGTGGGTGCTTCAAACCGCCGGCCATCGTACGTCCACATCCAGGCTGTCGCCAGCTTGCGCTGGTTCGCTGCAGACAGTTCGAAGCCGCTGTGTTGCATCTCGAGCG
>JASLPZ010000132.1:0-17740 GCA_030744725.1 Pirellulaceae bacterium
CGACGCATTGCTGAAATACGAAAAGACTGACAGCCATTATGTGGTCTTGAAGCGTGGCGACGTGACGGCGGTGATCGTGGACAATCATGCTGTCGATGACGACGTGTTGCCTGGCCATCGTGCCGGGTACAGCGGCGTGGCCTCACTGACACATACGAACCGTTCCGAGAGCATTTTTGTGCCGTCGTATGCTGGGCTGAATTTCGAGCATATTCATGATGGTACCTTGCAAGATCGGAAAATCTTGTTTGAGCCTCGGCACGCTCCAATGGAGTTGCGGTTGATTGACGCGCACACTGCAGAACTCTATCAACCGCCAACACCGCATTATGGGTTGGAAAGCTGTCATCGATATCGGTCATTGAAGGACGGAACGATCGAAATGACTTTCGAGTGCATTCCTCGTCGCGCGACGTTCAAGAACGGATATGTCGGTTTGTTTTGGGCCAGCTACATTCACCAGCCTGCGTCGCTCGATATTCACTTTCGAGGGCGCCACGTTGATCGGCTTGACAAGACCCAGTGGGTTCGAGGTGTGACTCCGTCACATGGCGTTTTGTCGACTCATGTCGGGAGACACGACGACCGACATTTTCCGCATGATGACGACTTTCCATTGACCTTAGTCTTCAATCGATCGAAATACCGTTTCGACGAGCCGTGGTACTTTGGGGTGAATCACAGCATGGCGTTGGCACTAATGTTTCGCCCAGCGGATGAACCGCGCCTGACGCAATCGCCGTCGGGTGGGGGGCGGGGGAATCCAGCGTGGGACTTCCAGTACTTCCTGCCAAACTACAAAGTAGACCGGCGCTATCAAACGATCATGCGAGCCCAGTATCTGCCGCATCTTTCAGGCGAACAGGTCAGGCAGGAGACTGCGGGCAACCGGCGGGCATTGAGCCAGAAGTAGGTTGATTCCGGGAAGGCTGCCGCGTTACAGATTGACGGTGGTTACTTGCGCAGGTAACCGGCACTCGATTGGAAGTACTTTTTGCGGCGAGTGGCCACTGTGTTGTTGGTTTCCTCTTGTCGTGCCTTCAGATCGTCGTGATTCGCGCGGCAGAAACGGCAGCCAGCTTTTTCAATGTGAAAGGCGACGTAGTCTGCCTGCTCGGGCGCCAGCGCTCCAAGAAGAAAACTGCCGAGTTGCTCACGCGTCGGGCAACTGATGCGTTGTCGCCGCCAGATCTCTCCCAAAGTGTGAACACCGGCATCGCGCCGTGCGTTAATGGCGGCCAATTCGCGTCCCAACTGCAAGTCGGTTCTCAATTGGCTCTCGACTTTCACCATGTCCTCTGGCGAGAGCGCTTCGTCCAAGTAGGCTTCGAGATCTGCGTGTGTAAACTTGGATGCCATTATTCGCTATATATCTCCGGAAAGATGTCTTCGGAAAGTCCTTGCTTGCGGATAATAGACCGCATTCTAGCCAGGAAGTCGAATTTGAAGTTTGCGACCTGTTGTTCGGTGATGCTAAGTTCGCCCGCGACTTCTTTGTTCGCCCAGCCTCGTACGAAAAGCAATTCGATGCATTGCAGCTTGACCCAATCGCCTCGCTCTTTCCAACGTGACACTTGCTGCTGCAGGGCGTCGACGATTGCCGTTTCTTCTAAGTTCCGCCGCTCGCCACTGCGGACGATGCTGCTGGCGGCTCGCGCGGACGACGCAAGTTGCCATTCGCCCCCTGAATCCGCACCGGCAGACAGCGGCAACGCCGGGCGACGGCCTTCGCGGCGCATGTGGTCCGTTAGCTTGTAGGCGCAAATTGAAAACAGATAGCTTTCCAGAGGACGCCGACCGTCGTAGTTTGGCAAGCTGGTCAAGAAACCGACAAACGCCTCTTGGACGATGTCTTCACTGGCAGCGCGGCGTCCAATGCGACTCTCGACAAATGCCAGCAGACGCCCTTCGTAACGCGAAATCAAATCGCCCCAAGCGTCGCCATCTCCGCTACGTATGCGTTTGATGAGCAGGCGGTCAGTTTCCGAGGAAGAAGTCATAAGCGTTCACGGATCAATGACAGGCAAATCCACCAAGGTCCGAGATACATACGCGAATGCTGTCGGCCCACGAGCGTGTCCTTGGCGGTCACCGACCTACATCCAGGGAACGTAGTTCGCAAACAGGACGCTGGCAGCGATTACAGCCAGTATTGCTGCCGCGGCAGCAAACTGCAACCGCCCCGTGTAATAGCCCCGTGTCGCCGTATCCAACTTGAAGTAACTGAACATGGTACTGAGCAGCAAAATCACGATCCCAGCGCCCAGGCCGGTCTGCATTAAGCGGCTGGCCGCGCGGACTTCGTCCCACTTTGCCGAAACTGTACCACGGAAGTCGTCGTCAAAGGAAAGTAACGCGTGCGACTGATGAAACACGGTGCCCTCCGTGACGGCGACTTGTTCCTCGAAACTCTCTGTGACTCTCGGGACCGTGCTCCCTGAACGTAGATTCAGCAGCTTGGTGGCGTGCTTGTTTTTGAGGAGTTGATTGATGTATGCATCGGTCGCTTCCTTGATTTCTTTTACCAGCGCGCTGTCGCGATCCTCCTCGGAGATCTGAAGCCGCGAAACAACGGGTACAAAGTGCACCCCATCTTTTGTCCACGGCTTCACTTCCAGCCAGCTCGGCGTGTCATCGTCTCGATCCAAATACTTGACGTTAGTGATTGCTTCGACCGTGACAGCCTTGTTTAAGTCCGGCGAAGCATCGCTCGCCGCCGCGTTACTGTCGGGTTGAGTACCGTGGATCGCTGCGGCCTCTGCAGCAGCGGCATCATCGATCACTGAGTCGTCCGGTGTTGCATCCGTCTTCTCCTCGTCCGCGCTGGTCCCGTCCGACTTGGGCCCGGATGTACGCGCCGATTCTTGCGGCTCTCCGGTGGGTTCATCAGTCGCCGTGGTCGAACCACTGGTTTCTGATTTGTCATCAGCGTTTTCATCGGACGCGGCAGGAGCCTCGGTCGCATCTGTATCCTGTGTATCTGCATCTTGGGCGAAGACCATTGAATTCACCAACGGTGCGACAGATATTTCGGTAAAGACCGCCGTTGCACGGGCTCCCAGCACCAGGCTGATCGTGCCGATCAATGCCAACCCTAACGGGCGCATACCTTCGGCACGTGTAGCGGCCAGAACCAATGTCGCAATCACGATGATGACGAAGAGCGTGATCATTTGAATTACCTACACTTTCAATTGAACCATCGAATCCATTTCGCACGGCGATTGTCGCATTCGGAAAAACGCCAAATGTTCGGCTTAGCCTTGTAATGCTTGCTGCTGGAATCGCTCGCGATTTCGAGTTGTAACGTGTGGCGATGATAGCTGTACGGCGACTGACAGCGCGGCTGCCAGCATGATTCCCCACGGTTGCGGAAACGGCAGGATTATGTGCAGAATCCACGCGATTAAGACGCAACCTCCCGTCCGGAAGACGCTCAACCGCGATCGACGCAAGGGGTCTGCCTGTTGCCACCAACTCGGCAGGAAGAACATCGCCGCAAAGTGGATCATGAAGACGGACAGGCCGGGCTGTCCATCAACGCCGTACAGTGTTGACCAATTGTGATATCCCTGCATGGAATCCAACGATAGAAAACCAGCACGGCGAACATCTAGAAATTCGCTGGTAGCAAACGCCAGGCCACCCATGACGAGCCCAACCAGCAACATTGCAAATCGTCGCTGCAGTGGTCTCCCGTCGTGACCTTCCCACTTCTTGCCAACTGCCAAAATGGCCCAACTGCACGCGGCACACGTGATCGCCAACCAGGCGTAAAGCGACCATGCGTACACGCTAGTGGTGCTCTCAAGCATCTGAATATTGCCAACCTGAAGCATGACGAATCCCAGCAGTGACGCGGCGATGGCAGAAACTAAGAACGAGCCGTTCAATTCCGTCAATCTTTCCGTACCATGTTTGGACCGCAATTCGTCCTGGGCAATTTGTCGCCATTTGCGTTTTCGAATGGTGGCGTTACGACGCCTTTGCGTGGGGGTTGGTTCGGCATTGGCTGCGTACTGCGGAGTGGCACGTGTCGGGGAACCACCGTTGACCGTGACAAGCGTGTAGATTCCAAAATAGATCAGATAGGCAGCGCCTAGAACGACCCCCAGCGGAACGAGCCAGCCCGAGTTGAACACAAAAACAACTGCGATTCCCAGAATCAAGAGCAGCTTGAGAGGCATCGATAGCTTCGAGTCACGCCACCATGACATGGCGTTGGACGAGCCTTGTCGGACTGCATTGGCAATGGGTTCGGGACGCGGTGCAACCGGCTGGGCCCCGAGCTTTGGTTCGTTAATTGCAACGACAGGGACCACTTCTTTGAGAGGACCCAACTCGATTCCCTCGCTCTCATCCATGATGTACAGTGTCTCAGTCGCCTCTGCTACTGGGATCCGTACCGGTGGAATCTTGTCATTGGATGCGAAGCTTGTGGGCACGCCAAGCGAGTTGAATGCTCGCAACATATCCGTGACGCTGCTGTAACGTTGTTCTGGGTCTTTAAAGAGGGCTTTGCGGATGACCGGGCGAAATCGCTCTGCCACCGCGTCGACATTGGGTTCGGCAGTCAGATGCTTCATGATGATCTCTTGGCTGCTCTCCCCTTCAAAAGGAACGCTGCCGCAGAGCATTTCATAAAGCATGATGCCCAAGGCGTAGACATCGATTTCCTTCCCGTACACGCCTTTGCCGATTTCCGGTGCCATGTAGTGGAATGTCCCGACGCTTTCCGTCTGGCCGCTTCGACGACTACACGAAATGTACTTGGACAGGCCGTAGTCGCCGATCTTGACGATGTCTTCATCGACGAAAATGTTGCCGGGCTTCAGATCGCGATGCACGATTCCATGATCGTGCAAGTAAGTGACGCCACTGGCAATTTGGCCAAACCAATCTTCAACTTCCGAGAGCGGCATACCGCTAGGATTGCGGTCAATCACATCCTTGAGACTCTCGCCGGTGATGTATTCCATCACGACCCAGGCCTGGCCTTCGTCGTCATATTTGATATCGAATAACGAAATCAGATTGATGTGCTTCAGATTGAGGCATTGGCTAACGCCACGGACCTCGACGTCCATGCTGCGTTGAACTCTTTTGAGGGCGACCTCTTTGCCAGCATCGCTAATTGCAAAGTAGACATCGCCAAAGCCTCCGACACCAACACCCCGTTTGATAGTATAGCCATCAAGTGGGCGTGAACCCGTCGCATAGGCGAACTTCATGACGCCGCCCTTTGGCAGTTGTACTTGGTTGTCATTTGCGGCTTGTGTCACGTTCGGGCCGCCTTCTTCTAGAGTAGCGGCTGGGTTGAGCATTTGTCTAGTTCCTCCAGACTCATGGAGAAGTCGCTGCCGACGACGTGAGAATTCACCTCCAGGCGGCCGCGGCCATCACATAGCGCACCATCGATCTCGATGGAATCCATCGCTCGGCAGTACAATTCGTCATTCTGACGATAAAGAACCACGTCTCCAGACCAATCTCGGCAAACTACGTGGTTTTGCCAGCGGGGGCCAAGGACGCAGGATTCGGCCATCAACAGGACACCATCGGCCCAGGGCTGGGTTCGGTGCCGGCTGAGGAAATCCAATCTCGCCGAACCGCTGAGGGTGTGGGGGCGACGGAACCTCATACGGATTCCCTCGCCCAATTCGATTTCGTCACCGTCATCCAATATCGTCTTGGTTTGCACCGACTTTCCGGCGACGCGAACTGCGTGGAGCGGCTCGAGCACGTAGCCCTCACCTTCCCGGCGTATTCGCACGTGGCGACGAGAGAGGTCGCCCAGGATCGGAACGTCGACGTTGTTACCGTCGGATGCCTGTCCAATCACGATTTCGTCTGCCAGGCAGACTAGGTAGCCGCCAACGCCATCAACCCACAAGACGAATCGCGGGCCAGCAGTGACCGGTTGTTCCGGACGAGTGTATCGGCTGGGCGTCCACTCCTGCGTCTTGTTCGGCTGATACGAATCAGCCAGGCGCGTTCCGACCTTGGCCCATGCACGCCGCCGTGCGTCCCGAGCAAGTTGGCTTTCCGGAGCTAGCTCCAGCAGCTCATCGGCCAGCGACAAGGCGTCGGTCCACAATGACGCCGAAATGGCCCGATGGAGTTCCGCAGTCAAGTCACGGCTTGTGGCAAGCTTATCGCGACACAGACCTCGCTTGACTTCCAGGAATTGCAGCGATGGACGTAAAGCTACGGCGGCCGACAATTGTGCCTCCGCGTCTGCGAACTTGCCACGTCGACACAGGTTTTCCGCTGATTGGACACGCTTGGCGATTTGCAGCAATGTTTCCAGTAACGCCGATGTGCGCTTTGCGCTCTTAAGCTCTTCGAGTTTGGCGATCGCGCCGGCAACGTCTCCGCCGGCCAACAACTGTTCGGCGTGCCGGAGAGACGAGTCGACCAGGGCGCGGCGAGCGTCCAGAAGTTCTGACGTCTCGCCAGCGACTTCAGCTGCTGCTTGAAGGTCACGCCAGCCAGCGCTGAGGTCCGCATCGTAGGCGCTGCGTTGAGCCCTCTTGGCTAGTTGTGCCGCAATTCTGGCCGCCAGCCGTTTTCCCGGAAGGTACTGTGTCAGGTCATCGCAAACGAGAATCTGCTGGGCGTCGTTTAGACGTCCCGCCTTCAGAGCTTCCTCGGCTTCTCGTACTTTCAGTCGCCAACTCTGGAACATGATATCGACCGTGAGTTTGAGAATGACACGCCAGTGACAGATCGACACACCAAGAGACGATCCGGAAAAAAAAGGGCTCAGGCACCATGCCTGAGCCCCTGGCCTCAGTCGTGAACTAATTGTTGTTAGAGTTAGATTTCACGAACGCTTCGATCTCAGGAAGACTCGTGCTGAAATACTCCGCGATCTCTTCGGAAACATCGCGATCCACTTCTGGCTCGTCCAGAGGGATGCGGTCGAGCTGTTTGGCGTCCACATTCACCAGACGCTCAGCAACTTCGATCCGCGTGCTGATGTCAGAAATCAACTCCTGCGTACGAGACAATTGGCTGTCGTCGAACTTGAAGGAGCTACTCGTTTGAGCAACCTCGACCATCGTCAGACGGGCTTCCAAGTTCTCGACGTCAACTTCCAACTGACGCTTGGCGTCAAGCATCGTGTCGAGCTTCTCGCGAGCGGCCTTGAGGCCTTGCTGGCGAGCGAGCAGGATCTGCTGCTTAGCCTGTGTTGTCGCTTCTTGGGTCTTAAACTGATTGAAGCGCGACGTCAGGTCGGATTTCACTTGCTTCGCGGTGAAGTTGCGGTTCGAGTAAACAAACACTTCGGAACCCGAATCCAAGTCGTTCTTCAACCGAATGATGTCCGTTCGGTCCTTCGCCAGTCTGTCTTCGGATTGACTGACGTGCTTCTCCAAGCGGGCGACTTCGACTTCTTCCTGCGCGATACGACGCAAGTTCTTCTCGATCTCCGGACGAAGGTCCTCGATCATTCCACGGGCTCGCTTGAGTTCGAAGTCGAGCGACACGTTGTGCTTGACCGTGTCTTTGACTTCAGTCCAAGCTGTCCGGACATGGCTGCGACCGGCTAACAAGGCGGCCAATAGTGTCACAGCGGCTCCGACGATCGCAGTTTTCTTTAACATCTCTCTGACCCTCCAATAAAGTAGTTGCTTTGCGTTAAATGTTGTTCGATTAAGAGCTTAGGCGGTGTGGGATACCGGGCTACATGATGGTGTTCGCCAGGGATACTGGACTATTGGAAAGATTTGGTCCGGCTTGAGACTTTTTTGATAAGAATCCGGTTGCCCCGTGCTTACTTCCGAAATGGTGGGATATGTTGTCAGAACGACATCATTGATGTCAGTTTGTTTGAAAAAGACACACCTTTCAAACCGACCCGCGACTGGAATCCTGTGTCATAAGTCATTGAGACGTCGCGGGTTAGCGGTCGTGATCGGCGGCCGGTAGCAACGGTGGCACGACAGTTGCAACCAAATAGCGAGATCGCCTCGTCGAATAAACTCTCTCCAACCTCGGCACTTGTGAATTACCACAAAGGAGAAGGGCAATGACTCCTAATCCCAATTACTCAGCGCCAGAGGCGAAATCATCCGCCAACTTCAGCTCTGCTCTGCTCTGCGAAGTGACACTGCCTGATGGGTCGTTTGAGGAACTATCCTCGTGGCTGGACGACAGGCTGCTGTCGCTGGAGGCGAAGTTCGCGGATTTCTGCACGCCCAAGTCGTTATCGTCTTCTTTTGGGCGGTGATAACGCGTCGCCTTCGCGCTTTTCCTGGGCATTATCAGCAGCCCCAAGACGGTCAACGCCGAGCCCAATAGCAGGCCAAGTGAGACATTTTCGCCAAAAAACAGAACCCCTAACACGGCCGCCATCGCCACCTGAGAAGCGTTGATGGCATTGACGAAGATCAACGACGTAATCTGCAACGCGCGTGTCAACGCGACGAAGGCAATGAAATTGCAGATGCCAGCCGCAACCATCAGCCCCCATTGATCGGCTGTTGTTTGTTCAATGCCCTGCCACCCTTGATGTTGCCAACTGAGCATACTCAGGCTGACGGCCCCGACCCCAGAAATCAGGAACGTAGTCGCCGCCACCGAGGCATTGGCGATTGCAGCTCGGCGAATCACCATCCCCAGGATCCCGTAAGCGCAACCCGATATGCAGGCTGCCACGACAGCGATCGCGATCCGACGTGTGGATGCGGCCTGCTGGAGAATCGGTTGGTGAGCGTCGTTGGCACTCAATGAGAGAATCCAAATTGCCGCGACGATCAGCCCCAGGGAGAACACGGTGGCACGTGTAACTGACTCGCGTAGCCAAAGGCACCCCAGTACGACGCTCGAACAGATGATGGCGCCAAAACAGAGCGGCACAACAATGGCAAGCCCGACGATTCCCAGTGACCATTGAAACAGAACATTCCCGGCGAGTTGCATAAACAGCCCGGCAACCAGCAATTCAACGACGACTTTGGGGGGCGGAAACAGCCGATGACCACGATGCCACGACCAGACCAACCAAGGCAACGCGCCCGCTACTGTCGGCAGTGTCTTGACGCTCGAAACCCAAATCGGATCAAGCTCGGATTCGGCTGCTGCTTTTAAGAAGCCGTTGGCTGCGGTGTAGCCCACGGCCGAAACGCAGCCCAGTAGTGTGCCAAACAGCAGCTGGCGGCGCGCGACATCCGAAGCCGTTGCATCTGCCAGTGGTGGATTCGATCGGGTCACCGTCTCATTCTAGATGGACAACTCGTCAGCCGCCATCGGTGAGTTGCGATTCGAGTTGCGATTCGAGTTGCTATACGGGTTGCGATTCGAGTTGCGATTCGAGTTGCTATACGGGTTGCTATACGGGTTGCTATACGGGTTGCTATCCGAGTTGCTATACTGGGGGCTGCAGATGTTTTGCGGCATTCGCTCCGTCAAGACTTGGGACGCGATCGATGGATGACACCGTCAAAACCAGATGGCAATACAGTCTGAAGACGTATCTGATGGTGATCGCCGTGATTGCCTTGGCCATCGGCTGGTGGTGCGATCGCCAACGTTTGCAATCACAGCTGGACGAGGCCAGACGTCGGATACAGGTTTTGGAGACTTCTCCGTACTATGACGTCATTCCGTTTGTGCGTTGAGTTGTCAGGCAGATTCCGGCCCTGCCGAGAATCGTTTCTTCGACGAATAGGTGTGGCAAGTGAAGTTGGCTCGAGAAGCTCGACGCATTGCTCAGTTATTGAAAACCTCGAAACAGCGAGTCGTCTTTGCGGAAAGCTGCACCGCTGGACTCGTCAGCGCGCAGCTAGCTGCCGTTCCGGGCATTTCGGATCTGTACTGCGGTTCGTTTGTCACCTATCGCAATCGGTCCAAGCAGGATTGGTTATCAGTCCCCGAAGAATTGCTACAGGACCCTGGACCGGTCAGTGAAATCGTGGCGAGCAAGATGGCGGAAAGCGCGTTGAAGCAAACTCGAGAGGCTGAAATTGCAGTTTCCGTTACCGGGCACCTTGGACCAAATGCGCCGAAACGACAGGATGGGGTGGTCTTCATTGGCGTGGCGATCCAAATGGCGGATGCGTCCAGACCCGGCATCGAAGTTTCGCGACATCACTTAAAAACGACCACACGACATGAGCGCCAGCGCGAGGCCGCTGGTTTGGTCTTGTCCAATTTGTCCCGCGTGCTCCGGCGCGGCGTCTGACAACCACCCGGGCCGTTGGCGCGTGCCAGCCTCGGCGAGTAGACAACGGTTACTTCGAGGCCTCCAGCGTCGGTTCACCTTCGATCCAACCCAGCGAACTCAAAAATCGATCCATGGCGGTGACCGTTTTGATGTAGGGGCGGTTGCCGTCTCGGCCATGATTGAAGAAACCGTGTGGCTGGCCTTCAAAAATCATAACTTCACACGCCACGCCTGCCTTCTTCATGGCAGCTTGAAAATCGTGCGCGGTCTTGACGGGGATCAGTTTGTCCGCCGAGCCCAAGAAGACCAATGCGGGCGGGTCGTCTTTGCTGACGTTGTGAAATGGCGAGAATTCAGCGTATCGCTTGCCAACTCGCGAGCTGCCCCAGCCACCCGGGCCGTTGTCGAACACGGCGTTGAACAGTACTTGGGCGTTCGACTTTGCGGAAACGGTGAGGTCGTCGTCTGGATCGTCTGATCCTTCGACCATCGCCACGAACGCCGCCAGATGTCCACCTGCGGATCCTCCAGCCGACGCGATGCGGTTCACGTCGATCCCCAACTCCTTAGAGTGGCTACGAACCCACCGCATGGCCGATTTGGCATCGCGGCAGCAGGTGACGGGCGGCTCTTTCTTCTGGCGATCCAACAGCCGGTATTCAACTTGGATTGCAACCATGCCTCGGGTCGCCAAGTATTTGCTGTGTTCGGTGAATTGGCCGGGCGCTCCGCCTGTCCAGCCACCGCCGTGAAAGAAGACGATTGCGGGTCGCGTGTCCGTCGCGGACCAGTCCGCTGGCTTGGTTACATAGAGTGTCAGGGCACGTGTGCCTACGTTCTTGTAGACGTGTGGATCGCCGTCAGGTTTGGCCATGCATGGGACTTGAACGAGAAACATCAACGATATGCAGGCAAGCAGGCAAGAACGGCTCATACTGGGCGTCTCTCAAATGGGTTGTCAGGGTGTGTGTCCGAGTCCATGATACCAGTTCGGCAAGTCATGAGATAGCGCCACGGATCGGTACATCGCGCGATCAACCCCGAGGAAACTGTCGGCAGTATTCGAAAAGTGCCATCGAAGTTGCCGTCGCGACGTTTAGACTGAACGGGAGACCATAGACCGGGATCTCGACTGTTTCGTCCAGGATCTCCAACACCTCTTCGGTCAAGCCAAGTCGTTCGTTGCCAATCACCAATGCGGTGCGACGCGCGAAAGTGTACTCGTGCATGTTGCGCGAGTTTGTCGTCTGTTCGAGACCGACCAGCCGGAAACCGTCTGACTTCAGTTTCTTTAGCACGGGCGGGAGCGACCGCCGAACTTCGACCTTCATCTGTTGCTGGTCGACACGAGATATCTCAGGATCAATTTTTGGATTGCCACAGGCGATCAGATGCGTGACACCGCTGCAACTGGCGGCGCGAACAATTCGCGAGAGATTGACGTTGCTGCGAAACGGCGCGCAGACTAGCACTAATTCACGCGGCCGGTCCAGGCTGGCGAGCGGCTTGTGGCGCTGATGCGAAAATTCAGTCATCACGCCATCTTACAAACCGAAGCAGTGCTTAGAAATGATTGCGCGGTTTGCTACGCTTTTGCTTCGCCCCGCACGAACTCCACCGGCATTTCCGTGGCATCGTCCACACGATCGCGTCCCAGTACAACTTTCAGGACCGTTTTGATGACTTCATCCAATCGAGAGGGGCGAATGTGATAGAAGTTGTGTTTGCCGTCACGCCGCATACCGATCAGTCCGTTGACACGCAGCAGGGCAAGGTGATGGCTGACCGATGGCTGGCGCTGGCCAAGAATGCGACACAGCTCGAGCACATTCACTTCGTCCGCTTCACGGAGAATAAACAGGATCTTCAGTCGTGTTTCATCAGACAGTAGCTTGAAAATCGTGACCAGGCCCTTGATGCCTTCGCCTGCCTCCAACAGATTGTTCGCCGCTTCCTTGGTATCCGGGCTGCCTCCTCTGTTAGACTCTTCCACATCCGTTTCCTCTTCAGAAATCACAGCGGTCATCGGGTCATTCCGTTGAAAATGAAATACGCTGCACGCGCCGGCCCCAATATGTTGACCCTGCTGCAGGATTGATTAGTTGTGGGTTCATGTTGACGTGCAAATCACGTCGGCAGCGGGCGAAACACCCAAAATGAAACACCGTGAACAGTAAGATGGGATCGTTCGTCTCTTGCACAGAGCGAAAATGCGACCGAACGGCGCACTGAATTACGAATTCCGCCTGTGGGATTGCTTGAATTGTAATCCACAGGCCACTCGAATGGAAATAGAGAGTCGGTGGAAATCAACCGATTTCACATTTTTGTCTGACGAAAGAGGTTCGCGCTGATATCTTCTGTGCCCTGCCATACATCTGCCTGGTGACCATTCTGAAGAAGATCATCTGACATGATCTACGAAGCGTACGTTCGCGTGGAAGTGGCCCCATGCTGTCGTCTCGCTGCGAGAAAGAAATCCAGGACAGCCAGAACTTGATCCTGCTGATCGGACCATGGCACGTAAATCCCGCGCAGGGTTGACAGCGGTGATGGCTCGGTATCACTTAACAGCCAAACGCCCCGGTGACGGGTTTCGTAGCGAGGAAAGCATTGCCAGGGAGTTCGCCAGCGAAAGACCAACGCCGACTGGATAATCCCCTTGGTCCCCAGTTCGAATGTCACTGGAAACCACAGTCGCCAGCAGGAAGACATCAACGTGGTGAAACAAACGGCACCCATTATCGAGTTTCCCGAAACCACTCCCGCTGCGACGCCAACGCCAGCAATACCCAGTCCGGCCAGCCAAACCTGCGGCCCCTCATCGCGCAGCGGCCACTGGACGATCCGTACCGTTTCGGGCACTCGCAACCGTGTCGTGGCTTGGGCGGTGGAAGCACTGCTCATTCCAGTATTCTAATTAGTTGGCTTGATCGGTACATTGGTAAAAAAACGAAGATCGGCCAGTGATCTTCAGACGCAGCGCCTCAATCATCGCAGGTCTTCCAGCGACTTCATGGCAAACGCAACATGCAACGCCACGCCCAGCGGCAATGCATTTTCGTCGACCTTGAACTTCGGGTGGTGGACACTGTAAGTGGCGCCCTGATCTTCGTTGCGGACGCCAATCGCGACAAAGCAGCCAGGAACTTGCTCCGTGTAGAACGAAAAGTCCTCACCCCCCATCACCGGTGCCAACTCCTTAACGTGGTCTTCTCCCGTCAGCGCAGAAGCCAGTCGCCTGGCTACATCCCAGCACTCGGCGTCGTTCAACGTGGGCGGATAGTCGACGCCCGGAAAGATGGTACTGGCTTCGCAACGATGTGCCGACGCGACCCCCGTGGCGATTTCGCGGATCCGTTGTTGGATCTGCTGCAGTGTCTCCATCGAGATCGCACGAATCGTGCCCCGCAATGTGATCGTTTCAGGAATGACGTTGTACGCTTCTCCCCCGTGAATCGTGGTAATGCTGACTACACCGGAGTTTAGCGGGTCGAGTTCGCGCGAGATGATGGTTTGCAGTTCAGTTACGATCTTGGCGGCGACCACAACGGGATCGACCGTCAAATGCGGCATGGCCGCGTGTCCACCGCGACCGTGAATTGTCATCTCGACACAGCCCGCCGCAGCTAAGAGGACTCCGGCGCGCGAACCAAAGCTGCCGACAGGCAATTGCGGCCACACGTGGAGCCCAAAGATCCGTTCGACGGCCGGATTCTCAAGGGCACCCTCGTCTCGCATTCGCTGGCCACCCGCTCCGCCTTCTTCCGCTGGCTGAAAAACCAGCTTCACGATCCCCTGGATGTCTGCTTCCCGCTCTTTCAACAAACGGGCAGCACCTAACAGCATGGCGGTATGGCAATCGTGACCGCAGGCGTGCATCTTGCCGGCAACTTCGCTACGAAACGAGACATCGGATTCCTCGTGAATGGGCAGCGCATCCATGTCGGCCCGCAACGCCACACACGGACCATCTCCGTTGCCTAACGTTGCCAATACACCGGTCTCAGCCAGCGGATGTTCGTAAGCGATTCCGAGCTCGTCGAGCGTTTGCCGGACCAACTCGCTCGTCTTGACCTCCTCGAACATCACTTCTGGAAAACGGTGCAACTGTCGACGGAGTTGCACGATCCAATTTTGAATTCCCAATGCGTCCTGGAGGTAAACGTGGCTGGGCATTCGATCAACCTTGCAACACCTTGTTTTGACAAATTGCCGGAACCTCGCTTCGCTTGTTCGCGGCCTACAAGTGTTCATTGTATGAAAATCAACAGGCTGAAAGGATACTCCTAACAATCATTTCTATCATGGTTTGCATCAACGTTATCTTCGCCCTTTGGGGCAGAAAGAACCGACGAACGCGCCACAAAGTGGCGCTGACCAACTAGTCGAGCTGTAAGGCGGGGCTGGATGTGCCCCCATTTCACTCGCTGAAGCGGGTTTGGTCTTTTTACGACACGTTTGAGTGCGTGGCCGGTAATCTTTCTTGATTTTCAGAATGTCGGGCACTACGCGGAAGAAGACGTCGATGATCTCTGCGTCCCATTGTTGGCCTGATCCGTCGCGCAGAATCTCTTCGGCCCTATTGTGCGGCATACCTTGACGATAGGGCCGATCGCTGGTCATGGCATCGTACGCATCGGCGACTGCCAAGATCCGTCCATCAACGTGAATGTCAGTGCCTGACAGCTCATCCGGGTAGCCACCTCCATGGAACTGCTCGTGATGGTGCAGCACACCGGGAAGGACGTACGTCAGCGGTTCGATATCGGCCAGAATGGCCCAGCCCTTGTCCGGATGTTGTTTGATTTCATCGAATTCTTCGGGCGATAGAGCACCCGGCTTGCACAAGACCGCGTCCGACACGCCGATCTTTCCTACGTCGTGCAACAGACCGGTCAAATACAGCCGTTCGCAGTACTCCGCATCGAACCCCAGTTCTTCGGCCAGACGCTTGCCGTAAAGCGCGACGCGTTCGCTATGACCGCGCGTATACTCGTCCTTGGCCTCGATTGCCGTAACCAAAGCTCGTACCACACTGACCACCATGCGCTCGCGCTCGCGGAGCAGATCCGTGTTGCGCGAGTGTGTCGCCAAAATGGTCGCCGCGTAGGACATGAGCGAGGCCTCGTGGGTTCCGAATTCGAGGAAGCTCAGGTTCCAGTCATGACTACGGTCGTCGCCGCGTTCATCCATTCGATTCAGCGCCAGCAGCCAGCCGACCGTCTCATCCGTGTTGACAATTGGAACCAGGACAAGTCCTTCGACGCCAGGATACTGACCGACATTGGCGGTTTCGTGAAAGTCGTTTATTACCACTGGCTGGACAGCGCACGCCTCTCGAAATGCCTGGACGAGGTGACTACAGGTCATGTCGTCGATCGTTCGCGGCCCGCACCAGGCCATTGGTCTGGGAGGCAGTTGTGGATCGCTCGGGTTCGCTTCCAGCAAGACCGCGCAGGTGGCTTCACAGAGTGGTCGCAAAGTAGGCAACATGGCTTCGGCCATGGCCTTCAGGTCGAATGACCGATCCGAAACGTCAAGCAATTCGGCGATCGTGCGCAGGAAAAACAGCTCTTCACAGTCGTTCGTTATCTGTCGCAACAGCGCGCGATTCTCGTTGGCCAGACGATCGTTGTTTGTTTGGCGTTCGACATCTCGTAAGAATAGTTCCGCGAGATTTCTCACAATCTGCTCGTTGGCACCAGAGATCTTGCCAACGGCGACAATGCGTTTCTGCCGATCCTGCCTGGACTGACGTACGGCTTCAAGCGTCTCGGGTGTCATCGCAGCATCAAGTGTATTGAACGATTGAGCTGAATACGGCGGCGAAAGCGGAATTGCCAGCCACACGTCGGCCGTCGTCTCAGCTGGTATCGTCCGCGGTTTGTCGCCACGCGGATCGTGGGATGTTAACAGGTCAACCGGTGGATGTTGCGGGGCATGGACTTCGTGGAGATCGTCGCCAAACTGCCGGCAGTCGTCGTTGGCACCGTCATCAAGTAGCCGCCACGCGACGTCGTGGGTCCACAATCGAAATGGTTCGCCGAACGTTGTTAGGAGGGCTTGGCACGTCCGATCCATCCACTCGAGATGAACAGTTTCCCATGTTGATCGGTTGGCGGTGTTGGTGATCAATGTGTCGGTCTTCCGCTGTGATTGCCCGTCGCCCCAAAAAAGTGCGGCGAAGAAATGCAGACGTTGTCGAGGGAACCCGCCTTAGCAAGCCTAGGTCACGCCAGGGGCATGTCAAAACGTCGACTTTTGGATGGGCGCAACTGTGACAATTGACACGGTTGTTCGCAACGAATTTTTGGGACAGGCCAGGGGGTGCGGCCGGCACAACCGGTGTCGCCGATCCTGGCGACCCGCTCCAGGGCGCGACCGTAACGAATACCACGAAAACAAGGGATAATCGGGTGAGCAAATCTTGCGAATTCACGTCGCGAAAGGCATAAATGGTTGCATGGGCAATTGGGGCAGAGTAGCATGATGGGCTGTAGGTTTGACGGCGGGTGCCAGAACAGGCCAAGCCCACCCCGTGACGTCTGAAAACCAACCACGCCATTGGCAGCCAACCAAATCACCATGTTGCGCTGGAACGATCCAGACCGGAGGCTCACTGCGATGTTAAGAACCACTCGACGAGTTGTACAAGTTTGTCTGATTTGGACAGTTGTTGTGCTGCTGTCTTTCGACACGGCGCTTGCCTGTCGATTATTTCGCCGTCGCGTTCGCCGCGTTCGCTACTATCCACGGGTGATGATGGTAACGTCATCGCCTTCGGATGCAGACGCCGATAACAATGCTGGCGGTGCTGCTGCCGGCGGTGCACCGACCGAAGGTGCGGGTGAAGGTGATACCACGCCCGAGCCGAAACCGGAACCTGCACCTGAACCTGAGCCGACACCCGAACCCGCGCCTGAACCTGAGCCGAAACCGGAACCCGCGCCTGAACCTGAGCCGAAACCGGAACCCGCGCCCGAACCTGAACCGAAACCGGAACCTGCGCCCGAACCTGAGCCGAAACCGGAACCCGCGCCCGAACCGAAACCGGAACCCGCGCCCAAACCTGCGGCGGACCCGCTAGGTGATCTGTTCGGTGACACACCTGCTACTGAACCGGCTGCTAAACCCGCCGCGGAACCCGCTGCTGATCCTGCCGCGAAACCGGCAGCTGAACCGGCAGCTAAACCTGCGGCTGATCCGTTGGGCGATCTCTTTGGTGACACACCTGCTACTGAACCGGCTGCTAAACCCGCCGCGGAACCCGCTGCTGAGCCTGCAGCTGAGCCTGCAGCTGAACCGGCCGCTAAACCGGCTGCGGCTGATCCGCTGGGTGATCTCTTTGGTGACACACCTGCTACTGAACCTGCTGCTAAACCCGCCGCGGAGCCGGCTGCTGAACCAGCCACTGAGCCTGCAGCTGAACCAGCCGCTAAACCTGCTGCGGCTGATCCGCTGGGTGATCTCTTTGGTGACACACCAGCTGCTGAACCTGCTGCTAAACCGGCCGCGGAGCCGGCTGCTGAACCAGCCACTGAGCCTGCAGCTGAACCAGCCGCTAAA
>JASLPZ010000133.1:0-17718 GCA_030744725.1 Pirellulaceae bacterium
TATTCGCGGACCTTGCCACTTTCGGCCGTCCGCTCTTCTCGCTTCAGAATTGCGCGGAAGTAGCTGTCCCCTTCCTGGAAATCCACGACGAAACGCTCACCTGGCACGAGATTGTCGATGCGAAAGCGACCTTCCGCGTCCGTCGTGTGTGATGCGGTCTTGAGATCCGAAAAGCGATACAACTCACGCGCGATATTGTTCGAAAAGTTGACGTCGACTTTCACATTGCTTAACGGAGCACCGTCATCGACGGCGCGACCCGAAATCGATCCGGCAGGAGCGAGCTTGACGACGACTGGTGACGTCTCGTCTCCTTTCAACGTCACCGAACCCGCCAGCTTCCGATCAGGATGTAGAAGCATCAGCGTCCTTGGACGGTCTTCGCCCAGTCCATAGACTGTGGAGCGGCTCTCCGTCAGGCGGAATGTGTGTGGCCAATGCTCCGTCACACCGGCGGCAAAAACGCCTTTGATTGGTTTGCCGTTGTCATCGTGGATTTCGATCTCCACCTTCTTGCCGCGGTCGAGAACCAGATCGACATGGGCTGCTTCACCATCGGGTTTGAGATTGACGTACCTGACCGCGTTCTGTATTCCCAACACCTCGATACTACCATCGGCCTTGGTGAAGTAACGGTCATTGCCATCGACAGTCAAAGGAACATGCTTCTCATCCTCGGCACTGAAGCTGGCCTGGCGGAACGGCGTGACATCGTGGTCGCCCATCTTTTCATGATAGTGGACCTGGGCCATCACGACGCTAGGGCCCGGAATCGTAACGATGCGGAATGTCCCGTCAGCCTTCGCGCTCGATTGCTGCTGATTGCGTTTGTACACGTCGTACAGAGGGTCATCGAAGTACTTGTTGCCTGGCAACGGAACAACTCGAATCCCCGCCGGAACACCTTTGCCAGTTGCTGGATCGGTCACACGGCCGGTGATCAATGCGCCCTCGACCAGTTCCACGTCGATCTTCACCGTGCGTTGGCCAGCAGGCAGTGACGTGGAAACGGTTCGCTGGAGTAACGCTTTGTCCCCCTCTGGCGGCCTTACGATGACGAAGTGCGGACTCTGATGTCCGACCCCTTCAATAGCATACGCGCCGCGCTCATCTGTAACGTCGGACGCACCCATGCCATAACCTAAGACGGTGGCGACGACCGCACCAGCGACAGGCTCGCGATCTTTCCCCACATAGATGACGCCTTCGATGGTGCGGCCGGCCTCGACCACATGGTCGAACTTCGGCCCGACGAGCAAGGGCACCATGCCTGGTCGTCGGATCTCAGCCGGCAGTCGAAGTTGTGCAGCATCGTTGTACGGCTTGGTGTCCAGACCTGGACGATTGACGACCCACACTCTTGTACTAGCAATTTGGGCATGCCTCATTTCGACAAGAGCGATTCGCTCCAAGCCGACACCGCGAATCTCAAACTCGCCATTCTTGTCCGACTTCGTGCCCAAGAAGGAGCTAAACTGAGCATGGACCAAATCAGCACGCATCGGTGCGATGTTCCAGTCGTTTTTCCAAGCCTCAAGAAACCCATCGAGCGAACCGCTCGGCTCCTGCAGCAAACCCATCACATCAATCCTCGCATCAGCGACAGGTCGGCCTTCCGTGTCGACGACCCGCCCACGGATCGGTTCGTCCTTGGTCAATCGCAACGTCACATCTTCCGCGTCTTCGCCCGGCGAGAGATTCTGCCAGGCAGCGCCGAACCCCTTCGCGTAGGCGATCACAGGAATCGTTTTGATTCCGCTGGGAAAGCCCGCAAAGGCCGTGCGAACATCGAAGCATCCCTCTTGGTCTGTCCGTCCCTTCTGTTTGAGGCTAACATCGCCTGTGCTTCGCGGCGGATAGCGTAGCATCTGCGGCACCGAGATTGTTGCGCCCGCGACTGGCCTGCCATTGGGATCCAGGACCCGACCTTGGATCGTTCGAACTGGTTGAGCTCTTGCGTTTGCGGCTGACTTGGCAGCGGCTATGATCCCGTCTTGCGCGACCTTTGTCGCTTCTGTTGCTGTTGGTGTTTCTGATGCGTCACGTCTGGCAAGCGTCTTGGCGGCTGGGGAAGCCGAGGTGGCAGATTGTTCACCCAATCCGATAACCGACATGCCAAGCACCAGGACGCACGCGGCCGCTAAGAGCGTTCGCGCGAGTTGCTTTCCGACGGGCACGTGTGAGCGGGCTCGGTCGAGCAGTGCGACAATTCGTTGCTCCAGCTTCGTCGACCGTGCCATGGCAACACCGACCGAAAAACGAGCGGGCCGGTACGCGCGGGCGATCTGCAGAAGCTGGCTTGCGTAGTCGGTCGGCCGCTCGCCGCTCGCCACCACGCAGTCGTCACACGCCAACTCGCGTTCGACACGCAATCTCCATAGCGCATACCAGGCGAGTGGGTTGAACCAGTACAAGGCGCACGCCAGCCGCGCGATCGACTGAAACAATACATCGAGCCGCTTCACATGAGCGAACTCGTGCAACAAGACAAACCGTCGTCTCTCGTCGCTCCAGTCATTCGACTCGCTCGGCAAAAGCACAATAGGACGCACCACTCCCCATGTCATTGGCACCACCGATTCGCGGGCCTCCAATAAAGTCACCCGACGCGTAAGCAGCAATTTTGCCGCAAGCTGGTCGGCCAATCGGGTCCACTTCGACGCCCGAATATGCTTCGATCGCCGCAGCATCCACAGATTGGCAGCCAACCCAAAGGCAAACGGAATTAAGACGATAATCAGACCAACGAGCCATGCGCCGATGAACCAGCCTTGCGCGGAGCTGGGTTTCTGCCGTGTGGGAAGTGCCTCCTCGCTCAGTTGCGTCGTGAGATCGCTTGGAGGATCCGGGACGAGATGTCCAGTAAGGCTTCCGTTGGCAAAGGCAGACATTGAGTCCGATTCAGCGAGTTCATTCCGCTCAAGCACGCGTGGACCTGTGACCGGCCGCTGCTCACCGCGAGGTTCATTGATCGAAAGATGTGCATTCGGCTGATGATCTTCTTGCACCGTCGGTCGTGCGACTGCCACAGCCTCCGTGGCCGGTAGCAACGGTAGTCGCCACTGCGGCAACATCAACGAAAGGACTGGCAAAATAACGACACCGCAAATCCCAAGACACCACAACCGATGTCGCACGGCTGCGGATTTGTGCCGCAGGAGGAAGGCCGTCATCGAGGTAAGCGCCAGTAGAACACCGGCTTTCACGCACGCATCGACCAGGACTTCAGACGCTGGCAAACGCAGCCAATCGGAGATCGTTGAGGACAACATATCACTGACCCTCCTTCCGCGCTTTGTCGATAAGCCGTTCGAGTCGATGCAGATCCTCGTCCGTGAGCTTCTCCGACGCGTTATCCAAAATGGCAGCCACCGCGTCCGTTGCCGAGCCGCTAAAAAATGTTTTCATTACGTGCCGGATCGCCGATCGGCTGGCCGTTTGGCGAGATTGCGTCGAACGATAGACATACTTCGTCCCCTCACTGCGATGCTTCAAGTACCCCTTGCTTTCCAGCAGGCGGATCATTGTCCGCACTGACGAGTAACTCGGCGGGTCGGGTAAACGCTCCAGCACGTCATTGACCGACGCCTCTTCCAACTGATAGATCACATCCATGATCTGCCGCTCACGACGGCCAAGCCCAGGCTTCTTCTTTCCCATATCCAATCAACTCATTCGGGGGTCTGTTGCTGCATGTACATATGGCAATATATTGCCAATGGCAATATATTAACACTTTATGTCTTGGAGTCAAGCGAGTTCACGAGAAAGATATTTCTTCCACCCGAAGTTGTCGGTTTGGCCGAGCCTGAAGCAGATAAGATTCTGATTCAACGGTCACGTTCTACTGGTAAACGGCTCGGTGGATTCACCTGATAGATATGCCTGAGATTCCACGCCAGGATTCCGTAGTGAGCGGATGTATCGAAACGGTATAAGGCCGCGAATCCGTTGGGCAATCGACGCGGTGTCAATAACTCTGCTTTGAAAGAAACGGGATTGATACGCCACCACACTTCACCGGGCACATACAACCACCCGTCGTACTGCAGTACCTTTCGACGGAGAGCGTTCAAATTGCCGACGAGATGTCTGGTGGGGCACAGATTTGTTACCGATCGAACACGACCGCGTTCGGGAATTGAATTGAGATAAACGCCCTCAATCGACGGCTGCAGCGTGTTTCCAGCGCGGCTGAACAATGAGTCCCGACGGACCTCGGCCAATGCTCGATCGAACACGGTTACCGCCGACGTTTTCAGATCGACGACCAGCGAGCGTCTGCGGTTCTTCCGTCCCACGAGCATAGCGTCTCGACCGCTATCGTCGCTCGTCTCGAACAGATGCAGTCCTGTGGGAGTGAAGCAGAGATCCGGTAACAACTCCACATTCTCACCAGACTCAGTCGGTTGTGCGACGTGCGTCGCTTCGTGGAATATGCGTACCTGTGGAGGCTGGCCTTGAGGAGCAGTAATCTCTGCACACCAGCCTCGCTGGTGACGTCCGAAACTCCCCGCCGCGATCAGCCGACCCTGACTCACCGATGCGATCGAAAGCCCATGGTCTGAAGGCAGCAGACCGTGTTCAGAAGTAAGCGTCAATTGCACCTGTCCGTCACGGGAGACTTGCCAAATCTCCCCTTGCTCGGTTGCCACCCATATTGAATGGCCATCCCAAATAACTTCACGGAAGGTCCTCACGTTGCGACGAATTATAGTGCGCGCGACACCCGGCTCGCTCATCAGGTACAACGTCCAAGGCCCCCACATCGCATCCAGGTTGTCGCCGCATTGGACGATGCCACGGAGCGTCCTGCTGCCGCCTACCCTCAGCATTCGGTCCGTGGACGTTATTTGCACGGTTCGACCGAAATCCCGAAGGTCCGTCCGTTGACCATCTTCTTGGACGAGCTGCAAGTCGAGCTCTCGGAACGTGAGCCGGCCGGTCGGCGCCGATTGCGTGTTTGCGGATACCGTATCGGATCGTCTTGGCGGGCTCCCATCGACACTCACCGTTGGAGTGATCCGTCGCAACCAGTTCGTCGCCATTCCGTATAACCAGCCGTCGCTCGTCTTGCCAGGATGTCCAGAAGTTCTCAGCGTCTCCGCATACTCTCGCTGAAACTCACGAATCTGTTTCACGACTTGCGTTCGCCTTTCCTCAGGAAGGGAACGAGCGGTATCGGCGACCGGAGCAAGCTGAGCGAATCGGGCGTGAAGTCGAGCCATTTTGTGGTCCGAGCGCTCCAGCTTCGCGAGAAACTCCTTCCACTCGCGTCGGTTTGAAATCCGCATTTGAGGAGTCTGGAATCGAAATCGAAGCCCCCGAGCATTCAAGAAGTGCGTCATCTCAGAAGTCGACCTCAGCCCATCTGGGATCCGTGTCGTCATCATCCGCAGAATGAAATCGAAGTCGTCGGCGTTGGGGGTGTCACGATCCGAGCGTCGCAGCATCAGTTCGACGCAGATGTCTTGCCAGCGATGTGCGATGATGGTCGCGACGTTGCCTCCGGCGATGCCGACGCGATCTCGAGCATGTTGCACGGCACGGACCGGTGGTGAGGACGAAAATCGAAGCACGCGCGGGAACACGTCAAATAGGAACCGCTCCTTCGCCGACTCGACGCTGGCGAGGCATTCACGTCTCGCGTCGAGGTGCGCTCGTTCGAGTAGTGGACGTAGGTTAAGTGGAGTTGAACCGAGGAGTTGTGCGGTGCTATACCGCTGTGTCCAATCGATCGCCTGAATCGCGTCCAACGCTTCGTTGCGAATCAGGTATTCCAGATGACCCAGCCCAGCAAGATACGCTGTCTCTTTTCGCTGGAATAATCGGCGAATCTCGACCGGATCGTCTATAGACGACCAGAATTTGAATCGACCCGTACGCACGTCGCGGAAGATCTCTCGATACGTTCCCAACAAGGCAACTCGCAACGATCCGTCGTCGGGTTGAAGCAACAGCGCTGCCTCACGAAGCGATGCCGCCTCATCCCAAACTCCGAGTTCCGCGAAACGGAGCGCCTGTGTGGTTAGCCATCGATGCTGAGACTCCAGTGAAAGTCCGCTCTCGATATTCCCGTCCGCACTGTCTCCGTTCACGACGGACTTCGAGAACTCCTTGAGTAGGTAACGGCTTGCTTCGGGCAATGGCATCGGCCCCAGGGACACGGTTTCCAACAGTTGCACGGAGCGTTGAATGCGAATATCAATCACGACGTTTGCCGTGTTGCCGTCCTCCACGGTGACTCTGTAATCACCGTCAATCAACACCGGCAAGATCCGCTGAATGGCATCGACGTCCGAAAGGGAACGCTCCCGCTGAATTGCTCGGGCCTCGTCCATTTCCACGACGGCAACGCCGGGGATTTTGAGGAGCCCCGTTTGGATCAATTCGGCGAATCCGCTCTGTAGGTAGTCGTGACGATGGACGGTGTTCATGGACACAAGCGGAGATACGCCGACAATCTGCGTTACGCCGTCGGAGAATGTCTTCACGGTGTCGCGTACAGCATGGCAAACGGCGACGCCCTCCGACTCCAATTTCGCCGGTTCCACTGATATGTAGGTCGTCTTCAGGCGTATGCCACGCCGGCAATCGATGCAGACGACCTCGGTGCGCGACTCGACAGTCGCGTCAGGTTGGTGGAAGACCAGCAGAAACTCGGCATCCAGGACACGTCCCACACGGCGTCGTTCCTCCCGGTCGCTACGGAACAGTGCCTCGAGACTGATTTCGGCAACGATTGCATCCAGCCGCTCGCGCTCGACCAATTCAATTTCGCGTATATCCGACAAACTGGTGAAGACGATGTCCGCGATGCCAGAATCCCACGCGGCGGGCGACGCGAGAACCGCCCAACGACGAGGCGCGAGATTGGCATCATCTGCATGGAGTGAACCGATGGCAAATGAGAGTCCGATGAGCAGTAGGGAAACGAAAGGACGTTCGACGTGCATACCCGCCATACCTTTCTTGCCAGAACTCGGCAGCGCAGTCTAATTGATTGTAACAACTATACCATCGGTGACTCCCACATCATGGCGCCGACATCGCTGTTGTCGACAAGGAACGGCCCGAATGTTGCACCGACTACGAAGCAAACCTATTGGGATGTCGAGCTGTTGCCTGCTTTCAAAGACTCCAGCTCGATCTTGCGTTGTCCTACTGTCAGGTTCTGGCCGAGTTGATTTTCCCTTCCGCCAGTGACCGAGATTGCCACGGGATTCGTGACGCCCGTTCGAGTGTCCCTCACAATGCAGTCGGATACGCGACAGTGATCGCAGTTCTGAAGTGACAGTCCGACATTGTCACAGTCGAGAATCGTGCAGCCAGTCACGTTGATCCAGCTGCAGTTTTTCAGCATCAATCCCGCCGGAGCCTCCATGACGTTGTTAATATGCAGTCCGTTCAAAGTGCAGTCGTGACAGTTGCGGAAGACGAGGGCGTTGGTGCTTCCTTTCGGGCCGTAGTCCGGGTTGCGGTCGAACAGGTTGGGTCCGACGACGATGTTCGACGAGCCTTCCACGAGCAGGTTGTGAGTGAATCCTTTCCATAGCGTGTTACCGGTAATGATAACGCCACGAGCGTACTGCAGGTGGATGTTGACGGCGACGTCGCTCATCGCATTGTCGCTGATGCAAAAGTGGCCGACCTTGTTGGCAATCTCTCGGCCAGTACCAATAAATCGAACGTTGGCCGATTTGGGAGCATTGTGGGTATGTTGAATCGTGCAGCCGACAATCGCCCCTTCGCGTACCGAGCCGTTCGTGGTGTCGATCAAAATGTTTGCCGTCGGTTCGGTCGAGTCGCTCATGTTGCCTTCGATATCGCAATTGGCGATTTGCAAATTGCGAATCTCGCTGTCGCGGACGACGATGCCCCCCATCTTGTTGTAGCTGATATGCGAGTTGTCGACGTTCACCTGGTGCAAGTTGAGCCCGTCCAGATACAGTCCCACGCCCCGGTTATCGTACAGGTGACATGCGGAGACGATGACGTTGCGGTTGCGAGTGGTGAGATGAATGCCGTGCAGCGCATTGCGGATCGTGACGCGACTGAAGATGGCCTGCATGGTGCCTGTCGCTTCGATACCGATGGCCTCGGAGTGGTCGCCGACGACTTCAATCCCATCGATCATCGGTGTACGCTGCCGCTCCCAGACGTTTGGCTTGACCGTATGCGGACTCGCGGTGCCTCCGTGTGTGCCGATGAACTTGAACGCCGGTCCAGGACCGGCCATCACGATGCGCGCCGTGCCGCCAGCGACAATTGACGTCGGCCCTACTTCGTCAAGATGAACACGGATCGTCTTGGTAATCCGGAAGATGCCGCGTGGAAACCGCACCTCGCCCACTGAAGCATCAACGGCGCGCTGGATGGCCGCCGTATCGTCTGCTTCACCGTCACCGATCGCGCCAAAGTCGAACACCGTCGGAACATTGCCTGGCAACTGACTCGGTTGCTGGGCCGCGCCCGCACCGCTCCAGTGCTGGGCAAGCATCGCCACGGTGGTCACCAAGAAGCCGCTCAGAATCATGACTTTGACACAATGTCGCATGGTAATGGTCCTTCGTCGTGTGAGAAGTTTTGCCGAGGATGTTTATTATGACAGCAACAGCGCCTTGTCGCAGCTTCCGCCCACTTGTCGAAGGACTGTACGTCCTTTGGCAGCGCCCGGATTGTGGTAGTGGGTCAGTTTGATTGTTCCGTGCGATCGAGTGCGATCGAGGGGGTCGGGAGTCTTTTTCGGCCAAAGCTCATCCCAAAACTTGTACGCTGTCATCCGAAAAAGACTCCCGACCCCTTCCCGCAATGCGGATGGTTCAAACTGACCCGCAACCCGGGTTTTGCAATGCGTGCCGCGCCCAGCGTAACATCACTCGTGAATGCCTGCTAGAATCGGTGACTGTCTCGAAGAGAACGGTCGAAACAGGGAGCCACGCATGTCATCGCAATTGAGTCTGTTGCTTCCCCTGATCTTCGCTCCGAACTTACTTGGTGCCGCTGAATTAGAAGCAGTAAATGCGGAGCACATCGTCGCCATCGAGAATGTGTGCGCATGGCCTAACTTGACCCTGATGCCGGACAGCACGATCGTTGCGATCATCCACAATCAACCGTCGCACGGCAGCGTGGAGGGAGAGATCGAATGCTGGGCCAGCAAAGATGGCGAGAAGTGGGTGAAACGTGGGAATCCCGCGCCGCATGATCCAAACACGGTGCGAATGAATCACGCCGCCGGTCTTGCCAGGAATGGCGATCTGGTTGTTCTTTGCTCCGGCTGGACGAACGAAAAGCAACCGCAGCGACCGAAGCAGAAGGCATTTCGCGACGACATCCTCCGCTCATGGATCTGCAGATCGAGTGATGGCGGTAAGACATGGTCGCAGCGCAAGAACTTTCCCGCTCGCGAACCCGGTTGGTCCGAGCACATTCCGTTCGGAGATATCTTTGTGTCCGAGGACGGATCACTGCGGGCGTCGACCTATCAGGGAAAGTTCGTCGACGAGACGACGAGCACCAAGACCGGTTCATGGCGCTCGTGGCAGTTTCGCAGTGATGACGATGGGAAGACGTGGCACGCGGTGAAGATCATCGGGCCGCGCCACAATGAGACCTCACTATTCCATGCCGGAGGAACGCGGTGGCTTGCTGCGGCGCGCATCGACGCCGTGGAGTTGTTTGCCTCAGACGACGACGGTTTGACGTGGAACAGTCCGCAGCGCGTCACAAAGAGAAACGAAATCAACGCGCACCTTACGAGACTGCAGGACGGACGACTGCTGCTGTCCTATGGTAATCGGGTCAAGAGTCAATACGGAGTGCTGGCGAAGATAAGTAGCGATGAAGGCAAGACGTGGAGCTCACCCGTCCGGCTGGCTCGAACGCTTCAATCCGATTGCGGATACCCCTCAAGCGTCCAGCGCAACGACGGCAAAATCGTGACCGCTTACTACGCAAAGCAAAGCTCACTCTGCGATCACTACCACATGGGCGTGGTTATCTGGGATGCGGCGGAAAAGCTGGTGGATCTGGATGCTTCGTTTTAAAACTTGTGTTGGGCTGCAAGGGCATGCCGCAGCAATTGATACATGAAATAATCTAACTCTGCCGTTCCCTTCATCGGGATCCCGAACTTTCAGGGTGTGACGTGGTGAACAGCGAACCAAGAAGTAGTAACGATGTGACTTTCTCTCGACGCAGTTTTATCCAGGCTGTTGGTGCGGTTGGTCTTACGACCGCGACCACGCCATTAGTGTTTTCTGAACAGCTTGAACAGTTAACGGACATCGGATCGCGCCGTGAGTTGTTTGTCGAGAATACGCTCATCTCAAGGCTGTCCAGCGGTGCGAAGCTGCAACTGCATCAACCAACACCGCGCGAGATCTCTTTTGTCTGTGACAAGCCGTGGGAAGGAGCGACCTGTGCGTACATGAAAGTGTTTCAGGACGGTGAACTCTATCGCATGTACTATCGAGGCAGCGATGTCGTTTACACCAAAGAAGGCTACAGCAGCCCCCACCCCGAAGTTGCCTGCTATGCCGAGAGCCGTGACGGGATCCATTGGACCAAACCGGAGCTGGGACTGTTCGAGTATGAAGGCTCGAAGAAGAACAACATCATCTGGATGGGATCGGGCAGCCATAACTTCGCGCCGTTCCTAGATACCAATCCCGATTGCCCGAAGGAAGAACGATTCAAGGCGCTGGCCGGCGATTTCAAGAAGGGTCTTCAGGCATTCGTGTCCGCCGACGGTATGCGGTTTACACCGGTCGGGCAGAAGCCGGTGATTGCCAAAGGCGCGTTTGATTCATTGAATCTGGCGTTCTGGGACACCGTAGTCGGCACTTACCGCGAGTATCACCGCGACTTCCGCCAGGGACGCGATATTCGCACCGGCACGTCGAAGGACTTCATTCATTGGACGGACCCTGAGTTTCTGTCGTACGAAGCCCATCGTCATGGCAGCGAGTCAGATGTGGCGCCCCCCGTCCGAGATGCCGATCCCGCTAATCAGCTTTCAGGCCGCGTCAGCCAGCTTTACACCAATCAGATCATCCCATACTACCGTGCTCCGCACATCTACCTGGGATTTCCGACGCGCTACATCGACCGTGGCTGGACTTACTCGGCAACCCAACTGCCGCGCTACGAGTATTGTCAGCTGCGCGGCGCCAAGTCGCGGCGCGAAGGCACGGCGGTCACGGACGGCATGTTCATGGCGAGTCGTGACGGAGATCATTTTCACGTTTGGCCCGAGTCGTTCATTCGGCCAGGCCTGAGGAAACGACAGAGCTGGTTCTATGGGGACACTTATCAGAACCACGGTTTGGTCGAAACGAAGTCATCGATTGAGGACGCGCCGCCGGAGCTATCGGTCTACGTCAGCGAAAACTCGCACCAGGATCATCCCGGTCAGTTCCGACGATATACGCTCCGCATCGACGGATTCGTATCCCTGTCGGCGCCGTTGTCCGGCGGCGAGCTCGAGACCACGACACTGAAATTCCAGGGTAACCGACTCTCACTCAACATGTCGTCCTCTGCTGCGGGAAGCGTCCGCGTTGAGATCCAGGATGAGAAAGGCACCGCGATCCCCGGCTACACGCTGTCGGAAGCTCACGAGTTGTACGGTGATTCGCTTAGTCTCGCAGCGGCGTGGAAGGACGGCGGTACGAACCTTGGAGAGTTAGCCGGCCAGCTGATCCGTCTGCGATTCGTTGTTCGCGATGCCGACTTATTCTCGTACCAGTTTGAACGGGAGCAACAGCGAAAGTGAGAAGGCATGGAGTACGCGCATTGTCTCAGACAACGGCGACAGGTGGGAGTCGGCGGCACTGATTGCAGAGGACGGGATCGACCTCCGCGATCCGAAACTGTCGATCATGCCCGATGGTTGGCTGATGTTGATCATGGGCGGCAGTGTCTATGACGACAAAGGAACTGAAGATGAAAACATTGTTCATCGCGACTTTGATGCTGAGCCTTCCGGGAACTCTCCTGATTGCTGAAGAACCATGGGTGATCGAATCGTCCGCGAATTGGAAGAATGCACAAGCCTCAGCAAGAGGGATCGTAGTCGGAGACGACACGGTCGCCCTGGACGGTGCCACCAAAGGTCGGTGGACAAGCAAATGGCATTCGTGGAAAGACAGGGTTGACTCAGTCAAGGTGGTCGTCAATGCGAAGATCGACCTATTCGACAATAAGACGATCGAGGTCCTCGTGGACGGCTCCGAAACGCTATTCACCAATGCGGTCGGAACGCCTCACGATTGGTATGGCCGCTGTATGATCGCTATTCTCGGCGAGAATCGTTGGGTCATGGCGTTGCGATCGGGCGTCAATCACATCGAATGGGCCGGGCGCGATGCGATTCACATCATCACGTCGAAGGACGAAGGCAGGACTTGGGGCAAACTCGACCAGTGGTTCGACGGCACACCCATGGGCGGGATGCCCTTCGAAGATGGAGGCACTCACAGCGAAACGGGACTTTATCGGATGCCCAACGGCGATCTTGTCCTGCAATTCTGGCGCTCGAATTACAGCGCCGGGACGCGACAGCTCCGTTCGACGGATGAAGGAAAGACTTGGAAGCCGGATATCGACCAAGTCAACGTCGAAGGCGTGACCGGTGCGGACGACGATCGTGTGATCGGGACGGAGGATTGGTTCATCGATCCCGAGAACCCAAACGACGTTTATATGGCCTTTCAGTATTTCCACTACAACTCGCAGTCTGGCACGCTGCTGGCGCGGACTTGCGACAACGGCAAGAGTTACAAGTTTCTGAGTTGGATCGGCCCCTTGGCCAATGATCGGGACCCGGATAGCGGCGCTACATTCGAACCGGCAATTGAGTACGTAGGAAATCGCACGATTGTGGCCGTCATGCGTCACGCGTCGGGTAACCGCTACACGTGGCAATCGACCAGCACCGACATGGGGCGTTCGTTTTCCAAACCCGTCGATATCTCGGACCAGATCAACGGTGGGGTCGAGAACGGTCTCTGGCAACGCGTTCGGCTGTACAAAGACAGCAACCCGATCTTCCAGCACGGCAACAGAATCGAGGATTACGCTGCGGGCAAAGGCAGGCTGTGGGGCTTCGGTCTGCACAGCAACGGCGGGGGTTATACGCGCAAACCTGTTGTCTATTGGTCGGACGACAACGGCCAGACGTGGAAGGGCCCGCAGTTGTTGCACGGCAAGATGCACCCCGGCACCGATACTGGATATGGCGACCTCAAGCGGCGAGTCGACAATACGTACGTCGGAGCGACCTACTACGCCACGCGTGATTCAAAGATCGCGGATTTGGAACAATACACCTTTGGCGGCGAGCGGGCGCGGCTGAGGATCGAAGTCGACCGTGACGCAGACGGATCGGCTGACGCGAGTTCCTCATGGTTCGAAGTCTATCACGGCCAATCCAGTTTTTCACCGGCTGCCATGCGGGCCGCGCGCTGGCGCTTTCAATTGCAGCTCCAGTCAAACGACGCGGCCCGTTCGCCGCGCATTCAGCGCGTGCGGCTCACACCGGGCATTTAGAGCGGTACCCACATCAGTGAAGCGTTTGGTTCGCGGAGCGAACCACGACAATCAGGCACGACAACCCTAATTCTAAGTCTTGACAGAGCACTTGTTTCATCTCACGCACAAACTTGCCGGAGAACAGGCCGGTATTCTTCTGCCATTGGCGTAGGGATACTTGATACACATCTACATCCGTACTCCAATAAGCTTGGTTGATGACTTGCCGGCCGCACGGCAGTTTACAATCCCGCTGTACATCCGTCTCACCGAGTTCAGGAAATGGCATGAAATTACTATCGTTGGTGATCGTCGTAATCCTAACTGCGGTTGCTGACCCACGAGCTTGCGTCCATGCCGACGACCGCTCGCGAGATGTGATTGATGACAGTGACCTGCACACGACAAAAGACCTGTTGCGAGGCTTTAACGACAAAGAACTCACCGACGCGAAGAGGGCGAATCCGCCGAGGCGGGAACCTCCGTTGGGGTTGCCCCGGCCGCGACTCGTCACGGTGACTGGGCGGGTTTACGAGGATCGCAACACGAATGGCGAGCGGGACGCCGACGAACCTGCGATGCCGGATGTGATGGTGACCGATGGTGAGAGGGTCCAGCGTACCGGCGACGACGGGGCGTATCACTTCCGCATTCGGATCGACGAGGATCCTCACTATCGTTTTGTCGTCGTCACACGCCCGACCGGATTCAAACCGACGAGCAAAGTCTTTCTCCGCATTCCCTTCGCCGAGGATCAAACGGAGTACTCCGACGATTTCGGCTTCGTTCGTGATGCGGCTGCGGCGAAACGCGAGTTCTGGTTCATGACGGCCAGCGATAGCCAATTCACGAGTATCGAGCAGATGATTCCGATCGCCAAGGACTACGCGCAAGTCACCGGGGCGCCTGCGATCCCGGGATTGGGCAAGCCGGCGTTCTTGATAACGGCCGGTGATCTGACGATGAACGGGTCGCAGTTCGAGTGGGACATGTACGATCGTATTCGTGCCTCTTCGAAGATCCCCGTCTATGAGGGCTTTGGCGGACACGACGGCAACTGTCTCGATCCGCGCTGCACCGTCAACTTCGAGCAGCGGATTGGCCCACCGTACTACTCGTGGGATTACGGAGGCGTGCACTTCATTCAGTTCGTCACGGAAACCGGATATCTGCGCCCCACGGCTCGGTTGCGGCATCACGATTGGCTGCAAGCGGACCTCAAAGCGCTTCCGCCGAAGATGCCGGTGATCGCGATTTCCCATTATCCACTGGACTCGGCCTGGTTCGACCAACGCAAGGCCAGAGGGATCAACGTCATCGCTCAGATCGGAGCCCACTGGCACGTGGTGATGGCAGGCAGCCGCGGCGGAGCCCCTGTGTTGAACAGCGCTCCCGCTCGCGGGCGAGACTGGGGCGCGTATTCGCGCACCTATCGATGGGTATTCGTCTCGCCTGCTGGGCTGCGTTCCAAACTGCGCGTGGCCGGCCAGTACAAGCGGCTGCGCACGATGGCGCCAGGCCCGACAACCCGTCTCGGCAAACAGCGGCTAGTCGTGCTTGCCTATGATACCGCGTTGCTTGTCGAGTCTGTCTCCTGCCGCTGGACGTCGCCGAGCGGAGAGGTGAGCACAGCGCGTCTCGAACAACAAGGCGATTGGTCATGGTATGGCGACTTCGAGCCGAACGAACTGGGGCGCTGGCAGTGTGAACTCTCGGCCACGGACGTTGGCGGCGAGACTTGGAAACGGACGCAGGCGGTTGATGTCAAGGCGACAACGAAGCCGGTTGCGAACCCAGGCGACGACTTTTCCTGGGTGCTCGCCGGCACTCCGCCACGGCGAATCCGTGCCTTGCCGGCACTCCGTGACGGAGAATCTTCCCGTAACCGAACTCGCCTGACTTTGGAAGACTCCTCGCAAAGGGTCCAAAGTCTGGTGACTTCGACTACCAACGGAACGCTCTCGCCGCTTTGGGTGACGCACACTGGCAGCGTGCACGTGTTGCACAATTCACCAGTGATTGCAGGCGGACGTGTATTCGTTTCTGTCGGAAATCCCAACGCGGGAACTCCCGGCGCTGGAGTCCTTTGTCTGGATGCCGCCACTGGAAAACAGATTTGGAAAGCGGACTCGCCGATCGGTGATATTCGCAGCGCGGTGTCCGTTCACGACAACATCGTGTACGCCGTTACGGGCGAAGGCTGGGTCGCTGCTTATGATGCCGCGAAGGGTCGCGCGCTGTGGAGCAAGCCCATGAATGCGGCTTACCAAGACGGACGCCCGCTGGCGATCAACAACACACCGCCGGTTCCAACGCGACACGGTCTGCTGGTGAGCGACTGGCAGAAGCCGCAGAGACTTTTGGACTTCACGACGGGCCAAGAGCTTTCACAACTGCCAGGAGACGTTGGCTACTACGCTTCGTTCGCGACGGTCTTCGACGACGTCATGGTCAGCGTGCGGCGTGGTGGCGGTAGTGCGCTTCGCCTTCCTGACGGCAAAGAGATCTACAAATTCGAAGAGGCGTCACGATCGACTTCGGCGCCGATCGTGGTCGACGGCAAGTTGATCTACAACGGTTCCAGTGGCATCCGAGTGCGCGAGGCCTCGACGGGAAAACTGCTTTGGCAAAAGGGGCTTACCAATGCCGGCTACCAGAACGCGATCCCCGTCGTTTGGGACGACCAGATCCTTGTCAACGGTGAGGATCTGCGAATCCTCGATCTCGAAACTGGAGAAACGCGTCGCACCGTGATGTGCGGCCGCGAAGCCGACCGCTTCCTCCGCTCGCGCCGGCAGGCAATGGCGGGCAGTTCGACTCCGATCATCGCCGGCGACTTCGCTTGGTTCGGTCACGACGATACTTCAGTCCGCGCCATCAACCGCGACGGTGACGTGGTGTGGGAGTATCGACTCGGCACACCGATCAAGACCGCACCTGCAATCTCCGGAAACTTGCTGTTCGTTCATGACTACGCCGGTAATCTGTGGTGCTTTGCCGGCTCAGGAGAGCGGGGGAAGTAGTACTTCTTCGAGAAGCCGAGTTGCTGCAAACGATCAATACTAGCGATCAGCGTGACACGCTACGTTTGGCCTGTTCAAAATGCGAATGATATCTCGGCGAGCACACCGTCAAACGCTGGTTTTCTCCAGACATCAATGCCGCTCGCTTGCGAGCCGTCAGGGGTAAACCCCTGGAAATGCTGATGCACATACTCGATTTTGGCGAGGATTCGCTCATGAAGCCAATAGCCGCCGCCAATTTGGAACCGGTGCACCAGGCCGTCGGACTTCACGTCACGAGAGCTGTCTGCTGCCAACACCAAGTGTTGAGCCGCGGCGCCGCTGTAACGCACCGCGAAGTAAGAGCGGGGTGTGAAGCGATAAACTCCCTCAGTGGCAAAATAAACCCAGGACTCTGTGGGCGTACCAGCGGCATCGCCATTGGTATCACTGTCTTCGAACATGCCGCAATGACCGTAGAGTTCTCCTCGATCTGTAATTACCGTCAGATCCAACTGGATGGCTGTGACTTGCTGGCCATTTCCAGGCATCACTTGTCCGGGCGCGTTTCCGGCTCCCAGTATGTCTGCGTAAGGACCTCCAGATCGGTTCGAGCGGAACAAATCCGACTTCGAACCGGTGCCCGGGAAGCCCGTCGGATTACCGGAGTGGTCCGCCCAAAAGAACGAAACTGATGGCCGCACATTTCCCATCGCCTCGCTAAACAACTTAGTATGGATTTGCCAGCCGCGGTCGCTCTGAAAATCGCCAGTGTTGCCGACGCCAACACCGATCAGCCAATCAACGGGCAGTGAGTTCGGCGGGCTGAAGATCTCTCCACCGATCTCCGTGGTGCGTGGGTCGACGACATAATTCCCAATCAACGGATTCCGCTGAACATCTCCGTTATTCGACCGACGATAGTGCGCATCCCCAAAGTCCATCTCGAACTCTCCGGCTTTGAGATGAACAAATTCGAACATTGGCTCCAGCGGGCCCGGCAGATCTCGTAATAGTAGATAGCCCTCATTTCCTTGCAGTGTATCGGGATGCGGACGTGTGGCAATGTAGATGTCGAAGAAAACCTCGATCGAACTACCTAGCAGCGTGTTGATTTCCGCGAATTCTGGAGTGGCGATGATGGCCGGGTTGCTCACGCCGCAGAAAATAGTGACGCTGA
>JASLPZ010000134.1:0-17612 GCA_030744725.1 Pirellulaceae bacterium
CCTATCCACCGCCTGGGAGACATTCGGACCCGGATAACTTTTTTTTGGCCCAACGACTTGTGTGGTACGATGAGCCCAGCGGGTGAGTGCATGGGCACGCGCTCTATTGGAATTGTAAGTAGCCGAATCCGGCGGGATCTGGCTCCGTCGCCGCCGGTTTGGTCCAAGACTGAAAACCGATGCCTGGCACTGTGCGTTGAATACCCACCGCCCACGTCGCGGCTCGAGGCAGCGGGCTGGAATGCAACGCAGCGAGCGGAATCGCGGCCTCAACGACCCACTCATTGCGATCCGACCGAGCCGCCACAAACCACTGGGGATCCCAGGTGGTATCGCCCCAACACGCATCGCTGACCCAGCCGCGATGGTCGATCGTCAAGCGGTAATAGGTGGCAAAATCTCGGTCGATATCGATTAGAACATCAATCCGATCGTGATGTGACAAGTCCGGATCGCGCGGCCGGGGCTGAGTCTCGACTTCATATTCCACCCCCGAGGGAATGGTACAACGCGCCGCGACGTACAGAAACTCGTTGTCGTGTGCCAACATGACTTCGGTTGGCCAGTCTTCGTCGTCTTTCAAACGGCTGCGAATTGGCACGGTCTGTCTGTCCTGCCAGACGCCATCGTCCAACGTGCCATCGAGCTTTGGCTTGCTGGCTGTGTTTTCGCACTTCAGCAGGGTCTTGGGTGGCAGGCCTTTGCCATCGGCAAGCCACAATTCGCCGCGTGCACACTGCGACCACATATCCACCCGATGGCTACGAACGAGTCCAGCGAACAGATGGTTGGCTTCGCGAAGTTGCCTGCTTTCGCGATGTGCCGAGGCAATCGCGAACTGAATCGACGGTTCGGCAAATAGCGTGGGGCGTGATTGTCGAACCTGTTTTGCCAATGCAAAAACGTTGGCCGCCCGCTGACTCACCAATCCCGCTGAACCACTTGCGGTCTGTCGACTGGCGAGTTGAAAAACCGAACGGTCGGTGGGATTCGCGTTGTCGAAACGCACCTTCGACGGCTGCAAGTCGACTCCACCGCCTGACAACACCGGCACGGCATTTCTGGTTTGTCGATTCCGATCGGTTTCACGATTGGCTATTTCGCCACTGGCATGATACTGAATCAGCCAAACCAGCGCCGATTCGGTCAACGCGTGATCCGGGTGATTCGTCACCAAGGACCGCATGACGTCAGCGGCTAGATCATGATGGCCTCCGGCCAGATAGCTCTGCGACAATTCGTAGAGCGTCATGCAGGCGGCGTTTGAATCGAGCCCGCGTGTGAGGTCGTCGAGTTGCGCCAACCAACTGATTCCAGCAGTCGGATCTTGACGATTTCGCGCCAAGAGTTGATCCACGGTACGGCGTCGCCGCGCGGCATTGGTCAGCGATTCGAGGTCTTCGTTTGAGCGGTTTGTTGCGTGGCGTCGTGAGACACCCGGCTCGATCATTAACCCGCTGAAGAAGTCACGCGTGCCGGCTTTATTCGATGTTTCATTGATCAGCAGTTCAAAGCCCAATCGCGTAGGACTTGGTTGCCAACGATCAAAAACCAACCCTCGTGTCCGGGCGGCCTGATCGGCCAACGAACTTCCCAGGCGTGTCGCCAGCCGAGATGTCTGCAATGTCACCGTGCCGGTTTGATCTCCCGGCAACACGCCAAAGACCTTCTTGACTTTCCAGGGCACCAACTGGGCAACCGCCAGCTGGTCGGGAAAGGCTTCGGGGTCTGCCGCGCGACGCACGGCCGCGAGCACGATTTGGTTGATGACATGCGCCAGTGGGTCTTGCATGTCCGGGCTGGCATTCTCGGTGACAATCACGTCGGGTTGCCATTGACGAATTTTGCGGACGACGAGTTCTTCCATCCGCGCGATGCCCTGGTTGTCGTTGACGATATTCCAGCCCGCAATGATGGCCTCGGCAGGCATCTTCAATCCACGCTGACGCAGTGGAAACTGCCACGACGCCTCGCTGAAACTGCCCCCAAGCTCCGACACGGCTGCCTGGCTGCGCTCTGCGGCCGACGACTCCTTATTTTGGGAGACTTCAATATCGCGACGACTCATGATCTCGACAGTGGCGAGATATCCTTCGTCACCGCTGAGCCGCGCCAACATCTCGAATGGAATGCGCTGGGGTTCACTGACCACGGCCAACAGTGCCGCTCGACGCGATTCGCCTCGCTGAGATCGCCATGTCCGACCGCCGTCTTGTGTGGCCAGTATCGTGCCCATCGCTCCGACCGCCCAGCCATGTTGGGCGTCGACAAACGACAATGCGGCCAGCGGCATACGCTGCCCGGTGTCGAACAGTTCCCATGATTGGCCAGCGTCGGCAGAATGCAGTACAGAAGTGCCCGGTGCGCCGGCGATCCAGATGTGCGCGTCAACGGTGGCAATGGTGCGAAAGTCGAATTGTCTGGCGACTCCCTCAGGCAGCGGGACACGTTGCCATGATGCGCCATGGTTGCCGGAACGCCACACACGGCCTCCGTCGCCGACCGACCATCCAACTCCTCCGATGAAGGTCACGTCCCGCATCGGCTTCCAATCGGACACCGGTTTTTGCGAACGCCGCATCATCCCCGCGGTCACGCCGGCGACGGCGCTGTCGCGCCCCACGACGATTCCCTGCCGGTCATCGAAAAAGTATGCACCCAACCAGTGGCCAATTCGCTCGGCCGGAACCGCGGACCAGCTTCGACCGCCATCGCGAGTGCGAAAAACGCCCGAACGATACATGGCCGATGAATTACCGACCACCCAGCCGTTTCGTTGGTCAAAGAAAGTCACGTGACGCAAACCGGGCAAGGTTGAGGTATTCAGACGTTTCCAACGTCGGCCTCCGTTGTCGGTGTACAACACGACAGCTGATGTCTTGTGTGTCAACGGATGAATCCATCCGCCAACGGCCCAGCCTTGGCTCTCGTCAATGAAGTGCACACTCTCCAGGCGACAATTCACTGGTGAATCCGTCAACTGCCAATGCCGCCCAGCGTCTTCCGTTTTCCAGATCGCGCCTCGATCGCCAACTGCCCAGCCCTGACCAACGCCGATGAATTGAACGTCCGTTAGTTCGGCATCTTCCAGCATCTCAGGTGACGAACTGAGTGGTTCGGCGTTGGCTGAATGTAGACCTGCAAGGGCGATAATCAGCACTACGCTAATTGTCCAACGCAGAACGAATAATCCCGACAAACGCATGGTGACGCCTCTCTAGACCTGTGGACCAGCGTGCGCACGTCGACGCGCACGTAGACAAAGCGTCGCGGAGTTTAGCGGAACCCCGTTCGGTAATCCAGATCGAAGCGAGAGACGATTGGGAGCGTCGACGATCTTCTAAGGGGTCGGTCCAAAACGCTCGCTGGCGGCTACGAACAGATCCAGGCCGTGAACATGGCCATCGTGAGCCCAACGCTGATGATTGCTAGCAGAAGGCCTGCTACCGCGCGCCACGCTGCCGAGTCTTCACTAAGCTGTGCGGCTCGAGCTTCCTCACTAAATGTACTGTCCCACACCGGCCGGTTTTCGTTGTTGGCTGTCATCGACGAAACTCTCTGCTGGCTATTGATGTCTATGAGAGGGGAGACGACCAGCATCCGAGCTAGGCATCCAAATGTCGGCCCCGACGATGTACTAATAACCTAATCCAAATCGTGCCTGGCGCAAACCGACGTTACTCTGCCCAAACAGCAAACCCATACGGGCGTCGCAGAAGCTGGCGGCCCAGCCGCCCCACCAGAATTGCGGGCAAAATGTCCAAATCGCTTGCCAACGGTCGAGCATGTTCGGAAACCAGCGCCATCCGCGTTTGAGTCTTTGAACGGCATTGCCGCGTGGTAGAATTCGCAACGTTCAGAGGCCAATCGCCCGGGAAAAGAACTTTGCGAGAAGGCTTTGTTGTGTCTCAAAACCCCAATACCCTCACCCTATCCCTCTCCCGCAAACGGTAGAGGGGACTAATGGTGCCGCTTCGCGGCCAGTTGTTTTGGTTTTTGAGACAAAGCGCAGGAACTTGCGACACAGTTGGCGCCCTGGCGCAATTATCTTCTTGACAGCAAAATGGCCGCGCCCAACCACTCGGGACGTTTTGTGACAGTTGGACCAGACGACGCCGACATCGTCAGAGGCCTCCGCGCAGGAGACCGGGATGCTTGGGGTGCGCTCTGTCAGAAATATGGCGAGCGTCTGTGGCGATTTGTTGCGAGGTTGGTGGGAAGTGACGAAGACGTCGTTGCCGATGTGTTTCAAGAAACATTAATGGCCGTGGCCAAAAGCGGGCGAGCAATCCGTTCGGACACGACACTCTGGCCATGGCTCAGCCGGATCGGACACAACCAAGCGGCGCTCTCTTGGCGAAAACGGTATCGCGACAGACCGGCAGGAGATGGCGCGATGGATTCGCTGACCTCGGCGGACGGCGACCCAGTTGCGTCATTGACACGGATGGAGACTGTCGAATCCGTGCGTGCATTACTATCAGAGATGAACGCGGATCACGTCGCGCTGCTGACTGCAAAATACCTCGACGGTCTAACCGTCCCACAGATTCTGGATGTGTTCGGTGGCACGACCGAAAGTGTCCGATCCAGCCTCGCGCGGGCGCGGCGGGATTTTCGCGAACGATACGATCGACTTCGAGTCAAGCAATAAGGCATCGACTCTATTAGGCGACCCATCATGAACGGCGTTTCTCAAAACGAACATGACGAAGATGAACTCGTGGCAAAGTTGCTCCGACCGCTCGGCAATGATGCCGCGCCGCCTCGAACTGATGTGATTGATCGCGCGACACGAATTGCCGGTGAAGAGTTTTCCCGGGTGAAACCTCACCCTGCCCCGGCTCAACCGGAACGAGGAACAAGACACGTGGTCACCAAAGCAGCTTTGGCGTTGTCCGCCGTGGCGTTGAGCGTTGTCGTGTTGATTGTCAACACTGTGGGACCGGCTGACGGGAGCATGACACTCGGTTCCATCTTGAATAAACAAACCGGCACGGCGGAGACGCTTCAATTACGAGTGATCAACGACTCGACTGAAGCCAACGTCTGGGTTCGCGCCTCGGGACAAGTGCGTTGGGAAGAATCGCCGTCTCGTTACCGGATCGCCTCAGGTTCGCAGCTCTGGCGGATCGACGAGTTGGCCAACACCGTTGCCGATGAAGACAATCCCTGGTTCCTTGACGAACAGACTCCGGTGGATTTGCTGGCAATACTGGGGATCGACACCAAGTTGGCGGCCGAATTTCGCCAGGCCGTTCCCACACAAGTCGACATCGTCGAGGGAAATCGGCGGAAACTGTTCTGTGTCGGCGATGCGGTGGCGTGGGATCGACACAAGATCTATACGTATTCAGATCCTGTGACCGACGAGTTGCGAAGAATCGAAACGTCGATCAACTGGAATACCAAAGAGTGGCGCGAAACGAGAATGTGGTTCGTTGCCCGCAACACGCTCGTTGATGAGAGCCAGTTCGTCGTTTCGAAAACGCTTTCAGCCGACGGTCGAATCGGAAAGGTCGTCGAGGCCCAGGGCATCATATCGCTGCGACCACTGACCCGCAGCCGGTGGACACCGGTTTCTCGCCAGATGTTAGTCAAACCAGGCGATTGGCTCCGCACGGATATTCGCGGTGCGAACGCCGCGGCTATGGTGACGACATCACGATTCGGTGTGATCGTCGGACCGGCGAGCCTCGTCGAACTCGTCAGCCCAAGCCAATTGCGGTTACTCCGTGGCGAATTGAAAATTACGGGCAGCAAATCGGCAGCTGACGCGCTCGAATTGCTTGGCCCCGGCGACCAGACCATCACAATTAAACCTGGTGAGTCCGCGCATTACCGCGTCGATGGCGATTCCCAGCTGGCAAAGGTCGGCAAGAAGCCCGTCTGGCTGGCCGGTTTCGAAGGCACGTCGAACAACGAATCGATCGGTTCGTTGATTTGCAATATCGACGGTCGCAACACGCCACTCACCGTGGGTTTCCACAAGGTCAAGGTCGAGATTCGCGACCAGATTGCGCGAACCACAATCGAAGAGTCGTTCGTGAACCACACGGGGACTCGACTGGAAGGTGTGTTTCATTTTCCGTTGCCACAGGACGCGTCGATCAGCGGATTCGGGATGTGGATTAACGGCGAACTGATTGAAGCGGATGTTGTCGAGAAGCAACGGGCGCGTGAAATCTACGAGACGATTCTCCGCGAGCGGCGCGATCCAGGTTTGCTCGAATGGACTGGCGGCAATATCTTCAAAGCTCGTGTCTTTCCGATCCTCCCGCACTCTGAAAAGCGGATCAAAATTGTCTACACTCAGGTCTTGCCACTAAGGGCCAATCGGTACCGCTACTCGTACGGCCTGGCCAGCGAGATGCTGAAGAAGACACCGTTGCGGGAATTGTCCCTGGAAGTTCTGGTCAATTCTGCTCTGCCACTAAAACGAGTTTCGTGTTCAACACACGAAGTTCGGTCGCAACAGACGTCGCATTCCGCCAATATCGAGTTTACGGCGCAAGAGTACACGCCGACGCGGGATTTCGAAGTGGTCTGTGAAGTCGATGCGCGCCAATCCGATGTCGTGGTCGTGCCGCATCGACGTGGTGACGACGGCTACTTCCTCGTGCAACTGACGCCGCCCACCGGCGAAGGTAGCTGGCAACGCGAGGTCATACCGGACGGTTCGCCGTTGGATTTGCTGCTGGTGTGTGACACTTCCGCCTCAATGGACTCGCAGAAGAGGAAGCAACAAGGCCAATTCGTCACGTCGGTCCTGGCGACGCTCGGTCCGCGCGATCGCTTCAATCTTGCGGCCTGTGACGTGAATTGCGATTGGCTCCACGATACGCCGGTCGAACCGACTGAGGATGCTATCGCCGGCGCGATCGGATGGTTGGATGAACGCATTTCGCTGGGCTGGACCGACCTGGACCGGATGGCCACGTCTGTGCTGAAGCGGCTGAGCGACACGACGCACGTCGTTTATATCGGCGACGGGGTCGTAACGGCAGGTGACGCCGACCCTCAAACATTCGCGAATCGCCTCAAACGCCTCACTGGTGACCAACGTATGGGGACGTTCCACGCCGTCTCGATTGGGTCGAGTTTCGAGTCGAGAGTTCTGAAAGCGGTGGCCCGTATCGGAGGAGGCTCGGTGCGCCACATCGTGGGCAAGCAGACTCCGCAGCAAGTTGCCTTTGAGCTGTTGAATGAGATCGCGCAGCCCGGCCTGCGGAATTTGAAGGTCGAATTCCGCGGGTTGCAAGTTGCCGCTGTCTATCCAGACTCTCTGCCCAACCTGCCCGCTGGGACGCAGCAGATTTTGGTCGGGCGGTATCTGCCGCAGGGTGAAGAACAAGCGGGCGAGATCGTGATTACGGGCGAGCGTGGCGGTGAACGCGTGAGCTTCAATTCGCGATTGAAGCTGGCCGATGCCGAAACGGGGAACTCCTTCATTCCACGCCTCTGGGCGCGGGCGCATCTGGATCAGCTGCTGGAAGAGGGCACGAGCACGCTTGTTCAAGATCAGATCATTGCGCTCTCGGAGGAGTTTCATATCATCACACCGTACACGTCGCTGCTTGTATTGGAGACAGACGAAGATCGCGAGCGGTTTGGCGTGAAGCGACGCTATCAAATGCGAGACGGCGAACGCTTTTTTGCCGATGGCCGCGACGATGCCACATTTGAACTGCGGCAACAGCAGATCAAACGGGCCGGCGATTGGCGGTTGAACCTACGCCGACAGATTCTCGCCGAGCTGACACGACTGGGACGCGATCCGCGGATGTTCGAACACTTCGATCCGCGGCTCATGGATATATCTGTGATGGGGTCTTTGTCGTCGTTTGATTCACAGCACGCATGGGGCAGCTATGGGGGAAGCGGTGGATCTGCCGATGGGTCATTGCAACTCGCCCGGGCTATGCCGCTTTCGAGTCGCTGGGGTGGCGACCTCAATGGCCTTGTGGACTCTCTCGTCAAGAGTGAGAGCGACAAGTTGTCATCTTCCGACGAGTCGTATGATGGCGGGCGATTCAACATGAACATCGTTGATTGGGAATCCAACAGTCGAAAGTCCGCACTTGACTTTGATTTCGATGTTAGTGACCTTCAAGCGTTCAGTGGACCGGCCCGCGCCGGCGCATTACAACGGACGGAGGACGGCTACTTTTTCAAGCAGAAGGCTCAGGGCTTCTTCTCGCGTAGGGGTCTTTTCGATGCACGTCGTGATTTGCGAAATGCCGCCGTGCTGAGTCCGCAAGAGCGATTTCAGCCTATGTTTCGTGGCCGTTACGTCGGCTCGTCCAGCAACTACGTCCGATGGCTCAACACGCTTTATCCCACGGTTCCGCCACAGCCGGCAGAGCCAAAGCCGCTGCCAGAATCAACATGGCCAGCCGCCGCGATCGATCTCTCGCGGAGTTTGGTGCAAGAGATCACTCTTGATGCGGGCGGCATCGAAGTGATCCGGCAGAACAAGTCCGCCGATCCACGTTGGAATCGAGAGACTGGCGCGTCGGGTCAATTGGAGCTGTTATCGCCAAAGCAATGGTTGTCGTTCTCAGAAAACGTGACGGCGCAGACTTTGGTCCATTGGTGCGACAATCAACAGCGCGGCGCATACTCGCGGGCGTTTCACACCGGCCGAGTTCGCAAGTCGACGTCACGCGACCTTGAATCTCTGGTTCCCGGTCTGCGCGCGTTTGCAGTGAAGCCACTGCACGAGTCTTATCGCAGGTACGATGTCAAACTCGAACGCCCAGCCGACGACCGAGTCGTGATGATCCTGACCAACGTCGGTTCGTCGTCAGTGGTAGAGCAACGCTTCGTGATCGATACGGACAGAAATGTCATTCTCAGCGCCGAGCGACGGGCTGACAACAAAATAGCGTCGTCGACGAAGTACCAAGACTACTTCGAATCGGCAGGTAGCTGGTGGCCGGCCAAGGTCGAAACGTTTGATGCGCAAGGTCGACGAACTTCTGTCACGACGCAAACGGTCCGCAACCTGAAGCCAGCTGCATTTGCCAGACGCATCAGCCAGGAGATGCCGGACCGTGACACCACACAGTTGCTTCCAATGGTGTTGCCAACGGTGCGCAAGGCCGAAGTGGCCGCCGCCGACGGCTCCGCGGACTTCGAACATCGTCTCGTCCTGCTATTAAATGCGTCTCGGATTCAGAACTGGGAGGTCGTCTTCAAGCAACTAGCCGAGATGGAGAAGCTGGCCGGCGGCAAGCCCGGGATCGTCTGGATCCGTGCCGGTGTTCTGGCCGCAGCCAGGAAGAACGACGACGTTAGGCAACTGCTGTTGGAGCAGGCGGATTGGCTTGTCGCCGAGAAACGCGTCGACGAGTTTTTTCTGGCCAAATATGTGCTCGGTCAGACAGGTCAAATTGCCGACCAGAACGAAGTTCTGCGTCTGTTGGAACGATTGCGTCCGCTTTTTGAGCGCCAGCCGACGGTCGCCATCGGGGCACTTCGCTGGGACGTCCGCTATACGCAAGCCCTGCGATCACTGCGGCGGACCGCGGAACTGTTACCCCGGCAGCACGCGATCGCAATTGCCATGCCATGGGATATCGCAGCCCAGACCAGTTACGCGCGCGACCTGGCAAACTCCGGCGAACATGACGCGGCGTGGGTGTGGTTACGGCAGGAGCTGGATCGTGACGTCGAACGAAGCGAGTCTGAGAATCGCGAGCTGCGAACAGCGTATGTGACGTTGTTGCGCGAACAAGGCCTGGCCGATGAACTTGTGACGTTCTTCGAGGAATGGGTGGCGACCAACCCAACAAGCCAAGATATCTATTTGCAGCATTTGCACGCCTTCATCATGGCCGATCGGGCGCGGGACGCTGACACGATCGCACGCGAGTGGCTCAAGAACGGTCGCGCCGAAGGTAAGCTTGATGCGAGCCTTCTCGCGCGATTGAACGCGGCGTCTTCTTATGCGCGTGGGCAGCGTTATCGCGTGTATATGAATTGGATCGACCCAGCGTGGTTTGACGATCTCGAGCAGACGGCGAGGTTCTTCCTCGGGCATCAAGAGCATTTCCACATCGCCAGCAGTATCATGGACCACCACCGCTTTGTGGACTCGGATGAATCCGATCGGCTGCGAGCGGAAGTTGCCCGGCGCCTGGTTGCCTCGGCTGGGGATCTACTGCCAGTTCACGTCGCCTCGTACGTCAGGTGGTCTGTCGGGCGAAGTGAGATTTCTGCGGCCCAGTGGAAGCTGATCGCCGAGACGTTGCGGTCGCGGTGGGAGAAGGCCGATGATGAGTCGCAGCGGCAAACGTTAGGTGGCGCACTCTTGCAGATCTACGGGACCCACTTTCACGACAGCGATCATTTGCCGTTCATGCGACAGCGAATCGTTCGCGCCGAACAGGAGTCAAACGCGACGCTGGCTGCAACACTGGTGAACGCACTGTTTGCCGAATTATTGACGCGTGGCTGGACGGCGGAGAATGAAACCGAAGCGTTGGCGCTGATTCCACGGCTGTCTGCTGCGGAACATCCGTCAGAGCGTTGGGCAACTCAAGTTCGCGAGCTGCACCGTTTTGTCGATCGAATGCTGCAGGCCCGTCAACTAGAAGATCGGAAGCAGTTGCAAGACACGGGTCGCCCCGAAGAACTGACGCGAGCCGAGTTGGCCAAGAAGCGGGCGGAATTCGTGCGAAGTGCGCGGGAAGGACTGGCCGCTCGTCTGGCCGAATCCGCCCCCGAGTTTGCCGACGACATACTTCGCAATTGGGTGGCCGCCGAGCGGATGTTCTTGGACCTGCAACTTGGGCGCAACCGCCAGCTGGTCGCGGCCGAATGCTGGACGGTTCTTGGCGATGCGCCCCAAGCGGTAGCAGTCCCCGAATCGGACACCGACGAGCTGGCCGCGGAGGCAATGCGCCTGAAGTTGTTACAAGATCTCTTACGCGAACGTGCACTGGCGATGGTCAGTTATCTTGCCGTTCGACGTTCCGCACCGAAGTCACTGGCCGCACGCGTACTCAAATACGTTTCCGTCGGAATGCGGCTGGAAGGCGACGTCGCACGGGCATGGCAGCAGCAGCGGTTCAAATTGTTGGTTGCGTTGGATCGGCCGGATGATCTGGAACTGGATCTGCGTAACTGGATTCGTGCGGACAAAGTCCCAGCGGCCTGGCAGTTGGCATTAGGACGGCTGCTGGCCGAGCAAGGCGAGATCGACGAAGCGGTGATGCTGTTCGAGACGGTCCAGCGCACTTCGCAGCTAGCGCCGTCGGATCATTCGGCATTGGCCGATTGGTACCTGGTCGCCCATCGCCGCGCCGAACACGATCGTGCGAAGACCGAACTGTTCAAGGTGATGGAAGAGTATCGCATTCAACAATGGCTGCACCAGCAAATCCAGCCCTGGAACCAAAGCGGCGTACCACTACCTACGGAGCTCGATGAAAACGTGCTGTTTGCGTTCCAGGCTCTGTTTGCAAAGAGTGATCAGCCTGGCAACTATGTCGGCCAATTACGCGAATTCTACACGGCCTGCCGAGATTTTCGGCTGTTGCAGATGGTTCCCGACGCACTGACCGGCCGCACGCCGCAGCAGGTCTATCCGTTTCTTAAGTCTCTACGTGCCAACTTGTTCTTCGAAATTCGCAAAGAGGCCACGGCGGACGAGTTGTTAGGTCGAGTTGCCGAGCTGCGCGAGACAATCGACTCGACACTCGATCGGCGAGCGCTCGATCTGTTGGAGTGCATGATTGAACGTCAAGCCGCGGACGTGCTCAATCAGCCAGGGCCGCATGTCGATGCCGCAGTCACTGCCTTGCAAGGTGCCTTCGTCCGCCAATGGGTCGAGGGCGAAGTGAGGCAGATGGCCGATGTCTTGGCCGACCTGGGTAAGATCAACCACACCAAATTGAACGATGAACGTCTGCGGCAGCTTCGCGAATTGGTGAAGATGACCGAGCCTGCGACGGAGGATCGTCTCTACGTTTCCTATTATTTGGCCAAGGCGCTTTTCTACTCACATGGCGATCGAAAGCAGGGGCTGGCGACCATGGAGAATGCCCTCCGCGAGATTGCGCCGGCACATCCCAATGGCTGGCCGGCACATCCCAATGGCTGGCCGGCGCACCTCAATCCGCCGCTGGACGGCTACGTTACGATGCTGGACGCCGATGGTCGGTTTGCCGGCGCCGAGGAAGTTCTAGCGAAATATCTCGAAGATCCGTTAAACGTGCGGCAAACCTACTGGCTAACCCAGCGGCGGAATCAACTCTATGTTCGCGCGTTGCGCAACGACGGACGCGTGTCGTTGGGAGCTGGCACCGACCTGTTTGCAAACCTGGAAAAACACCTGCTGGAACAGGCAGACACGGGTGATGACAATCATCGCTTGGAAGTCGTGACGCAGATCCTGAATCTGTATCAGACAGCTAGTGACAAGAGAATTGCGGACTACGAGCGACATTTTCATGAATTCGCATTCAACGGCCTGCCACCGATCTTGAAGCGACAAACGAACAACTATCAAAGTGTCGTGAGACAAACTGCGGATAAGTTGAAGCAGTTGATCGGTCCGCGCGTCGCCCTGGAATTCCTGATTGAGCGTTTCGAAACGTACTCAGAACGCTTCGATTACACCTACGAAGCACCCTGGCGGCAATTCTCCAGGCAGCTCGCAAGCTGGTTCAATGAATGTGACCGTAACATCGGAGAGTACGAGCCGCGGTTGCTGGCGATCGTGCTAGATGAACTTCGACACGACCTGCGTACGAGGAATTCGCGAAATCACTACCTGTATCATCATGGGCACAAGCAATACTTCTGGTCGGAGAAGTCCAACGAGTTCTTCCGTGTGGCTGAAGAGGTTTATCAGGAGCGGAACGATTCGGGGCGCGGGGTGACGTACATTGCACGGTATCTCGACTATGGACTGAGGAAACACGGACGGGCGATCGAGATCCTGTTTGCTGCATATCGGAAAAAGTTGCTCGACACGAAGCAAGAGATTGTCTTGTGCGATATGTTGCACCGGCAAGATCGGCACGCGGAATCGATTGCGATTCTGCAACCGATCGTCGCGGCTTCACCCAACACAATGGCCTATCGCACTCGGCTGATCACTGCGTACGCCAGGTCGTCGAGGCAAGAGGAAATGCGAACCTTGCTGACCGCAACGGACGAACACTTTCGCCAACAAGGGCGTTGGACCGAAACGGATATTGCCCAGCTGGCCTGGTGTTGCTTGGATAACAAGTTGTTTGCCGAGGCGGCGGGTTACTACGGCGAAGTGATACCGCTTCACCAGCGATCACAACCCAACGGTGGGATTGGCGACGGCGCCCTTTCCAATTACTACAGCCACCAGTCACGTGCGTTTACCGGTTTGGGAGACACGATCAAGGCGGTTGATGCGGCCGCGGCTGGCGTCGTTGCCTGGGGACCACGTCATAGCAATCAAAGCAGCTCGCGAAGCTGGATCGATTTGGCGCTCTTGGGCTCCAACGATCTGGACAGCTATGTAGAGTATCTCGACAAGCAGGTCGCGACAACGGGGCAGGACAGCCCGTTGATTCGCCAGAGACTTGGGATCGTGTATGCTCGGCGCCAGAAACATGAAGAGGCGATCGTTCAGCTGCGTCTGGCGATCGAACTGCAACCGACCGATGCGAAGACGCACGAAGCACTGATCGAGTCCTACGATGCGATCGAGGACCAAGATGGTGCCATACAGCAGACGTTAGCAATGCTCGACTTTGACCGGCACAATCTCGACCTTTATAAGAAGCTCGCCGACCGCTTGAAGTCGGATGAAGTGTTGTTCGAGCGCGCCGCGACGACGATTGTCGAGGCCGCGCCGCACGAAGCCGAACATCATCAGGCGCTAGCCGAAATACGCCAACAGCAGGACCGCTGGGAGGACGCGATCGATCATTGGAAGCACGTGGCCCGACTACGTGCATTGGAACCCAATGGCCTGTTGAAGTTGGCCGAAGCCCAGCTTCACCTACAGCGATGGGACGGAGCCCGCAATTCGATCGAGCAACTGAATCAGACCGATTGGGCGGCGAGGTTTCGCCAGGTTCGCGCACAGACCGAGCAACTACAACGTCAGTTGCCGCAGTAGCGGCTGGCGTGTGTCGGTCGGCTTCCCATAGTCGAAACGGAGCTAGACACCGACCCTCCTATGGGCTCCACGCATAATAGGTCATTGTTCTCGAGACATCTCTTCACACCTCTCCCGCTTGCGGGAGTACGAGTTTAGCGAGCTTGCAAGATCCAACGCCGAAGGCGTTTCACATCGTAGCCCAGGGTCAGCGGCGCAGCCGCGCCACCCTGGGTAATGGGAATGGACAACACCTGCACGCTGAAGGCGTGCGACAATCCCGAGTGGTACAACGCCTTGGGAGTTGTTCGGTCCGTCTGTTGGACGCGGGCGACGGGCGGAAGTGCCCGCCCTACGAACGGCTACTGCCACCGCGCACGCATTGAAAGAGCATGGTAAACTGCCCTGCCGTGGCCACAGACGGCCCTACACACTGACTGTCGATTCGGCCTCGCCGGCCTACAAGGAGAAATGCGTTGCGATATTCCATTCTTACCACAAGCTTGTTTATCAGCATGGCCTCGGTCCTGTTCGTTTCGCCTGATGCGAGGGCACAAGAGACGGTCGCCATGCCCAACGGCAATGAACGGTTGGCGGTGACCGCTATCAGCGACGCAGCGCTGAGAGCTCACATTCGGTTTTTGGCCGATGACTTGCTGGAGGGGCGAGGTCCCGGCACACGTGGCGATCAGTTGGCTCAGCGATACATTGCGACGCAGTTCGAGGCACTGGGATTGAAGCCGGCGGCGGACAATGGGAGTTGGTATCAGCCCGTTCCGCTGGTTGGCACGAAAACGCATCCGCCAGCGACGATCACGTTTCGTCACGGCGACGATGCGTTGGAATTGAAATACTCAGACGACTTCATGGCCAACGCGGGTCGCCCCGCCAAGCAGCTCGGGTTTCGCGACGCAGAAGTGGTTTTTGTGGGCTATGGGATTGTGGCACCCGAATACGATTGGAATGACTACAAGGGAGTCGATCTGAAGGGCAAAGTACTGTTGATGATGAACAACGACCCCTCCGATGATCCCGAGCTGTTCGCCGGAAAACGGCGTTTGTACTACGGACGTTGGGACTACAAGTATGGCATGGCCGCCAAGGTGGGCGCGGCAGGCGCGATCATCATTCATACGACGGCGTCCGCCGGCTATCCTTATCAAGTTGTGCAAACGTCTTGGGCTGGCGAAGAGTTTGAATTGGAGGGCCAGACTGGGCCCCGCGACGACATGAACGGATGGGTTACCGAAGCGGCAGCTCGCCGGCTGGCCACACTGAGTGGACATGACCTCGATCAGCTTCGCGCTGCCGCCGAGCATCGCAAGTTTCGCCCGGTCCCGTTGGGTACGACGCTGACGATCGACCTGCGCTGCGAATCACGTAAACAGAAGACGGCCAATGTGCTCGGTCTTCTAGAAGGCAGTGACCCGAAGCGGAAACGCGAGATGATCGTTTACATGGCGCATCACGATCACATCGGGATGTCTGCTGAACGAGACGAGCGTGGTGACAATATCTACAACGGTGCCATCGACAACGCGTCGGGCGTGGCCGCTCTGTTGGCGACTGCCCGGGCCTACACGCAACTGAAGGAGCGACCTGCGCGGTCGATTCTGTTCGCCGCTGTCGGAGCCGAAGAGCAAGGATTACTGGGCTCGGAATACCTCGCCGCACATCCTCCGGTTCCGGCGGGCTACATGGGTGCGGTCATGAACATTGATGGATTGAATTTCTACGGTCGCACGCGCGACGTCAATGTGATCGGCCACGGTAAGTCGAACTTGGATAGCCTGGTCGGTGCGGTGGCTCGCTGGCAGGATCGGCATGTGACGCCCGATCGCTTTCCGGATCGCGGTTTCTATTATCGGTCGGACCAATTCAGTCTGGCCAAGGTTGGCGTTCCAGGCGTTTATCTGCACGCAGGCGTCGATGTAATCGGCAAGCCGCCGGGGTGGGGCCAGCAGCAGCGCGAAGACTGGGAAGCGACCAACTACCATCAGCAGAGCGACGAATACAGCGACGATTGGGATCTCGGTGGTGCGATTGCGGACGCTCGGTTGCTGTTCTATGTCGGGTTGCGAGCGGCGCAGCAAGCCAACATGCCGGCCTGGAACCCCGCCGACGAATTCGAAGCGGCACGAAATCGCGCGATCGATCAGCGAGATGCCCAATAGGCAGGCAGGCCTGGCTGACGCGGACAATCAGACGTCACAAACTTGTGCCGCGTGCCGCAGTGCTTTGACCTTGTCGTCCCAGGTGGGAATAAACTCTTGGGCGACAAAGCCTTGGTAGCCAGTGTCCACAATCGCCTTCATCACGGCTGGGTAGTTGGTCTCTTGCGTATCATCCAGTTCGCCACGCCCCGGAGTTCCCGCCGTGTGATAGTGGCCGATGAGATCCTTGTACTGACGGATCCGGCGTATCACATCACCATTCATGATTTGAACGTGATAGATGTCGAACAGTAACTTCATGTTTGGTGAATCGACGCGTCGAATCAGGTCGACACAAAAATCGACATCGTCGCCAAAATAACCTGGATGGCCTTTCATCGGATGCGTGTCGTCGCGTGAATTGAGATGTTCCAGGCAGAGATTCACTTTTTGTTCTTCAGCGTAATCAATGACCGATTTCCATAAGTCAACGCAGTTCTGCGCGCCTTGTTTGTCCGTGATTCCCTTTTCGCGCATTCCGGTAAACGTAATCACACTCGGACATCCAACGGCGACAGCCTGATCGATGCTCTCTCGCAGTTTCTTGGCGTTTGGCTCGTGGTTGTCTCGAGTGAACGGACCGTCCTTGAATCCGTGGCTGCTGACCAACGAAATGTTCAGGCCCAGACCACGAACGGCTGGATAGTCATTCCACGAGATCCCTTCAATTCCAACCAGCCCAATGTCCCGACAATGTTTGGCCAATTCGATGGCCGGCATCGGTTTGAAGCACCACCCCATAACCGATTGGCGAATACGTCCCGTGGAGATCTTAAAGTTGGCATCGGCAGCCGCTGCGGGAAGCTGTGCGCGAACCGTGGACGCCGCGCCGCATAGGCTTGCAGCACCAGCAGCTTGTAACAGTTGTCGTCGTGAGAATGTCATGAGGTGCTCCGTCGTTGAATCGATTCGTGGTCCGCAATAGTTGCGCGACAGGCTTACAGTGGTGTGTGGGCCTAGGGGAGAGAATAACAGTCACTCGTACAGTGTAACCGAGTTTCAACTTGAATTCGTCCCTGTTGTGTCTGAAGTTTTCCGTGCCACACGTTCGCCTTAGCGCGTCGCTCAGCCTGCTTGGATCATGTCAATTGCCTCTTGACGCGTTTTGCAGACCGACCAGAGGGAGATCAGATTGGTTAATTCCAGGATCTCCTGTTCGTGCACCGAGACTTGACACAAGACCATCTGGCCACCTCGGCTTTTGATACGTTTCCAGAACTTCACAAAAAAGGCTCTTCGGAGGAATTAGTGGGTGAATGGGGTGTTTGTGGTGGCGTTCTGTTGTAGAGCCCCTCGGGAATCTGAAC
>JASLPZ010000135.1:0-17590 GCA_030744725.1 Pirellulaceae bacterium
CCCTCCCTTGGCGATTACAAGGTGGTTCTTTTGAACTTTGGGTTTTGGAAAGAGAAAGATCCCAGTGATACCGCGAAAGCGGGCCTACTCAAATATGTGAAGAGTGGTGGTAGCGTTGTCGCTCTGCATTTCGCCTGCAGCGCATTCCAAGATTGGGACGAATATGCCGTGTTGTTGGGACGCGTTTGGAAGAAGGGCACTGGAGGGCATGGCCCTTACGGCGAGTTTGCCGTAAAGATCAAGAGCACCGACCATCCGATCACCAAAGGTCTGAAGGACTTCAAAACGGAAGACGAATTGTACGCCAAGCTATCCGGCGATGCGGAGATCGAAGTATTGGTGACCGCCTACTCCGACTGGAGCAAGAAAGTCGAACCGCTCGTCTTCGTAAAGCCATACGGCAAAGGGCGTGTCGTGCACAATGTGTTGGGACATGCACTTGATTCGAAACAGAACTCGTCGTACCAAAAGCTGCTCTGCCGTGGCGTTGAATGGGCGGCCACCGGTCAAGTCACCGTCAACTAGGCGTTTCGCCCGAGCTGCTTTTCGAGTCTTAAAGAGCCGGTGAGTTTCATGTGGCTGGGGCTTCCCAGTCACGAGGTGATGCGCACAGAATCTCGGTCTCCGAGAGACATGGCCACATACGAAGAATCGGTCTGTTGCAACAAGATCCGCCTCAATTCCCAGAGATTCGCTTCAAAGGGACGCTTCGCCCTTCGCAGGCCGAAGTCGTCAAAATCGCGGAAGCAAAACTGGCTACCGGTCGGCGACGCTTGCACATTGTGGCGCCGCCGGGGTCAGGGAAGACCGTACTCGGATTGTATCTGTGGGCCGAGTGCATTGGAGAGCCGGCGCTGGTGCTCTCGCCCAATTCGGCCATCCAAGCACAATGGGCCGCGCGGACGGAATTGTTCACGATGGAGCAGGCTGGTGCCGATGCGGTCAGCACAACCCCTAAGGCACCGGGACTGTTGACGTCGCTGACGTATCAGTCGGTCACGCTGCCCGATCGTGGCGATGCCGGACATGATGCGAAAGCGGTCGAGCTGTGGCAGCAGAACCTGGTCGAAAAGGGACAGGCCCTCGATGCAAACGAAGCGAATGTCTGGATAGACGATCTGCGCCGACACAATCCAACGTATTACAACGAACGCTTGGGGGCGTATCGCAAACAGTTGCGCGATGAACTGGCGCTGGCTGGTCAGGCGTTGGAGACGCTCCACCGATCCTCGCTAGAAACGCTCCGCCGATTACGCGACAGTGGAATTGGGGTGGTGATCCTGGACGAATGCCATCACCTGATGGGGCATTGGGGGCGCGTGTTGGCCGATGCCCATGAACTGCTGGACCACCCGATCGTTATTGGCTTGACCGCAACTCCGCCGGATCGTGACGGTCGTAAGCCGGAGGACGTCCAGCGATACGACGAGTATTTCGGCGACATCGACTTTGAAGTTCCCGTCCCGGCAGTTGTGAAGGACGGCTTTCTGGCACCCTACCAGGATCTCGTTTACTTTGTGCGACCCACCGCCGACGAACTAGCCTATGTTGCCAATGCCGACGATCAGTTGCATGAACTCGTTAACGACCTTTGCCAAGAGGAACCCGAGATACTCGAACCGCGGGAAAGAGAAACTGACAACGCGGTCGACGATGAGCTCGACCAGCAGGCTGAAAAGTCCGCGGACGAAATGGTCGACGACGTGCCCGAATCCGGTTTTGAGCCGTTACCAATTTGGGTCGCCAGGGTACTCGCCGAATATCGGCTACCCACCGGCGTGATGCGGGATTGGAAGAGCTTCCAAAAGCGGGATCCCGATTTCGCCGAGAACGCTCGGTTGTTCCTCGCTTTGCGGAACATCCCTTTGCCGGAAAATGTGCCCGAATTGGTGCTCGATCTGCAACCGAACGAAGTCCCTGAGATGACGATTTTGATTCCGGTCCTTGATCGATATGTGCGACATTACCTGCGCCGGTCGCCGCGCCGGGAGGATCACCGCCGGGCCGAAAAAGCGATCCGTCGCTTGCGCACCTTGGGAGTCCAAATCACGGACACTGGTTGTCAGGCCTGTGCGTCGCCGGTAGGCCGCGTGATGGCGTATTCACGTAGCAAGACACAGGCCTTGCCAGCCATTCTTGCCGCGGAATCCGGAGAATTGGGCGAGACGATTCGTGCCGTCGTTGTCGCCGACTACGAAAAGACATCCGCCGTAACTGCTGACGTCGAACATCTGCTGGACGACGAAGCGGGGGGTGCCGTGGCGGCTTTCAAATCACTCTTAGGCTCGACTGTGACTGACAAGCTCGACCCTGTCTTACTGACCGGATCCAGCGTCTTGGTGGATGACGACCTTGCCGATGCGTTTGTCACGGCGGCGCACGGGTGGCTAAGGCGACGCGGATATGAAGTCGAATTGGTGTTGGGCGAGGAGGACGGTTTTCATGTGATCAATGGCAAGGGCGGCGATTGGTGTCCGCGCGTTTACATCGAGTTGATCACGGAACAATTCCAACGTGGGTTGACCAAATGCCTGGTGGGCACGCGCGGATTGCTGGGCGAGGGTTGGGACGCCAGCAAGATCAACGTGTTGATCGATTTGACGACGGTTACCACGTCGATGACAGTCAACCAATTGCGAGGCCGCTCGATTCGGCTGGATGAGGATGAACCTGAGAAACTGGCCAACAATTGGGACGTCGTCTGCATCGCACCTGAATTCAGCAAAGGGTTGGACGACTATCGACGCTTTATTGCCAAGCACAAGACGATCTATGGCGTTACGGACGATGCCGCCATCGAAAAAGGCGTCGGGCACGTTCACGCGGCGTTGACCGAACTAAAGCCGGAAGGTCTGGAAGGCTCCGTTGGCGTACTCAATGACGAAATGCTCAATCGCGTTGGCAGCCGCGCCGACGTGCGACAAAAGTGGCGTATCGGCGAACCGTATCACGATCGTCCGGTTCGCGCCTTGGAAACCAGGAATGCAGGGGTGGGTGGCGGCTTTCCGCCGTTCACTGGTTCGCGCGAGCCCTGGAACACAACGTCGCTGGCAACTGCGATCGGCACAGCCGTGTTGCACGCGCTGATTGATGCGCAGATCATTCGGACTAAGTTGCCTATTCATGTCGGTACGCGTGCCGGTGGATACGTTCGTCTGTTCCTCGAGAACGCGGATGAGGAAGAGAATGCGATCTTCACTACTTCGATGCACGAAGCACTCGGCCCACTCCATCGGCCACGCTACGTCATTCCACGTTACGTTCAGCACGTAAGGGATACATGGATCTCAAGCGTCCTGCCGGAGATCGTTGGAAAATACTTCAGGCGGCGAGAACAACAGCGAGTGATGTTGCACGCGGTTCCTGCCACGCTGGCCCGAAACAAGGGCATTGTTTCCATTTACGAAAGGTATTGGAACCGGCATGTTAGTCCGGGTGAGGCCGTGTATGCGCATCGCGGCGAGGGCGAACGTCTGGTCGAAGAAGCGACGCGCGCCAAGGAAGTTCCGTCAAGCGAGATTCGGGAGAAGGAGATTTTCATGTAGCGCGCCGCCCGTCGGTAGTGGCACGGAAGCAGAGATACTCTCAAGCGGTTCAATGAAGAGCGGCGAATCTCCCGGACCGAGCGGTAGGTCAAGACCCATCCAGACGATCAGCAATAAGATCCACGCGACGAGGAACGCGATGGTGTATGGCAGCATTAGCGAGATCAGAGAACCGATGCCCGCTTTCGGCTCGTATTGCCGCATGAACACCAGAATGATCACGACGTACGGATTGAGCGGCGAAATTGAATTGGTCACCGAGTCGCCGATCCGGTAGGCCGCTTGAGTGAGTTCCGGGCTGATGCCAACACCGGCAAAAATGGGAACAAACACGGTCGAGATCAATGCCCATTTCGCCGATGCCGACCCGATGAACAGATTCAATAGACAGGCAAGCAAGACGATCGAGATGACCAGCAACCAAATCGGCATCTGCCAGGACTGCAACAACGCTACGCCCTCCAAAGCGATAACCTTGCCAAGGTTGGATTCGCTGAACCAACCGACGAACTGCGCCGCGAAGAAGGCGAGGATGATGTAGGGGCCCATTGAACTCATCGTCTTGTTCATCATCGTGGCCACGTCCCGATCGCTCTTGATGGACCGCGTGGCCATCCCGTACGCCAAACCTGGCACCAGGAACAGCACAAACAGGATCGGCACAATGACGTCGACCCAGACCGCCAACTCCCAGCCAGGGCGCGGTTCGATGGTACCATTCAACGGACCGCCTTCAATCAACACCATGGCCAAGATGACGCCTGAAGCGGCCGCCAAAGCGAGCCCCGCCCACAACAACCCCTTGCGCTCGGCGTCGCCCAGGGCCGGTTGTTGATCCGTCTCGGCAGATTCCGCGGCGGCCATTTGCTGACGCACATCGTCTCTGGAGTAACGCCGTTCGACGACCAATCGTGTCGCGCCCCAGCCCACCAAAGTGATCATGATTGTGGAGGCAACCATGAAGTAGTAATTGCATCGTATGTCCACCTGATAATTCTGATCGAGGATCTGGGCTGCTTCTTGGGTGAAACTCTGTAACAGCGGATCGAGTCCGGTGATCAGCAAGTTTGCACTGAAGCCGGCCGCGATTCCTGAAAATACAGCAGCCAGCCCGACGAGCGGCGAGCGACCGGCACGCGCGAACACGGCTGCGGCCAACGGTGGCAATACGACGTAGCCAGCATCCAGCGCCATGCTGCTCATGACTCCCACAAGAATCACGGCGGGCGTCAACAACGCCTGAGGCGTCAACAGGACCGTCCCTTTCAGTATCGTGTCAATCAACCCGGAACGCTCGGCGACACCAATGCCGATCATCGCCACCAGCACCACGCCCAGCGGCGCAAAGCCCGTGAAATTCGATACGAGATTTCGCCACACCCATTGCATGCCGTCACCGGATAGCAGGCTCTTGACCGTTTCTATCTCTCCGGTCGTTGGGTTTTCCGCACTCCAGCCGACGCGGGAAGCGACTTCGGAAGTGATCAGCACGACAAAGGCACCGATGACGAAGAGCGTCACGGGGTCCGGCAGTCGATTACCGATCCGCTCAATCGCGCCTAATAGTCCCTTGCCACTTGGCCGATTCGCTTCTGACATTGTGGATCTCGCTTTCGTGGCGACCGTGTCCTGTGGGGCGGGCCCAATTTAGTCGATTGCCAGGCGACTTCCTATATAGCTGAGCCTCTCGGAGGGCAGGCTACACCGTTTGACAGTTTGTGCCGTGGCGTCGACACTGTTTTCTTGCTGGAACCAGTATTTCTTGCTGGAGCCAGCATTGCTGTTGCATCCCCACCGTTTTCGCCATCGCCACATGAAAGTACCTAGCCATGCCTGAGTCGGTCCGCGACCTTTTGCCCACGCCTCTTTGGAACCATTTCGACGATCTGAATGCAGTTCCGCGTCCGTCCAAGCGAGAAGCGCGAGTCATCGAATTCACGCGGAAATTTGGCGAGTCGTTGGGGCTGAAGACAATGGTCGACGAAGTTGGCAACGTGATCATTCGCAAACCCGCGTCGCCCGGGATGGAGAATCGAATTCCGATTGTGATGCAGTCGCATCTCGACATGGTGCACCAAAAAAACGCCGACACAGATTTTGATTTCGAGACGCAAGGGATCGACATGTACGTTGACGACGACTGGGTCAAGGCTCGCGGCACAACGCTTGGCGCCGACAACGGGATCGGTGTCGCCAGCATCATGACGGTTCTTGCTTCTGACGATATCGAACATCCGGCCTTGGAGGGACTCTTTACTATCGATGAAGAGACCGGCATGACTGGTGCTCAAGGACTCAAAGGAGGGCTGCTCAACGGTAAGATTCTCTTGAACCTGGATACCGAAGCCGACCACGAGATAACGATCGGTTGTGCCGGGGGCGTCGACGTAACGGCGCGCCAAACTTATTCTGCCGAACCGGCATCTGATCGTGCGGGCGGATACCGGATTTTTGTGCGAGGACTGACGGGCGGACATTCCGGCATGGATATCCATCTCGGTCATGCCAATGCCAACAAACTGATCAACCGACTGCTGTGGGGAGCCGCACGTCAGTTTGGTGTTCGCGTGGCGGAGATCGACGGCGGGGGCTTGCGAAATGCGATTCCGCGGGAATCGGTCGCGTTGGTCGCAATTACGAAGGACCACGCCGAGGACTTCGAAGCGTGGATCGCCGCCGCTGCTGATGTGATTCGCAGCGAATATTCCACCACAGACCCACACGTGGAGATCGGCTGCGAAGCGATATCGGTGCCCGACAACGTCCTGCCAAGTCAACTTCAACGAATGCTGTTGGGGGCGATCTACGCCTGTCCCAACGGCATTTGGCGGATGTCTCCCGAAATCGATGGACTAGTCCAGACGTCAAACAACGTGGCACGCGTCCTGGTAAAGGGCGGTGAGGTCACAATCGGTTGCCTGACACGTGGTTCGGTCAACAGTGAACGCGACGATCTGGCCAACGCGGTGGCCGCAACGTTTGAACTTACTGACGCCACTGTCGAGCAGTCCGGCGCGTACACCGGTTGGCAGCCTTCGCCGGAATCTGCCATTGTGAAGCTGATGTCATCGTTGTACGTCGAATTGTTTGGTGACCAGCCGCACGTATGCGCTTGCCACGCCGGTCTTGAATGTGGAATCCTGGGCCAGAACTACCCGGATATACAGATGATTTCGTTTGGACCGAATATCTTCGGAGCGCACTCTCCGGATGAACGCGTTCAGATCAGTTCGGTGCAAAAATATTGGAGATTCCTGCTCGAGACGCTAAAACGGATTCCTGCTGCTTGATTGGCGGTGGAGGGCCATGTCCGCTCAGTGTCTTCTCTCGTCCCGTCGACCGTCCGATTCTGTTTGCTGCCAAACGACGAATGAACTCAATCGAACCGATCAGCATCTACGACACTCGCCGCATCGACTGGCTACGTGCTGCCGCGCGAATCGATCCGCAAGCCATCAGCAGCTTGCGCAGCAAATTGCTAAGAAGGTTTGTTTCCGATGAAGCGGCATTGGCCGGACTTCCCATGGGCGACCAGCTCTGCCTGCACGTGTTAGAGCCTTACCGACGTTGCGACTCGACCGTCGATGGTGCGACAAAGTTGCTCTTGCGCACGTCGCTGGGCATGTTGATCGAGTCCGTAATCTTGCGCATCGAGACGGGGCGATCAACATTGTGCGTGTCCAGCCAAGTTGGTTGCGGCGCTGCCTGCGAGTTTTGTGCGACGGGGAAGATGGGCATCGCGCGCGATCTGTCGTCAGAGGAGATTGTCGATCAGGTTCTCCAGGCGGGCCAGATTCTCGTCGCCGAGGGGCGCCGGTTGCGGAATATCGTTTTCATGGGCATGGGTGAACCGTTGCACAACGAGGAGAATCTCTTTCGCGCCCTGAAACTCCTGGTTGCTCCGGAGTTCTTCAATCATTCGCCAGGAAAGATCCTTGTCTCAACGGTTGGCGTGATCGACGGCATGCTTCGCTGCGCTGCACGCTTTCCGGCCGTCAATCAGGCTTTGAGCCTCCATAGTGTGCGGCAGGAGGTTCGCGAGCGGTTGATTCCGCTGGCCAGGAAATATCCGCTCGGTGAATTGCGACAAACGATCGTTGAGGTCAACAAGCTGCAAGCTGCCAAGACTACCGTGATGATCGAATATCTGATGCTCGCGGGCGTCAATGATTCGCAGGCCGAAGCGGCGGAATTGATCGAATGGCTCGACGGACTGAACGTCCACGTTAATCTGATTCCCTACAACCCAATTGAAGATGCCCCACAGCTTGTCGGCTCAGATCGTCCAACACGCAAAGCGTTCGCCCAGACGCTGAAGACTGCCGGTCTCAAGACAACTGTTCGCCACTCGTTAGGCAATGATATTGCCGCTGCCTGCGGCCAACTTGTGCGGCAAGAGAATCGCGTCATTGCCAGGCAGGCAATGTTCAGCGATGCTTGATCCGAAAGGATATGAAGAAATTCGAGAAAACTCTGCCGTCTCGACGGCGAGATTGTCTACCGTTTCGAGCTAGGTCACTTGTCAGGACGTGTTGCATCGTGCAGCGTTCCGAATAAGCTGAGAGATCCTGCCCCAATGTCTCACCCTCCGCCCTTGCGAGAGCCACCGAATGCGTTTTGAACTTGCCGTCATTTTCTACGTCTTCTTTTCTTCTTTGGGTGTTGCTGTCAGTGCAGACGATGCACCGGTCAAACAACGCCCCATTCGAGCATTGCTTGTCACCGGCGGTTGTTGTCACGACTACGATCGGCAAAAGCTGATTCTCACTCGCGGCATTAGCGCCCGCGCTAATGTCCGCTGGACCGTTGTTCAACAGGGCGGCACGACGACGGACACACCAATTCCGCTCTATAACGATCCCACTTGGGCCGCCGGATTCGACATCGTTGTTCACAACGAGTGCTTTTCCAATGTGAAGGATCTGGCGTTCGTGGATCGTATCCTCAAGCCACACCGGGATGGCACACCGGCGATGCTGATTCACTGTGCCATGCACTGTTATCGCGTCAAGGACGATCGCTGGTTCGATTTCGTTGGAATCCGTTCGCCGGGGCACGGGCCGCATTATTCGTACACGGTGAGAAACCTGCTGCCAGACCATCCCATCATGGCGCGCTTCGGGCCGAAGTTCGTGGCCCCGAAGGGCGAACTGTACCACTCGGCACAAGTGCTTGACACTGCCACTCCGCTGGGCGAAGCGGTTCGTCAGTCAGATGGTGAGCCGCAAGTCTGTGTGTGGACCAACGACTACCACGGCACAAGGGTCTTTGGTACCACAATCGGCCACTACAACGAAACGATGGCCGAACCGAAGTATCTGGATATGCAGGCCAAAGCGTTACTGTGGGCTGTTGGTCGCGATCCGGAGAAGGATTTCACGCCATCGACCGACCAGACCGACGTAGAGATCAAGGCGTTGATCAACGTGCCGATTCAGAAAACAGCCAGCAACTATCTTCCGCAAAACTGTTGTGGCGAAGGCAATCTCGCCTATCAGAAACCGGTAACGTCTAAGACCGAACAACAAGGAAACTTCAGGAAGCAGTTGACCGATGGTTTGCTCAACACGCGTTGGTGTGCTTCCGGGTCGCAGGTCGATGAATGGGTGACGGTCGACTTGAAAGAACCACAGCACGTGCGTGCCATTCGACTGCATTGGGAAAAAAGAGCGGACATCACGTATCAGTACATCGTGGAAGCATCGCACGACAACGACGCTTGGAGGCGAATCGTAGACGAATCGAAGAACGATAAGCCGGGTGGCATTCGAGCTCATAAAGTCGCTGCCCCGAACACTCGCTATCTCCGGGTGACATTTCTAGGTGCCAGTAAGGGACTATGGGGATCGATCTGGGAACTGGAGGCAACGGCCGGTGAATTGCCGGAACTTGCGGAGACTATCACGAGCGCTGGCGGTCTGCCCGCACTGGTAAGTGATGTGCAGGCACCGCCCGGGTTCAACGTCACGCTGTTCGGCACGCCGCCCGATGTGAACTATCCCGTCTGTCTGACTGCGGCTGCCACCGGTGAGGTTTTTGTCGGCGTCGATGAGCAAGGTTCGTTGGGAAAAGAAGCCGGGCGAGGCAAGGTGCTGCGTTGTATCGATACCGACGGTAACGGTGTGGCGGATCAGATCAACGAGTTTGCCAAGATGGATCATCCGCGTGGCCTGATCTATGACGACGGTTCGTTGTGGGTTCTGCATCCACCGTATTTGAGCGTCTTTCGCGACAGCGACGGCGACGGTACGGCCGACACCAGCGAAGTGCTGATCGAGGGCATTAGCACACAGGAAGTAGAGAAACGCGGGGCCGATCACACCACCAATGGAATTCGGATGGGAATTGATGGCTGGATCTATATCGCTGTTGGCGATTTTGGCTTCAACAAAGCTGTCGCCAAAGACGGCACAACGCTCAGCAAACGCGGTGGTGGCATTGTTCGCATTCGACCTGACGGTAGTGAGATGGAAATCTATGCCTGGGGGCAGCGAAACATTGTGGATGTCGCCATCGATCCCTTGATGAACATTTACACGCGAGACAACACCAACGACGGTGGCGGTTGGGATATCCGTCTGTCACATATTCTGCAATCGGCCAATTACGGCTATCCGTCTCTGTTCAAGAACTTCAGCGAGGAAATCATGCCGCCGCTAGCTGACTACGGTGGCGGTTCCGGCTGCGGTGCGATGTTCTTCCAGGACGCACGTTGGCCTGCCGGTTTCAATAACCTGTTGCTGACGTGCGATTGGGGCCGCAGCGAAGTGTTCAGTCACAAACTGCCCGCGCATGGCCCGACCTTTGACGCGCAGCAAGACACGTTTCTAAAACTTCCCCGGCCGACCGACATCGACGCCGACGCCAGTGGTCGCATGTACGTCAGCAGCTGGAAGAATGGTAAATTCGGCTACGATGGCCCGAATATTGGTTTCGTTGCTCAAGTCACGCCGGTGAACTTTGTGCCCAAACCAGTGCCTGACGTGAAGGCGCTGGAACGTTCCGATCTCGTCGACTTGCTTGCCCACCCTTCCGATGTGATGCGTCTTCACGTTCAGCGCGAGATTCTACGACGGGACGAATTCAGGAAGTCCCAATTCGCGGCAGGCCCCATGCCTGACGGGGACGGCGCGACGGTCGGCGATCTCTCGCGCGCACACAAGCAGATTTTCGCACTCGTTGCCAACAAGAACGCACCGCTGTATGCGCGAGTCGCCGCGATCTTCACGCTGAAACAGGCCCTTGGTATCCGAGCGAATTGGATACTGACGACGCTCCTGAAAGACGATGCGATCCGGGAACACTGTCTGCGAGCAATTGCCGATCGCAAAACCGGCATGGAAGCGATGGCACCCGGTATCTTTCTTGATGCGCTGCAGGATCCCGACCAGAGCGTTCAGGAAGCCGCCCTTGTCGGCCTTGGTCGGATCATGAGCAACGCCATCGATAGGAACTACGTCGTCACGAGCAAAGACGCTCAACAACAGGCCTCCGACTATGTGGGAGTCGCCGCCAACGCAATTCTGCCGCTCACTATCCGCACAAGTGATGCTCCCGTTGCCAATGGCGACGCATGGCGACAACCGGATGCGGGGCGAGTTATTCCACATCTGGCTGTGAAGGCACTCGTCGAAATAGAGGCGGCTGAACAGTGCATCGCGGCGCTATCCGGTCCATACCGAAAAGGCGCGTTGTGGGCGCTGAAGTCGATGCACGCCCCTGAAACGATCGATGGATTGTTCAACGTCCTCAGCACAACACGCGACGATATACTTCGACGAGAAATCTGGACAACACTGGTTCGCCTCTACCACCGTGAAGGTGAATTCACCGAAGGCAGCCCTCGCTGGTGGGGCACTCGGCCGGACACAACCGGCCCGTATTACAACCGGCAGAAGTGGAGCCAGTCCGAGCGGATTGCCGCCGCCATCAAGGTTGCGCTATCAGAGGCTGACCAGTCGCTGGCCACACACATTAAAGAACAGTTGAAGCGCCACATCGTCAAGCTCCCCGGCATTAGCGCCAATGAGATCGCCGCGCTGCAGAAACCAGAGAAGGCGATTGAGCTGCCTGAACTTGACCCGAGCGATCCGAACCAGATCGCGAACGTCGCCTACGATGAGGTGCTGGCCAGAGCGATGAAGGCCAATGGCAATGCCACAGCAGGCCAAAAGTTGTTCCAGTCCCAGTCTTGTATCCACTGCCATACATTCGCCAACGGCCAGTTGCCGAAAGGACCGCATCTCGTCGACATCGGCAAGCGAAGCAAGGAGGAAGAGCTGATTGAATCGATTGTCGACCCCAGTAAGAAGATCACACAAGGCTTCGACACATGGGCCTTCGCGATGGACAGCGGAAAAGTACTGACCGGCTTTGTCGTTCTAGAAAGCGCCGAAACTGTCACCATCCGCCAAGCCGACGGCGTCTCGAAGGAACTACCTCAGAATGAAATCGAAGAACGCATCAAACAGCCTGTCTCCATGATGCCCAAAGGGGTCGTCGGCAACTTGACCCCCAAACAACTCGCAGACTTGATTGCGTATTTGCAGACACTGCATTGATCCGTTGCTTTGTAGGTCAGTCAGAGTGGACTGTCCGGGACGGGATGCGATGCTGCAGCTTCTGCGTGTTTCTTGTGAAGTCGGAGCCAGTAGTTCTTCCAGTACTTATCGTAGTAGTTGTAAGCCGCCTCTTGGATGTGATCGGCGTCCACGACCTTTGGCGAATTGGCTGGATCGAAGCCTGCCAGATGGCCCACGCCGGCGCGGCTCTGAGGTGAAACGAAACGCCACTGCGTATCGCCAAGCACATCATGACAAAGTTTGGCCAACGCCGGGTCGTAGGCTTTGAGTTGTTCGCGCGTGTGGATGTGGTTGTGATCGTGATCCATCGTTCGGTTCGTGTCGTACCAGCACTGCACGCCTTCGGCCCAGTATTCAGCTCGGTTCTTGTGAGCGTAACACTCCTTCTCGCCGCCAAAAACGATGAGCACCTTGTCTTGCCTGGTAACCTGGACACGTGAGTTGGTGGGCTTACCGTTGACGAGGATATCTCCGCCGTCGAGACACTTCGTGAGCAAGTCCGGTGACTGCTCGGGGAACGACTTGGCCAGCGCTTCAAACAAGCTTACCGGGGCCTCACTTTTTACTCGACGAAATCGTTGAGCAGCACGGCCGTCCATCCAGATGCCCTTGGCTCTCGCCCGCTGAAAGCTGTCCGTCAGGCGGTTTTGCAGTTCCTTGTCGAAGCCTGCGCCGTGAATGACGTGACCAAACTCATGAATGAGAATACTCTCCAGCTGCATACCGCCGTCGTACTCAAGGACATCCTCTTCGGCAAAGACGACTGTAGGTCGATCGTCGATCCGGGTAAGAAAGCCACGTTGCCGCCAGTTATAGAAGTCGAGTTCCTTACCGGTTTTGTCACTGGCGAACTGCGGTAGTTCGGATGTCAATTCCTGATGACCAATCAGAATGCATAGCACCTTGCTATCACGAATGCGTTGCGCCACATCTGGATTGATATTCTCCATCACCTTGTCGAACTGGTACGCCGCTTCGCGATGCGCGTGGTCGGACACATGTTCCGAAGTCGCGATCAACACATCCTGCACCGACGTGCACTTTTTGTAGAACGTCGTATTCAGTCCGTATTCCTTGGCCTGGTCGTCAGACAGAGTTTTGACTTTGTATGGGGCATCAGCGGATTCAGCCGAAACTGCAGCGTTTGCAAATACCAGTGTCAAAAGCCAGACAACAGACTTGCCCGTCGCGAATGTGCTTCTCATTTCAACCCTTTCCCAGACTTACGGCGGATTTGACGGCACCGATACTCATGACCTCCAATGCTTCTCGCGCACCTTCATCAGTGCCGGATAGCCTTCGTCGCGATCGCCATATTCTTCTTTCAGCTCGAGAAGTCGCGTCTTGAGGCGATTCACCACCGGCGCGTATTTGGGATCTCTGTAAACGTTGTTCGTCTCTTTGGGGTCGGCTTTGAGATCGTACAATTCCCATCCGGTAGTACTGGGTGGAAATTCGCCTTTTCCCAGGCTGGCATCGAGGGGCAATCCGTAGAAGAAAGCTAGCTTGTACTGCCCGTCGCGCACACCGTAGTGGCCGGGGATGTGGTGGTGAGCAAGGTGCATCCAATACCGATAATACACGGCATCTCGCCATTGGCTCGGTTCGTCGCCCGCAAATAAGGCCCGGAGGCTGTGGCCCTGCATCTTTGCCATTTCAGGTGCCTGATTCACGTTGGCAAGATCTAGTAGCGTTTGAGCGAAGTCGAGGTTCGAACAGAGGTGTGTGTCATTGACCGATCCAGGCGGGATGGTGCCGGGTAGTCGGGCGAGCAGCGGCATACGGAAGCACTCTTCGTATATCCATCGTTTGTCGAAATAGTCATGCTCGCCAAGGAACATACCTTGATCAGCGGTGTAGATGACCAGCGTGTTCTCTGTAATGCCGGTCTTGTCGAGATAGTCGAGGACGCGTCCCACGCTTTCGTCAACCGCCTTCACGCAGCCAAGATAGTCGTGAAGATACTTCTGGTAGGCGGCTTTGCCCTTCTCCATTTCCGTCATCCCGGTCATGTCGACAGAACCCGCTGGCCAGTTGGGCTTCTGCACGTCGTCGACCATTGTGCGTCGCCCTGCAAGACGACTTGTGATCGAGGTGCCCATATTAATCGTGGCCTTTGAGCGGTGGGAAAAATCCTCCCAGAGAGTTGCTGGTTCGGGGATCTCGACATCGGCGAGATAACCTTTGTGACGCTTAGCGGGCTCCCATTTACCGTGGGGAGCTTTGTGGTGGAGCATCAGGAAGAAGGGTCTCTTCCGGTCACGTTCCTCCAGCCACTTGACGGCATAGTCGGTGACGAGGTCGGTGTAGTAGCCCTCTGTGCGCGGTGCCTTCTTCGTCGCTCGCGAACTGTACTGGACGCCGTCGGTCGAGGCCACGAAGATGGGGTTGTAGTAAAATCCCTGGCCGGGGCCGACCTTCCAATAGTCGAAACCCCAAGGTGCCGATCGCAAGTGCCACTTCCCGATGAGGGCCGTCTGGTATCCGGATCGACGAAGGATGTCGGCAACATTTGGTGTGCCGGAATCCGGGCCGGGAAAAGCGTCCACCAGTGTCCGAACACCGTTCACGTGCGAGTGTTGACCGGAGAGGATGACGGCGCGGCTGGGCGTGCAGATCGAGTTGGTGACGAAGCACTTGTCCATCCGGATCCCTTCCCTCGCAATGCGATCAATGTTCGGTGTGGGAGCCACTTTCGCGAGTCGGCCCCCGTAGGCGCTGATTGCATTGCAGGCGTGGTCGTCCGACATGATGAAGAGAATATTCGGTCGACCATCCGCGGCGCTGGCGATCGACGAAAGCCAGAGCATGCAGAGGGTGTAGCCTAGGATCTGCCTCATGTACTCGTTCCTTTTCTTGTGAGTTTTATCACGCTGCATGCTCGGGCGTGAGGAGTGTCACCGGCGAATCAATTCTTATTCTCGCCTTGCTTCTCATGTTCCAAATAGCTCGTCGCGATCAACTCCCCCAGTTGCACAATGCCCGCGGTCGTGATGACGAGTTTCTTTTCCTCTCTGGGAAGATCAAACGCCTTGATGTGAATGAGGTGGCGATCTGCTGTGGCGACTCGTTCGATCTCCGAAGTGACATCGATGGAATTGACGCGTTGGTCATCAGTGGGTGGTTGCTGGCTGACATACCATTTGAGAGTGGGCCGCCTGAGGTCTTTGCGGCTTTGCATGACCGTGGATCGCAGCCATTTGGCTGCATTTTTTCGGTGCGGCCCAAAGGACATATCGTTTTCGCCCAGGTGATAGAAGATCCCCGCCAGTTCGACCTGATGATCTTTGTCCTCGAGTTCCCTAATGGCCTCTTTAACAAAGGCGATGAAGTGTGGGTAGATGTGTCGCGATTCAGCCACACTCCCCTCCGGAGTCCAGTCAATGATCTGCGTTCCGCTATGAGTGAATTTCGCGATCGCAATGCGGTTGGAGGTCTTGTTCTGGAGCGTTCGACCGAAGCTGAGTTCAGGGCCAAAGTTGTCATAGGCTCCAGCCGGACCTAACGGTTCCCAGGCATCAGATGTTCTGTAGCCGCCGCCAATACTGTACTTGTAGGCGATTGTCGAAGTGTCATCACGCAGCGATTCTCCACCTTTCAGGGTCTCGAGTTCCTGAACAAAGGCCCGCTCTCCCTCCATATTACGGTGCCCAGCGAGAATGAAGAGTTTGACTCTGCTGCCCTTCTGATACGGCCAGGCCTTGAGCGGACGAGGGTGGTTGACCTTTTTCCCGATTGTCTTCAGGTAGGCATCGGCGTAGTTGACGCCGTGTTCCAATTGACCCAAGGTCCCGTAGTGATAGTGCAACCCCACACCGCCACCGATCTCCACACCGATATGCGAAGTTGGAATATACTCGGCGCGTGCGTCGGTGCCGGTGACGGCTCGCTGCCCCCGGCTGATCGCATACATGCGAGGGCGTAGGTCCATGCCCCAAATGGTCTTGGTACACAGTTCCCCGATATAGAACTTCAATGTGGGGGTCTTGAGATCACGGCGCCATCTGGCAAGGAAGTTTTTCAGGTTCTCCCCATAATTCGACATGTACTCCTTGTTGAACATGTCGTTTTCACCCTGATGCCACATGAAGCCTTCGATGCGATACGCAATCTCCTGCCTATCGAGCTCAGCGAGGGATGTTTTGACCAGGTCCAGCGCCAGCGGGTACATCTTAAAGCCCTCGGGCTGTTCGGGGTCCCAGTCACCGCCGAGATGGGTTCCGCCGGCAGCGCACTTGATGATGGCAACGGGCGCGTCAATGTTTTGAGCGACCTTGCGGGCAAAACTTAGTTCCGGGCCGACTATGTTATTGACAGGCTGTAGGTCCACCCAACCCTCCGACCTCATCTTGTTCTCGCGCCCGATGCAAAAGGAAAATTTTACGCCGGTTTGTGCGTTCTCCAGTCCGGCAAACGGCGGAAAGCGATTGATGTCTCTCACCTTTGAATCGGAACCAACCATATTCGACTGACCGGCGAAGATGAAGACACGAACCGCCTTGTTGTCATCCGCACAGGCAGCGGCGCTAAAGAGAAGGGAGACCGCAATCCATCTGCACATGTTTCGAATCGTGTTCTTCACGCTTGTGTTCTCCTCGGTTCGATCGTCTCGTATCTGAATTCCGTGGCGACATCGATTATGACAGAAGAGACACCACGCGTCATTTCAGCGGACAGTTGGGTCGTGTGTGATTAAGTGTTGCTGAAGCCGAGTGATCGGAACGGGGCTTGCTAAACAGGTGTATACCGTTCATACGGCAGCTTGGCGACGTAGCCGAAGAACCAAAGATAGTAACAGCGGCGGATGGGGGCAGTCCAAGGCTGAGACCAATCACCGTCTTCCTCGATGCCAACGATCAGTGGGACTGTCGCCGAAACGTTGTTGTTCTTACCAAACTGGTTGGCCGACAGTACACGCCCTTGCACATCTGGCACCCCCCTTGTCTTCGTCGGCACCCAGCACGCCGCGTAGCAGCAGACGAGGGTGATGATGATCGCCAACGTCCTGACCGAGAACCTTGGGCGCCAGCGTTTCGGAGTGGTGGGTTGGGTGGTCATCGGCTTCTTGATGTAAGTCTGCGGTAAATCGCTTCCGCACCGACAAGCAAAAGGAATGTGCCTGTGCCGATCACCACCGCAGCAATTACTCCTAACCCCACATAGAAGGTGTTGTCCCGTGGCATGCAATGCGCGCCAATAGCACAAGCAGTGAAGAGGTAGAGCAGTCGTCTCAAGCTGATCTGCCACCGCTTCGCCTTGCCGTCACTGGGGGAGTGCGGTAACACCACATAGAAGTACCATGCGGGCCAGAATCCAAAAATGAAAAGAGGGGCAAGTAGTTCAAGCACTGCAAACGTCGCCCTTGGCCCAATGAACTCTATCGTCGCTAGTGCCGCGACTCGCAATTGTTAGCCCACGATAGCCAGAGTTTCGCTATTGTCTCGTGGGTTTGCCCAGCTTTCC
>JASLPZ010000136.1:0-17517 GCA_030744725.1 Pirellulaceae bacterium
CCTATGAAATCGCTCTCTATCACAACCTCGGAGCACTTCCTCAACCTGACTTCACCCACAGATTCTTCTGAGGAGGCAAATCTTTTGTCCAAGCAAAATCGAACGAAGCGCGAAAGTCCTGCGTCAAACCCGCTCGTATCGTCACCGGGGTCACGACCAATGTCGCCACGACCGACAGCACCATCATGACCACGATCATGATCGCCATCATGATCATGACCCCCACAGTCATTGCAGCCTCATCACCGCCCGTTGCCGCCGCGGTACCGAGGACAGCAAGGACAACCGCGATTGCAATGCCCCCCATGATCGGCGCGAACACGAGTCCCAACACGAGACTGACCAGTAAGATCCACAGACCTCGCACCAGATATTCTTTCAAGCGATTCACGTCAAAGTCCGGGTAGCTGGTCTTTGGAGGGCGAGAAAGCAAATCCTCAACGATCTCAAACTGATAACCCATCCAGACCAATTGCCCGACAATTGGAATGACTTGAGTCGTCAGAATACAGAGACTTCCCCACAAGAGGTTTGCCATCCATTTCGGACTCTCAAACACGTAATGGACCGCCTGCATGTACTCCATCGAACCACGAGGTCCAGGTGGTTTGGGGTCTACCGCACTTGCTTGATATGGATTCAATTCGTCGATCGACATGATTGCTCCGTCACGAGTAAGAGAAAGACACTGGCCGCAATGTAGCGAAGCGTGTCCGCCTTACAAGCCTTTTCGCTGTTAGACTCAGAATCTTGTACCCATTGACGACAATTCATGCCACTCCGGTGCTCATATCTCGGATCACTGCACAGTTTCCCATCGGCCAGTCGTCACCGCTCGCTGGATGGCCATCACCGCTTTCAGCGTCGCGAGCCCTTCGTCCAGCGAACAATGTGGCAGCTCCCTACCTTCGATGACGTCCAAGAAGTGGTTCGCCTGGGCGACGAACAGATCGTCCCGCGCCAGTTTGGGAAAAACCTCTTCTTCCCAGTTGCCTTCGGGCTCGACGAGCCAGCGCCACCGGACAAGATGCCCTTCGTAGCGAACTGTCGCGCCTTGGCAGATCACGGTGATGGTACTCTCGTTGGCCGCTTGGTATTGGTTCAGAGTGTAGCTGCCCATCACTCGGCCGTGGCGTGCCAGCACATGTGCCGTATCCTCCACCGAGACACCCTCCAAGACCTGATGTGCGGCGTCTGCCGCCACGCGATCGATATTCCCCACTAGCCATTGGCCGGCGTTCAATGTGTGCGTGAGCGCGTCCTGGATGGCGCCGCCGCCTTGGGCATGGTCCGCATAGTAGATCTCGCGATAAGCAGGCCGATACTTGGGGAAATGCTGTCCGCCACAGGCGACGAACTGCACAGGGGGTCCAAATCGACCCGCATCAATGGCCCGCTTCATGGCCGACAGCGCCGGGTGCATGCGCGTCACATAGGCAACGGCACAGGCAAGCCCCCGCTGGCTAACAATCTGCCGCAGCTTGTCGACTCCATCGGGACGAATGGCGAGCGGTTTTTCAATCAACAGATGCAAATTCGCCTCGGCACACTGTTGTGCCAGCGGAATATGCAGCTGTGCCGGCGTGCAGATCACCACGGCATCATGCGGATCGGACAGCCCCGCGTCGAGATTGGCGTACGCATGACGAACATCATAGTTGGCTGCGACCGTGCTCCGGAGTGTCTCGTTCGTTTCACAGATAGAAACTTCGGCCCGGCCGGTCATTTGAAAACAGCGAAGGTGTCGCTCGCCGATCGAACCGACACCAATCACCAAAACACGTTTCATGATCGCAATTTCTTTCCAGCGAAAAAACCAAGCAGACGCTGCCATAGCTTGCCCGAAATCAGCCGAGGCAGCCCATGCGACGCACGGCGCGACCAGTATGCGGCGTTAAACTCGCGAATTCAACCAGCGAGTAAGTTTTTGTATAACTCGGGAACCTTTTTCGCGCTGAGCGGTATAACTAATCGACCACGGCCATGGACCGTGGCTTTGGTCTGCCCCGCAAACAGACTTTTTCGCTTTTAAGCCTCTCTTGCCTCAAGAGTTAAGATCCAGTCACCTCTCCCTCCGGAAGAGATCGGTCGCGGTAGGGGCCGGGAGACCGTGCCGCAACAGGGCCGTTCCGGCAAATGACTCCCGACCCCTTTACAACCCCCGACCTCTTTTCAACCCCCTGGCGACGGCGAAACAACCGAACTGACCCACTAACACTGGAATTCCTGGTGCCATGTCGAAACAACGTCGCGTCGGTGGCATCATTCACACGTACCAGAAGTACGATCCTCGGCAGTTTCCCAGTCCTAGGCAACCGCCCACGGATGCGGTTTCGCCGGCCTTCGATCACATGCTGATGTTCGGTAGCCGCCGGAGGTTGACCGAGGAAGAGCTGGCGAGGGCGATCCACCTCGATCCCAGTCAGATTGGCGGGTTCGGCCCGAGCATTGATGCTTTGTTGGCGATGTTGCGGGAAAGGAAGCGGAAGATCCTGGAGAAGTACGAAACGGACACGGTTCGGCAGCTCGCGAAGCAACAATATCAGACGCTCGGCGAAACGCTGAAGCCACCCAAAAAGCAGTGCGATCGTTTTCAGCTGGCATTTGAAGCCGAGCAGATTTACGAGCTTGAGCGTGTCTGGTTTGCGGCGGGCGAAGACCGGTCGCAGTTTGCCCGGGGGCTCGTGCAACTGATCGAAACGTTGGGAAACAAATACCAGGTAGATGAACTCGCCGCCAAGTACGTTTTCACTGGTCGGACTCCGCTGACGGTCCCAGAAGCTCTTGCCGTTAAGGAAGAATTGGAGAAGATTGACGAACTCATCAAGCAACTTGAAGAGGCACGTGAAACGGCACAGATTGCCGTCGTGGACATGGATGCCCTGGCCGAATTCACCGAACCGGGTGATGTTGAGAAGCTGCGAGAGATGCAGCGGATGGTCGAAGAGTACATTCGCGACATGGCCGAACAGCAGGGACTCCACCGCGATGGCGGCGCGTTTCAACTAACGCCGAAAGCGTACCGCTTGTTTCAGGGGCGTCTGTTGGAACGCATCTTTAGTAATTTGCAGGAGTCGCGGACAGGGCGGCATCAAGGTGCGGTCGAAGGCGACGGTGCCGTTGAACAGCAGCAGACCAAACCGTACGAGTTTGGCGATTCTCTGACTCACATGGACATTCCTCAGACGTTCGTCAATGCGATGTTACGTCAGTCCAAAGAAGGTCAGTCGAACGATTCGAGCAGCAGCACGTCGCAATTGCCTATCCGACTAAAGCCGGAAGATATCGAGGTTCATCGCACTCGGAACACGCCAAAATGTGCGACCGTAGTGATTATGGACATGAGCGGTTCGATGCGCTACGACAGCCAGTACATGAATGTCAAACGCATGGCGCTGGCGATGGAGGGCCTGATTCGCTCGGAGTACCCCGGCGACCACCTGCACTTCATTGAAATGTACACATTCGGTAAGCCCTGTCGACCGGGTGAAGTGATCGATCTGCTGCCCAAACCGGTGACGATCACCCGTCCCGAAGTGCGGTTTCGGATCGACATGAGTCGCGAAGACATTAGCGAACATCAGATTCCGCCGCACTTCACGAACATCCAGCACGCCTTGCAACTCAGCCGCAATTTCTTAGCCGGCCAGGATACGCCCAATCGCCAGATTATATTGATCACCGACGGTTTGCCGACGGCGCACTTTGACGAGCAGTGGCTGTACCTGCTGTATCCGCCGCACCTGCTAACCGAACAAGCGACGTTGCGTGAAGGATTGCTGTGCCAACGCGAAGGCATCACCATCAACATCTTTCTGGTGCCCAGCTGGTCACAATCTGAAGAGGACATTCGGTTCGCCTACCGCTTGGCGGAATCGACGACGGGGCGCGTCTTTTTCACGGCTGGTAGCGACCTGGATCGCTGCGTGGTGTGGGACTACGTGAGCCGTCGGCGCGAGATGTTGGGATAGACGCCATCACGAACTGATTTCCACCACGTCAGGTTCGCTCATTTCCTGCGGCGGTTCGTTGCGAGTGTCTCGCCAGTTGTCGGCGTTGAAGTGCTTCGAGTACACGCCGAATTCATGAAAGGCAATCTTCTTGGCGATTCGATAGGCCCAACTCTTTTCGGGAATCTCGCTACCCGGATTAAACTGTGACGGTCGCGACCACATGGCGTCTAGTTCCGGCCGTGCTGTCTTGCGGGCCGTCGAGTCTTTCGCGCCATGCTTGTCGATCAACTCGCCCATCAAGTCGGGGCGTTCCAAGACGATGCAGCCGCGCGTGTTTGTCGCGGCGGCCTCACGAAAATCTCGCAAGAATGCCGAGTCATTGAACACTTCGCGGAGAGGTCGCTGGTCGTGAATTGAGTCCTTGGAGAACTGAATGACCGGACAGGGTTCGATGTCGCCCCAAGGAGTGATGTGATGTGTGAAGCCGATCGCCATCGGACACAGTGCTTGACCGTCGCCGTCGTAATATGCATCGATGACGAAGATTGGCTTATTCACTCGCAAGTCGACGACAAACTGCCGCGCGCGGCGTTGTTGTTCGAGCGTCAGCGAAAGTTGCTCGTTCGGATCGGGCCCCACCGGGCGATAGATGTGGAACCAGGTGTACAACACGCCCATTTCGATCAGACGGTCGATCCACTCGTCGGTGAGCAAGTCGTCGATGTTCGACCGGCAAAGACTCGTGCAGACGCCTGTCATGACCTTGTTGTTCACACAATGCTGGATGCCCTCCATCGACTTGCTGTAGACATCGGCGCGGCCACGACGTTCGTCGCTGACGATCTCCGAGCCTTCAATGCTGACCAGCACTGTCGCATTTCCGATCTTGCGGAGCCGTTTGGCCGCGTTGTCGTCGATGAAGTGTCCGTTCGTGAAAACCTGGAAATAGGCGTCGGGGTGGGCTTCGAGGATTTCGTATAACTCGTCGTGCATGAACGGTTCGCCGCCCAGGAGGCCGAAAAACGAATTGCCCATAGCCTTAGCTTCATTGATCATCCGGTTCATCGCGGCAACGTCAATTTTCTGTTGCTTGGCCGCCACGTCCACCCAGCAGCCCTGGCACCGCAGGTTGCAGCTGTTGATGATCGAAATGTAAAGGTAAGGTGGAAAGAATTCACCTCGCTTCAGGCGGCGCTTGTGGCGTTGCACCGAACGCAGGCCCTTGACGCCCATGTTCCAGCCAAGCTTCCACAAGAGCCGTTTGTCGGTCTCCATCAGGAGACGTTTGGCCATACGCAAGTACATGTTGTCGCTTCTTGGCGGGGCAGGGCGAAAATGTAAACCGAACCCCAAGTATACCACCGAGACGGTCCGCGCGACAGGAAGGCAACGGCAGACTCCGTGGCGTACTTGGTTGTGGCAGGGTCTCCCGACCCGGCCACGCATTGCGACCGCAGGTCTCACCTTCCGGCCGCTGGTTGAATCTCCCGTTGCGAAGTGGTGCCCCGTCGGAAGACCGGGGCACAGCAGTGGTCGGAAGATCGGGGCACAGCCGTGCCCGATCCACGTGGTGGATTCACAGCCATGGCTGCGTCACCCGCGCCAAGCGTGACGATACCTTAATCCAAGATTCAGAATGCGTTGAATCAGCTGGTCGTACTCGATTCCCACTGCGTGAGCCGACTCGGCCAAATCTTCGCCATACGAGAGGTTCGGATTCGGATTTGCTTCAAGCACATAGATGCGCCCATCCGCGGTGACGCGAAAGTCCATTCGGGCATAGCCGCTCATGTGCAGAGCTCTGTAGATCTGTTTGCAGAGACGTCGAATCTTGGCACGCATTTTCGGCGGGAGGTCTTTGGGAGCTTCGGTCTTGACCCCCAATTCCTTTTGGATTTTGAAGTCCCACTTGACCGCCGCTGTCGCAATGTTGGGCTCGCCGGCGGGCAAATTGGTCATCAGCAGTTCCCAGATCGGAAGCACCGTCAGTTGACGGTTTCCCAGGACACCGACATAAAACTCACGACCTTCGATGTACTCCTCGACCAAGGCTGCCGTCTTAATCTCGTCGTAGCAATGTTGCACGCGTTCGCGCAGTTCTTCGGGAGTGTTGACGATTGACTTGTTGCTCAGACCGAACGAAGCATCCTCGGTCGCCGACTTTACGAACATCGGGTAGTTCATATCCTCACTCGGTGTGATCGCGCTGCCGTGTTCATAAACCGTAAAGCGAGGCGTCGGGATTTGGTGAAACTGCAGGATCTGTTTGGAGAGCGTTTTATCGTGAGACAGCATGAGGCCGCGTGGGTTGCATCCCGTATATGGCTGCCTAATCAACTCCAAGTACGAAGCGATGTGTTGGTCGTATGTGGCGACGCCGTGGAACTCTTCCAGCAGATTGAAGGTGATGTGGGGCTTGAAACTGAGCAGCGCCTCCCGAATCACGTCCAGATCGTCTGAGGCCCCCAGCTTGAGTACGTCGTGCCCCAATTCGCCCAGCGTCGTCACGACATCGTACTCGGTCTTCCACTCGAGCGCCTGCTCGTCGGTGTAGCCCTTGATGTTGTCGGGAGGAACCAGCTCCTCGTCCATCAGGGCCATCACGCGGAGCTTCTTCATATCGCGACTCGGTGCTGCCCGCCATGCAGGACATTCATGGTCTGCACCGTCAGCAAGACAAGGACGTACCGCCGCGTTTCTCGCTCGGAATAGCGAAGCCGCAGCTTGAGTTCGCGACAACGGTCGACCATTTCGTTGACGACTTGATCGATTGTATAAGGGTGTTGACCGGTCCACGGCCCGACCGCTTCTCGCAACGATCGGCGATCACCACGTAGGAACATGGCGGCTGTCACGTTACGGGTATGCTTTCGTTCATTGGAAAACAGACGCAGTAAGTCTCGGTCAAGGAAGCTTGGGTGACCCACGCCGTAACGCTCTTTCTTCTCTTCGTAATGTTGCCGCAGCGTCTTTCGAAGCGTTCGCACGGGATCGACTCGTCTCCGAGTGGTGACGGCGGCTTTGCGCTGCATGAGATCATTCATCAGATGATCGACATACTGCAGCTTGGCAAGTGCATCCCATCCTGTGTACTCCGTCTTCCAATTCGAACGAGGTCTTAGCCAGACGGCAAACGTCTCGGCGAAATCTTCCGCGGGATGCGCCTGGGCATACCACATCCCAAGATGTTGCACGAAACTCTTGCTGTACGGTTTGGGTGAATAGTGGTCAGGATAGGGTTGCGATGAACTACCAAAAACACGTTGCCACGCCTTCCGCCGGCCAAGGCGAAAGGCATTGTCCAGCGCATGGCCAGCTTCGTGGCGAAGGATGCAGAGGCACCAGTTCCGGTTTCCGCCCTCCACCTCGAGCATCTGCTTGCGTTCGAGGCGTTCCAATCGGGGATGCGCCAAGTAAAACGGAATGGCGATGCCCGGTACGCTGTCCGGCGTAAACCACTCGTCCGAGAGCCAGCAGTGAGGACGAAACCGTAGGCCACTTCCTGCTAGCTCTCCGTAAAGTTGCTCGATGCGTTGCTCGAGGCGCGTTCCGGCGATGACCACACCGAGATCACAAATGCGCACATCCAGTAGTGCCTCGTCGGAGTAACGAGCCCAAAAGGGCTCTTCCAAACGACGAAGCATTGAGGCAGAACGTTTTCTTGCAGATCGATCCATGGCTTCCCGGCAAAATGTGTCCGACAACATAAATCGGCGAAATGATCCGCGTACGCCACAATTTTATGTTCGGATGAAGGCAATGCAATCATTCCTGCCGTGACTCGACATTACGTCTCGGGCTACGTAGACTTGGAAATTATACCATTTACTCTTTTACTGCCCTTCCTGGATTGCCAGGTCTTACATCGAGTTGTGGTCAAAATCGTGTTTTCAGACCTTAAGAAATCTCGCGTGACCAGTGCGTTTCAGAGCGCACGCAAGCAGCTTTTGGCGTCGCGTGCACCGGAAGGGCACTGGATTGGCGAACTTTCGAGCTCGGCGCTTTCGACGGCCACAGCGGTTAGCGCCTTAACGCTCGTTCAGCGCAATCACGTTGATTGTGGAGCCTCCGGTCAGTTGCCTCTGATCGAAGGGGGCGAAGGGGGCGCGCAGATTGGCCAGTTGATTGCTGGTGGTATCGCCTGGTTGGCGGAACGGCAGAACGAAGACGGTGGCTGGGGAGACACGGACAAGAGCTATTCCAACATCTCGACCACAATGTTAGCGATTGCTGCCTTTCGTTTGGCGGGTGAGGCAGACAAGCGATCGGGTTTGATACAACGGGCGGGCGGATTTGTCGAGTCGCAGGGAGGCGTGCCTGGGCTGCGGCGTCGTTACGGCAAGGACAAGACGTTTGCCGTTCCGATTCTCGCCAATTGCGCGATGGCTGGCATGGTCCCTTGGCAGCAGGTTTCAGCGTTGCCCTTCGAATTGGCCTGTTTTCCACAGGCTTTCTATCGCTTCATGCGGTTGCCGGTGGTCAGCTACGCGATTCCCGCATTGGTGGCAATCGGCCAGGCTCGGCACTACCACAAACCACCGCTCAATCCGTTCGCGCGGCTTGTACGTGCCGTGGCGGCCAAGAAAAGCCTCCGTGTGCTTGAGACCATTCAACCGGAGAGCGGTGGGTACCTGGAAGCGATTCCGTTGACAAGCTTCGTGGTGATGAGCCTGGCGTCTATTGGAAAAAGTGACCTACCCGTCGCTCGGCGAGGAGTTGACTTTCTCTTGGCGTCAGTTCGAACGGATGGCAGTTGGCCCATTGACACGAATCTGGCCACATGGAATACAACGCTGGCAGTCAACGGATTGGCGGGCGGCGGTGAAGACGTCGCACGGCTTGAATGCCTCGATTGGCTCCTTTCCTGTCAGCAACTTGAGCGCCATCCATTCACCGGCGCGGCTCCGGGCGGGTGGGGATGGAGCGATCTCAGTGGTGCGGTGCCGGATGCCGACGACACACCTGGCGCGTTGCTTGCCTTGGCCGCATGGCGGGACGCACCATCATGCCCACCCCAGCACTGTCCAGTTTTGGAGCAGGCGGCCTGTGACGGCCTTGGCTGGCTGCTCGCATTGCAGAATCGCGATGGCGGCTGGCCGACATTCTGTCGTGGGTGGGGAGCCTTGCCATTTGACCGATCCGGCTCGGACCTGACGGCCCACGCGCTGCGAGCGATTCATGTTTGGCAACCACTGGGGGAGACGGATTCCGGGCCTTCTCATGTCGGCCCGGCAAGCCGAGCGTTTGCCCGGGCGATCGACCGCGGATTTCGTTTCTTGACCCAAGAGCAACGCTCAGATGGTAGCTGGGTCCCGTTATGGTTTGGCAACCAGGACCACCCTCGCGAGGAAAACCCCATCTACGGTACCGCGAAAGTCTTGATGGCGTATCGTGATTTTGATCGAACCGCATCAAGTGAAGCCCAGCGGGGTTTAGACTGGTTGCGAGAATCACAGAACGGCGACGGTGGCTGGGGGGGAGGAGCCTCGATTCCGACGGCACGACCAGGTGCCGCAACAAGCAGTGTCGAAGAGACTGCCTTGGCTGTCGAAGCACTGATGATGGACGTGGCTGGCGAATCGACTCAAAAGGCTGTCACAAAAGGACTTCGGTGGCTGGTCGAGGCAGTCGAATCCGGGGAGTACCTGGAAAACTCGCCGATTGGTTTTTACTTCGCGAAGCTATGGTATCATGAGAGACTCTACCCACTGGTCTTTACGGTTTCTGCGTTGGGTCGGGCCCTCACCACACCAGACCAATCGTCCCGCCAAAAATCATCGACAGCCCGCCTGACTTGCTAATCATCTGCTTGCTTTCGGAATTGAGGATATCACCTTGGCTTCAGCACCAACGTCGCGCCAATTGACCGAAAAGGCGGATTCGGGCCAACCGAAACGCAAATCACGTCGGCGGAAGACATCCCATTTGAAAGAAGTTCCGCCGACGAAGACACAGCGCGAGGAATTGCGCGGCAAGTGCGCCGCAGTCACAGCTCAACTGGATAAGAGCATTCCGCTTGCGAAGGAAGAGATGGAACGCTTCGTCCGCGAGATTCTGGATCACATGGGTCTGCCTGAATCGTATCTTGGCTGGACCATGGTGGTCTTTGCTTCCGAATTCTGGCGCGAACAGGTTGCCGCGATTCCGCCCGAACGACGGCTCTTCCTACTGCCCCACTGCTTGAAGCACGCCGAAGGGTGTCCCGCTGACTATGACGAATTCGGTTTGGAGTGCAAAGAGTGCGGTGCCTGCAGCATCGCGGACTTTCGCACCGTCGCGGACGATATGGGCTACAAGGTTTTGGTTGCCGAAGGTTCGCCGATTGTCCTGAAGATCATCGTCAGTGGCCATGTCGACGCGATCGTCGGCGTCGCCTGCCTGAATGTCTTGGAAAAAGCGATCGACAAGATATTGCTGGCAGGAATTCCTTGCATGGCCGTGTCCTTGCTCTCGAGCGACTGTCGCAATACGTCAGTGGATGAAGACTGGGTTAGCGAAATGATCGCCCTGCGTGCGGAGGTCCCGGTTCAGCAGACGCAAACCTATGTTCACCTGTTGCGTACGGCCGCCAATATGTTCGATGCTGACGAGCTGGAGCGGTTGGTGCCGCGGGCGCGCGGTGGCCCCCGGCTGGCCGAAATGAATGGTCAGGGGATTGGTGGTTTGGATCCAATCGCTGGAACCGAGGCCTTGGCGTACGACTTCCTTTCGCTCGGCGGAAAGCACTCGCGCCCCTTTATTACGCTGGCGGTCTATGACGCGCTGACGGGGGGCAAGGCAACACAGGCCGATGGCCAAGCCGCTGCCGATGCAATTTCGGATGCGGTCCGTCGCGCCGCGATGTCGATCGAGACATTCCACAAAGCGTCGTTGGTCCATGATGACATTGAAGATGACGACGCCTTCCGCTACGGCGAAGATGCAGTGCACCGCCGCTATGGCATTCCGACGGCGATCAACGTGGGCGACTACCTGATCGGCCTGGGATATCGTCTGGTTAGCCGTGAGACAAAGACGTTGGGCGCGGACGTGGTCGCTGACATTCTGGACAATCTGGCGGACGCGCATATCAAGCTCTCCGAAGGCCAAGGTTCCGAACTGCTGTGGCGAGATGCCAAAGACAAACGTCTGAAGCCGATCGATGCGTTGAAGATCTACGCACTGAAGACTTCGCCCGCGTTTGAAGCCGCGTTGTATGCCGGAGCTCGTTTGGCCGGGTCCGTGGATGAGTATGTAAAGCCGATTCGCCAATTCTCGCGAAACATGGGAGTCGCCTTTCAAATCCTCAATGATCTGAAAGACTGGCACGGCGATTCGGACAACAAACTTTCAGCAGGCGGTGACATCTTGGGCGGCCGCCCCACGGTGCTGTTGGCCTTGGCGTTGCAGAACCTGCCCGCCGCCGAACAGGCAGAGTTGATTTCGTTGGTTGATGGCAAAGTCTCGGCGTCCGAGTTTCAGCTCCGGCGCGTGTATCAACTGTTCGAGCAAGCGGATGTCTTTGAACAGGCACATCGTCTGGTCGACAAGCATCAGCAACGCGCCGAATCCATCGCCGACGAAGTCCAACCAGCGGATCTGCGTCGGTTGTTCTACTACTTGGTCGACACTGTTCTGGAACGTCCCACCGAGTCCGCAGAGGTGGTGGACCCGCCAATCGTCCTGACAGATTTGACCCTTGCCAAGGCGTGATACCCGCTTAGGATCGTTCGAGGAATTACTGTCCGATAGTCGCCTTTCGCTCCGCGAAAGGAACGCGCTTTCGCGGAGCGAAAGACGACAATAAGAGATCGAACACTGCTTACCCCACTTGTTCGCTTTAACAATGCACCAGGGGTCTGTTTTGGCAGGACGGCACTGGCCTGTCTCGGCGGCCTTCCGGCCGTTGAGTTGCTGGAAATCGTGACACCGGTCTGATCGTTCGATAGAATGTGAGCAGTGTGAGTGGCTTGGTTTTCTTGTTTGGTTTTCTAGCTGGGTTTTCTAGCTGGGTTTTCTGGTCCACTCACATCATGCCGGCCCACTCGGATCATCCCGGAGGCCACATTCACCGCACCACAGCTCACTGCACCGTCTATCCATTGGTCGGATTGTCTGCAAACCATGCATGATCTTTCGCAACACGGACTTTGTCGCCCAGTCACCGAATTTCGCCCTGCCCATTAACGAGATCTCATGAAAGACCAGTACGACTGCATCGTCGTTGGCGGTGGCCCCGCGGGAGGCTGCTCCGCCGCTCTGATTGCCGAGGCTGGATTTTCGACGTTACTCGTTGAACGCGAAAAAATACCGCGCTTTCATGTCGGTGAATCGTTGATGCCGGAAGCGTACTGGACGTTCGAGAGACTGGGCGTGCTCGACAAGATGAGGCAGAGCGATTTCGTCAAGAAAGTCAGTGTTCAATTCGTCAGTTCGACGGGTGCCGAATCGCAGCCGTTCTTCTTCAGAGAGCACGATCCCCGAGAATCCGCACAAACCTGGCAGGTGACACGTGCCGACTTCGACAAAATGCTCTTTGATAACGCTGCGGAGAAAAGTGCCGAATGTCACGATCAAACGCATGTGATGGACATCGTGCGTGAGAAGAGACGCGTGGTTGGTGTCACGCTGAGGACGGCCGCTGGCGAGCTTCGCGAAGTGCGCAGTCAGGTTCTTGTGGATGCCACGGGCCAACAAGCATTCTTGGCCAACCGCCTGGGGCTTCGCATTGATACTCCAGAACCGGGCAAAGTCGCGATATGGGGGTACTACCGAGGTGCTCGAAGAGATGCCGGCGAAGATGGTGGTGCCACGATCGTCTTGCACACGCGCGATAAGTTATCCTGGTTCTGGTTCATTCCCCTGGCTAACGATGTTACGAGCATCGGTGTGGTTGGTGACCGTGATTACCTGTTCCAGGGGCGAGGTGAACCGTCGGACATTTTCGAAGATGAACTGGTCAAGTGCCCGGCGCTGGTCGAACGCCTGATGGACGCCGAGTTGACCAGTGAGTTTCGCAGGGCCAAGGAGTTCTCCTATTCGACAAAACAGAACGCGGGTGACGGCTGGATTATGGTTGGCGATGCCCGGGGGTTCATCGACCCGATCTATTCTTCGGGAGTCTACTTTGCACTCCGCTCAGGCGAACTAGCGGCGGACGCTATCGTTACAGGCTTACGCGACGGCGACACGACCGCATCCCAGTTGTCCGGATGGTACGAAGACTTCTCCGCGGGAACGCGGCGGATTCAAAAACTAGTCGATGCCTACTACAACAACGACTTCAACTTCGGGCAGTTCCTCCGTGATTATCCGCAGCATACCGGAAACCTGACGGACTTGTTGGTCGGCCGGATTTTCCATGACCGTGCTGGGTGTATGTTCGATGACATGGTAGCAGAACTGGCCAAAGCGACCGTCGCGGCTGCGCAAAAACGCCGAATGGCCGCCAAACGGGCCAACGCGGAGAATTAGCGGGGCTGTGCCTCGGACCGACGCGAGCTTTCGCTCGGTTGTGGCGACCCGCTCCCCGACCAACCTGTGGTCGGTGCCCGTCGCTGAACAACTTGACTCATTTCATACGCGTTTTGAAACCTACCAAGGTGTCATGTAAACGCCGTTGGTCCGTATTCCCACGTCGCCAGGCGGAACACCGAGGTCGTTGAAATAGCGCGAATGGAAGGCGCCGATGTACCTCGGATACGCGTCCTCGACGGACTCGTAGCGAGCATACGGCAGGGCGTGAAACAGGCCATGTCTCGCATTGACGGTGGGTTTTGCCGTCGGTCTGCGGTAGGCCATCCATCTTCGGAAGGGGCCGGCGGCGTGCGTGTCGACGGCCAGCATACCAAATGCAACGGTTGTCAGGGTCAGAGCGATTACGGCTCGTTTCATGGGGAGGCTCCTTGCGGGGGAAACTTTGGGAATTGGGAGTGTCTCAAGCGTAGGTCATGAATAACGGGGCGGTCGCTGCTGGGAAAAAAAGTCACCAGAATTTCTCCGGCTCCGAGAGGCCGTAGTGACCTCGCACTGGCAGCCAACTAAGCTAACCATGACACCGCGTCGACTGCCAGGCACCAATTGGCGCGGAACGGCCCTCCTCCAATGTCCACTGCTTGGGAGACAACCTGTGCGAGACGATCCCATGAGACCTATCCGCATCCTGATGGCCTTGGCGTTGAGCGCCGCAGGCCTACTGCCAACAGGTCCGGCGCTGGCCCAGAATCCGTTTGCCGCGATCGTTCGCACGACAGACCCCTTGAGCCCGAAAGAACAGCTCGAGAAGTTCCACCTCCCGCCCGGCTTCGAGATTCAGTTATTTGCCGCCGAACCGGGCATTCAAAAGCCCATGAACCTCGCATTTGACGGCCGAGGGCGGCTGTGGGTCAGCGGTTCGGTCGAATACCCGTTCGTCGCCGATCCGGGCCATGGTCGCGATTCGATCCGCATTCTGGAAGACACGACCGGCGATGGCCGAGCGGACAGGATCACGACGTTTGCTGATGGCTTGAATATCCCGATCGGACTCTACCCGTATCGCGATGGGGTCGTCGTTTACAGCGTTCCCAATATCTACTTCTTGCGTGACACCGACGGAGATGGCCATGCGGATCGTCGCGAGATCCTTTACGGACCGCTTGATGCGCCCGTAGATACACATGGTATGCAGAACGCCTTTCGTCGCGGCTTTGATGGCTGGCTCTACATCAACCACGGTTTCCGCAACGATACGACAATCGCCGGTTCGGACGGAAGCAAGATTACGCTCAACAGTGGTAACACGTACCGCGTCCGATTGGACGGTTCACGCGTCGAGCAATATACGTGGGGCCAAGTCAACCCGTTCGGCAGTACGTTCACTCCAGGTGGAGACCTGATCACCGCTGACTGTCACAGCAAACCGCTCACTCTACTGTTGCGCGGCGCGCACTACTCCAGTTTCAATAAGCCCCATGATGGGCTGGGATTCGCGCCCAACATGACGGAACATTCTCATGGATCAACCGCGATTGCCGGTGCCGCCTATTGCGACGGTGCATTCCCCGTCGCTTGGCAAGGTTCGCTACTGGTTGCCAACGTCATGACATGCCGCGTGCATCGCGATACGTTGGTTCTTCACGGTTCGTCGGTGGAAGCGCACGAACAACCTGATCTACTGGACTGTGACGACCCCTGGTTCCGCCCGGTCGACCTGCGATTTGGCCCCGACGGCGCGCTGTACGTTGCCGATTTTTATAACCGCATCATCGGGCATTACGAAGTCCCGCTCGACCATCCGCAGCGCGATCGCACGCGAGGGCGGATTTGGCGCGTTGTGTATCGCGGCGTTCGTCAGGACCATCCGCAACAGCTCGCCAACGTCGATCTTACGACGGCGTCGACTGACGAGTTGATCGCTGTGTTGGCTTCCCCGTCAATGGATCAGCGGATGCTGGCCACAGATCAACTAACGGACAGGATCGGCCCACCGGCGATCGATCCGTTACGTCAAATGTTGCAGGATGCTCCGAACGTGCCCGCTCGCGTTCACACGATGTGGGCGTTGTACCGATTGAAGGCGCTGAAGTTGGCCGAAGTCGAACGGTTAGCCCACGCCCCTGAGGCGACCGTTCGTCGTCATGCCATGCGAGCGCTAGCGGAAACCGCCGTGACGTCGGCGCAATCCCGTGAATTGGCCATTGCCGCGTTGCGAGACGTCGATCCAGCCGTGCGACGCGCCGCGGCGGACGCCATCGGTCAACATCCCACGACAGAATCGATCGGCCCGTTACTCCGCGCGCTAGAAGAGGCCGCGACTGACGATGTTCAACTGCGACATACGATACGCTTGGCGATCAGAAATCAACTCCGCGCGCCGCTGCGCGACGGCGATAACCCGTTCGCCATGCTTGAGGGCCTGAATCTCGACCCGGCGGGGCACGAACTGATGGCGAGTATCGCCCAATCGATTCACACCGAGCAAGCTGCCACGTACATCGTCGACAGACTCCAGACCCAGGTGCCAGCCGTGGACGTGATGCTGGCACGATTGAAGCACGCGGCGTCGTATGCGTCGGAGACGCTGATTGATCGCATCGTCCCACTCGTTCGCAAGCACGCCAAGGACGACGTCGATCTGCAGAAGCAACTGCTGCAGACATTACAACAACAACGCTCCCAACGCGGACTTCCACCAACGGACTCGTTACGAGACTGGGGCACAACGCTGGCCGCCGAACTTCTGAAATCGCTCGACAGAGAAGCGAACACCTGGGGTGTGGCGCGTGGCGGTGATCTTTGGGACTTTGAAGAGCGTAAATCCGCCGATCGCCGGCAGGCAACGCGATTTCTTAGTAGCTTGCCTGGGGGCGAGCGTGGTACGAGTGTCCTCCGCAGTGTGCCGTTTGAGATTCCGCCTCAATTGTCGTTCTTCATTTGCGGGCACCGCGGGTTCCCAGATAAGCCGCCTTTGGATGCAAACTTCGTGGTGATTCGCCTCGCCGAAACTGGGCGAATCGCGGGACACGCTTTTCCGCCACGCCATGATGTGGCCCAGCCCGTCGTCTGGGATTTGTCTGAATACCAGGGACAACGAGGATATCTGGAGATCGTCGATGGCCTGAATCTATCGGCGTATGCCTGGCTGGCTGTCGCCAGGTTCGAGCCTGACGTGGTGCCGCTGACCATGGCGAGCCCTCGAACCATTGCGCAACGTCAGATCGCCGCCGCTGCGATTGCCGAGGCGCTACAGCTTTCGCATCTGGCTGACCCGTTGCGCCGCATCGTCCGCGCTGAGACGACCGGCGCGGAAGCCCGCTCCGCTGCGGTTGCGGCGATCGTGACGTTGGAGCCCAATCCGGTAGCTGCTGCATTTGTATCGATATTGGGCGAGGCTGGCGTCAACCCAGTGTTGCAGTTGACAATTGCCGACGCGATCGCCGACCGTGACTCCGCCAAGCTGGACGAGCTTGCGCAACAGACCATGAAAACCTCGCCGATGCGTGTACAACAGAAGTTGGCCGATGGACTGGCAGCAAGTCCCATCGGCAGCGGAGTCCTTTTGGATTTGATCGAGCGTGGGATCGCTTCGGCCCGCCTGCTGCAGAGCGCATCATTGCGTCAAAAACTGCTGGCCGCAGATCAGCCGACGATGGCATCGCGAATTGAACAATTGACCGCGAACTTGCCCGCCGCCAGCGAACAACTGGATTCGATTTTGAAACAGCGACGCACATCTTTCTTGGCGGCAGCGGCATCAGCCGAGCGTGGGCAGCTGCAGTTCACAAGACATTGTGCCGTCTGCCATCAAGTTCAGGGCCAAGGAGCGGTGGTTGGTCCTCAGTTGGATGGTGTGGGCAACCGCGGCCTGGAGCGGATTCTGGAGGATGTCCTGGATCCCAACCGCAATTTGGATGCGGCGTTCCACGTTTCGTTGTTGGCCACAAGCGACGGACGCGTCCTGACAGGATTGTTCCGACGTAAGGAAGGTAAGTCGCTGATTTTTGCGGCCAACGACGGTAAAGAATTTTCGTAACCGTTCACGGAGTTACGTTCAATAGGCTTGGGGCCGGTTGATTTTGCCGTTTGGCCCTGATGGATTTGTGAA
>JASLPZ010000137.1:0-17462 GCA_030744725.1 Pirellulaceae bacterium
AAGCAAACGGATGCTGAAACGGCACGGGCCTCTGGTCAGGCGACAGAAGTCCCTGCGGTGCATTTGATTTCACCGAAAACTCAGACCGAGATTTTTGCCCAATCGTTGAATGATCTATTGCTGGTCGAGGATTTCCGACCGGGACGCCGGTATGACACGAAGATGTCTTGGCACGATCCAGTCACCATGCCCATAGGCGAGTGGACCGAAGAAGAATGGGAGAAGCAACTCAACAAGTACAACGTGGTCATCTTGGTTCAGAATCATCCGGATTACCCGCTGGATTTGATTCGGGCCAAAGCGAAGTCACTGCTGGATGCGACGGACCACCGCTATGAGATTGGAACGTCACTCACATCGGTGCAGCGAGACGACCCCGTCAGCGTGGTTTACACCGGCGTGGTGCCTGTTGTCTACAAAGCGCAACGCACGCTGCTTAACAGTCTCATCAACAGCATCGGGTTGGCGTTCGTGATGATCGCTTGCGTGATGATGGTCCTACTCCGCGACTGGTGGGCGCCAATGGGGCCGACAAACGGCATCAATGTTTCAGCCGGGCTAATCTCGATGTTACCAAACGTGTTTCCGGTCGTCTTGGTGTTCGGGCTGATGGGGCACATGAGTTCGCTTGTCGACATCGGTACAATGATGACGGCCAGCGTGGCGATGGGCGTAGCGGTCGACGATACGATTCACTTCTTAACCTGGTTCCGCATCGGCATTCGTGAAGGCCTGAGTCGCCGCGACGCAATTCTGGAGGCGTATCGCCGCGTCGCGACGGCAATGACGCAGACGACCCTGATCGGCGGCCTCGGGTTATCCGTATTCGCCGCCAGTACGTTCACTCCGACGCAACAATTCGGTGTCATGATGGTCACCCTGTTGGCAGCTGCGCTCGTGGGGGATTTGATTATTCTTCCCGCGATTCTAGCTGGACCGATTGGCACGCTATTCTGTCCCAAGGTCGCCGCCGCACCGGGATTAATGTCGCCTTTGACAAGCGAAACTGATGAAACGGCCGCCGCCACGGGACAACAGGTCGCATCGACCAGCCAATCAGAGCCGACGTTCACAGCCCATAGTCGCACCAGGAGAGCGAATTCCGGCGTCCAACGCCGCTCGGATCCAGGACACGGGCACCCCACGAACTAATCAGGTCACTCGTACTGCAGCGCGTTGACCAATTTCAGCCGCGCCGCGCGTTCGGCGGGTAGCCAGGCAGCCACCAGCACAATCGCCAATGCCGTGCAGAAGCTGCCGATCAGCAGCTCTGGGCGGAACACGAACAACACGGCGCGCCCGGTGGTTGGCAAGGTTGCCAGGTTGATCAGATATGCGACGCCAACGCCGATCAACGTGCCTGGACCAAGGCCGATCAATCCCATAATCAGCGCCTGCGAGAGAATCGTCTTGCGGACCTGCCAACGTGTCATGGCAACGACCCGTAACACTCCCAGTTCACGAGTTTGTTCCAGGATGTTCATGGCTAGCGTGTTGACCATGCCGAACGCGGCGATCACGAATCCCAGTGCCAACAGAGCCCACAGGCTTCCGATGACTCCGTTCATCATCGCATTTATGAACTGAACAAGTTCGGCATAGGATTGCAGTAGCAAGCCATGATCGTCGCTGATCTTGTGTAACTGGCTTTCGACTTCTGCCAGCTTTGCATCATTCGCTTGAATGATGTATGCATCAACACCTTCGACGGCGAGCATTGTCTCGGCGACGTTCCGATGCATGTAGATGGTCAAGCCGCCACCGACGTAGTCGTTCGTCGTACCCACGATGGGTAACAGTTGCGGGCCTTTGCGTGTTTCGAGTGGAATCTGGTCGCCTCTGCCACGTCCGGTTCGTTCCGCCAACACGGTGCCAATGACAACGCCACCGCGGGGAAGTTCGCGGAGTACTTCGCCCGCATCACCAGCCACCAAATCAAAATAGACTTGATCGTCCGAAGTGAATTCGCGGATAACGACCACCACGGAATTCTCGTCGGACTGTGCACGCACAAAACGCATCGTATCGATGCCGATGATGCCGTCGATAGCGCGGAGCGTTTCGTCCAAACCCGCTGGCATATCAGCCGCTTCGCCAGTCGCCATATCCGGCATCGCAGCCCGCAGAAAGAAATCTCCGACAACGGCAGCGCGATACCAATGGTTGACATCGCGCACGTTGTCGATGATCGTGTTTGCCATCCCAATACCGGTGCTACCGGCGATAAACAGCACACCGATGGTAAGCGCCGTGCGACCACGATGCCGCATCAACTGCCGCTGCGCCATGCGCCCCTCGACTCCCAGCAGTGGCCGCAACAGCATGACAATAGATCGCGAAAGTGGACCCAGCAATGCAGGAAGTAAAAGGACAATTCCCAGCAGTACGACGACTGCTGATCCGACTGAATTGCGAATCGACAACCAGCCAAGAATGCAACCAGCCAGGACTGCCGATCCTGCGGCAATCACGATCAAGCCGAACAGCGTGGTCCAAATCTGAGGCGACTCGATCTCACCAGATGGAATGACACGCATCGCTTCGGAAGGGGAGAGCCGACTTGCCCGACGTGCAGGCAGGAAGACACCAATCAGTGAAATCCCCAAGCCGAACAGCGCGCCTACGGCGAACGGACCCGGTGAAAGCTCCGGCGGAGGCATAGAAATCTGCAGCAGTCGTGCCGTACCACCTGCCAACAGATGCGCGCCCAGCACGCCTACCACACCGCCTATCACAGTTCCGACGATCCCCATCAGCAGACCTTCACGCAGCACCAGCAATAGGACCTGACGACGCGTGGTGCCGATCGCTCGCAAAATGCCCAACTGCCGCCGACGCTCGCCCACGTTCATTTGAAACGTGTTGTAGATAATGAAGGCAGCAATCACCAAGGCAAACGCCGTCGCCAGATTCAACCCTTGTTCTGTAGCGAGCGTGGTGGATTCGGCAAGCTGGCTGCGCGTCACTGGTTGTCGCACGGTTAAACCGATGGGCAGTCGTGCGGCGATCTCCGCTTGCGCCTGCATGACGTCCAGCGAATCGTCGACTACGATTTGCACGCTATCGATGTGACGTTGTGACTTGAATCGGCTTTGGGCGCGAGCGAGTGACGTATAGACCAGACCGCCTTGCGAAACGGCCGATCCGCCTCGCGGCTCGACCAGCCCAACGACCTTGGAGGTTTTTAGACCAATGCGCGTCAGCAGTTTGACTTCGTCGCCGACGCCGACTCCCAGCGACTCGGCGAAATTAGCGTCCATCACCACGCCCGTACCCCTGTCCAAGAATCGTCCCGCCACCAGTTCGTAGTCGTGAACCAGTCGATCACGCTCCGGCACGATACCCAACAATTGCACGCGAACCTTCTTTTTTGGCGCGTAGAGAATCGTATAGCGGCGGAGCGTTGGGACAGCTTGGACTCCCGGCAACTGTTCCAATTCGTTCACCAGGTCTTGATCGAAGCTGCCGCCTCCTTCGGCAATGACCTCCAACGCCGCACGACCAGAAACGGCCAGGAACATGTCGCGTTGTGCACGTCTTGTGGTGCTGGTTGCCAGCGAGACGGACACCACGGCGGCCACGCCGATCACGATGCTCAAGCACGTCAGAACCGCTCGCAGCGGGCGGCTCATCATTTCGCGGATACTGAACTTCATCAAGGCCATGGCTCAAGACACCTCGTCATTCAGGGGATCGCCGACCCTGATCGGCTCTTGTCGCGTGTCGCTTTCCACGCGCCCATCCTGCAGATATACAATTCGGTGAGCAATCTTTGCGACATTCGCATCGTGCGTGACCATCACAATCGTGTGGCCGTGTTCTTCCACCAGACGCAGTAGCAGGCCGGATACGATTTCCGTCTGCCGACTATCGAGATTTCCCGTCGGTTCATCGGCCAGCAGTAGGGCGGGGCGGATTGCCAGTGCGCGGGCGATGGCCACGCGCTGTTGTTCGCCGCCCGATAGCTTGCCAGGAATATGGTCGCAACGCTTGAGCATCTCGACCTGTTGCAGCGCCTGTTGGGATCGACTAGCGGCCTCAGCCGTGGGCACTCCATCCAGTTCCAGTGGTAGAGAGACGTTTTCCATCGCGGTTAACGTCGGCAGCAGATTGAAGGCCTGAAACACAAACCCAATTCGCCTCCGTCGCATGAGCGTCCGTTGGTCGTCCGTTAGCGACTCAAGGTCAGTCCCTTCTACCAGGACACGTCCCGAGGTCGGCACGTCAATGCCGCCCAGCATCGAAAGCAAGGTGCTCTTGCCGGAGCCGGAGGGCCCCATGATCGCCACTAATTCGCCGCTGCCAATCTTCAGATCAATACCGCGCAAGACGTCCACCAGCGCATCGCCTTCTCCGAACTGCTTGGTGAGACTCTCGACTTGAATGACATCCATGCACGAATCCCGATTTTACAGTGCGACGGTTTATCAGTGCGGCGGCTTTACCGGCGCGACAGTTTGGACGAATCGAACTTAGCCAGGCATTGCACAGCTTCGAACAACAACAGACACGTCTTTCAAACCGCTGTTGCCTGCAGGCACATCATAACGTTCTTGCACGATATCGCACCTGGACTCGAGTCAGTTGGGGAGGACTTCGGTTCGGTGGTGCAAATTGCCGCCATCCGTGATATCCTTCGACATTGACATGTCGTCGTTGGATCGTATGGAATTGAATCAACGTTCTCCAACGAAGCTGACGAACTTCTCGCCTCAACGAATATCTGGAACTAACCAAATTTCTGGGAACTCCAATGAAGCGACCATTCCATCATCTGCTGCCGACTTTGCTGGTCGTGTCGATCACCTGCGGGTTGATCAGCGAACTCGCCCTGGCGGACGCGCCGTGGTCGGCGGAAATCGAATCGGCATTGCTTCGTGCCGGCGACAACCGGGCGCAGATTCAAGAAGCGCTCGACAAGGCATCGCCAGTCCAGCAAGAGGGGATGCGGTTCTTGGTCGCTCATATGCCGGATCGTGATCTTACCAGCATTTCCAGTGCGTTTCTGCTTGAGAACGTCCGAGTGGCATATCATTCCTGGGCTGAAGCGCCCTGGAAAGAAAAGCTGCCCAAAGACGTGTTTTTGAACAACGTGCTTCCCTACGCAAGCATCAATGAACGTCGTGACAATTGGCGGAGTGATTTCCGAGAGCGGTTCTCGGGCCTTGTCAAAGAGTCGAAATCGCCATCAGCGGCCGCGGCCACTTTGAATCAGAAGATCTTCCCTCAATTGAAGGTGAAGTACTCGACAAAACGGCGCAAAGCGGATCAAAGCCCCTACGAGTCAATTGAGTCGGGCCTGGCATCGTGCAGCGGTTTGTCCGTGCTGTTGGTGGATGCCTGCCGGTCGGTTGGAGTTCCCGCACGGTTTGTCGGTACACCGTTGTGGACGAACAAGAGCGGTAATCATTCATGGGTGGAGATCTGGGACGATGGTTGGCATTTCACTGGTGCGGCGGAACCAACGGGCGATCAACTGGATCGCGCCTGGTTTGCTGGACGCGCGACGACGGCCCAACGCGACCACCCGCTTCACGCCATCTATGCGGTCAGCTTCAAACCAACGCCGCAGCGTTTTCCACTGGCCTGGGGAAAGGACATTGACTACATCTTTGCTGTCAACGTGACGGATCGCTACACGAAAGATGTTCAGGAAGTTCCCGCCGGGAAGGCACTCGCCATGTTTCGAGTGTTGGTCGCACCTGTCATGGATCGCTGTGCGGCCAGCATCACGGTTTCGCAAGCCGGAAAGACGCTGTTTCGAGGCACGTCGAAAGACGAACGCTTCGACGCCAACGATCACTTGACCGGTGTGTTGAACCAGAACCAGGAATTTGACGTGGAGGTACGAACAGCTGATCGGGTCCTTAAGAAGAAGATCAAGACAGCAACAGGCGAAAAACTGTTCACCTTTGAATTTGACGCTGGTCAGCGACCGGCCACCACACCGGTCGATGAGGCAAAGTCCGCCGCTGCGATTGGCGCGCTCGACGAGTATCTGGTGGTTGATTTCACCAAACGCCTTGATTTGAAGGAACTGCCGTTCTCCGCAACACCGATTTCACGGGCCGATGCCAAACATGCGCAACAACATTTATGGGACGACCATGCAAAACGGATTCAGCGCGACCGTGCGGCCGAGATGAAGACGGGTAGTTTACAGGATGGCAACTTGAAAATGCCGTTCTTCCTGAAGAAGTTTGGTGAGAAGCCAGCGGGCGGCTGGAGTCTCTACATTTCAATGCATGGTGGCGGGGGTGCGCCCAAGCCCGTCAACGACCGGCAGTGGGAAAATCAAAAGCGCCTTTATCAATTGGAAGAGGGGATCTACCTGGTTCCTCGAGCACCTACCAACACCTGGAATCTCTGGCACCAATCGCACATCGATGGAATGTTCGAGCGGCTCATTGAGAACTTGATCGTCTTGGAGGGCGTCAATCCGAATCGCGTCTACATCATGGGCTATTCGGCGGGCGGCGACGGCGTCTTTCAGCTCGCGCCCCGCATGGCCGACCGCCTGGCCGCCGCAGCGATGATGGCAGGTCACCCGAACGAAACGTCACCGCTGGGGCTGCGAAACATCGGATTCGCGTTGTATATGGGTGGCCGCGACAGCGCCTACAATCGTAACAAGGTCGCTGCCGACTGGGAAAAGAAACTCGCTGACCTGCGACAGACAGACCCACAAGGATATCGGCACCAGGTCAAGATCTATCCGGACAAAGGGCATTGGATGGACCGTGAAGATGCGGCCGCGCTACCATGGCTCGCCGGCTTCAATCGCAATCCTCTGCCGCAAAAGATCGTCTGGAAACAGGACGACGTCACGCACGCGAGCTTCTATTGGTTGGCTGTGGATGAGAAAAATCGAAAAGCAAGATCACAAGTGATCGCGACGCGGGAGCAACAGACGATTGACGTTGAGATGGGTGATGTCGACCGGCTGGTTATCCGTTTGAACGATGAGATGCTGGATCTGGACCAGGTCGTGACGATTTCGTTCCAACAGAAACCTCTCTTTCAGGGACGCCTGCAACGGACGATTGGCAAGCTGGCCGAGACCATCGGCCGCGGTGATCCGTTCCTGGTATTTAGCGCTGAAGTGGCCATCGACCTTCCGCCGAACTAGAAAGCTTGCATCCGGTCATCACGGAGCCGATCGGGGTTTTCTTCACAAATGAGTCAAGTTCTCGACCCCGCAGACTTTTTCGCTTTTAAGCCTCTCTTGCCTCAAGAGTTAAGATCCGGTCACCTCTCCCTCCCGGAGAGGTGACATGATGTGAAATCCGTAGCAAACTGACAACTAAAAAGCGAAAAAGTCTGCCCGGGGGGGCACCGCAACCGAGTGATAGCTCTCGTCGATCCGAAGCAGAGCCCCGCTAGACCAAGTTGCACAGGCGTTCGGCATCCATCTCTCCCGCAAAAACCAGTTTAATAAAGTGTTCGTACCAAGTTCTTTTTCGTTGACGCCCCACCGATCTGGTGGATATCCTGAGGCTTGATACAGTACCCTCATGCGCCCTTCACATGCCGCTCAGTCCTGGGGAACGACCGATGCGACTTTTTTTCATCACGATTACCATCATCGCAATCACCTCGTGTCTCGGCTGCAGCGCGAGTACCGGGCCGGCTGAGCCCGCTACGCTCAGTCCCGAGCAAGAGCAGGAGATCCTGGACCAAGTTGAGGGTGCGGCGGCAGAAGAAGAGGGCAAGTCTTAATCGAGTTTTCTTCAGATTCTTCACAGTTTTAGGAGCTTGTCATGAGTCGGCGAAGGAGCGGTTTTACGTTGGTCGAACTACTGGTTGTCATCGCCATCATTGGAATTCTCGTCGCGCTACTCCTGCCAGCCGTGCAGGCGGCGCGGGAAGCCGCGCGACGTATGCAGTGCGCCAACAACGTCAAGCAGATTGGTTTGGCATTCCAGCTTTACCACGATTCGTTCAAACAGTTCCCCTGGGCTGGACGAAACTTTCCTAATTCTTGCTGCAACTCTTCAATTCGCGACTACTGGACTTGGGCCTATTACATCTTGCCCTACATGGAACAACAGAATCTGATGGATCAAACGAGCAACGCAGTGGTTTATGCGACACCCGTTCCGACCTTGTATTGCCCCACGCGCCGCGCGGCGAACTTGTACAACAATACGAGCCGCCTTGATTATGCCGGCAACTCGGGTTCCAGTACCAACCGTACCAACACCAATGGCATGTTGGTACAATCCAATCGACTGCAGATCGCGATGAGATCGGTGACCGACGGCACATCCAGTACGATCTTGGTTGGCGAGAAGCAACTTCATCCCAACAAATTGGGCGGCATCGGCCATTGCTGCGACGACAACGAACCGTTCGTCAACACAGGCTGGGAGGTCGACATCGTTCGCCATGGCGCTCGGCCACCTCGCAAAGACAAGGAGCACTCGCTGACAAGTTCCTCCCAAATCTTTGGGTCGCGGCATCCCGGTGGCATCAACGTGGTGATGGTTGATGGTTCGGTGCACCATATCCCTTGGGAAGTCGATGGCGCTACGTTTCGCAACCTCTGCGTTCGGCACGACGGCAATCCCGTGACGATGCCTTGACAAGGCAAACTGCTTGAGCAGCTGGTTTTGCGCCGAGTTGGTGCGGCAAGATCGCCGAAAATAAGATTGCACCCATCTACCTGCTTTGATACGTTGATCTGCAGTGGAGTTGTGGATTCGTACGCCACACCAATCCGGCTGGCGCCGCCCCAGGAGACGCTGAAGATGCTCACGATTTACGGTCCCCGCGAAGCGGCCAACGAGTTTTGCGACGGCATTTCTCGGCGAAATTTTTTGAAGATTGGGGCGCTTGGGGCCACGGGCCTGACGCTGCCTCAACTGCTTGCCGCGGAATCGCAGGCGGGGATTCGCAACTCGCACAAGTCCGTGATCTTGATCTATCTGGTCGGTGGTCCGCCTCATCAGGACATGTTCGACCTGAAGCCAAACGCGCCGGTCGAGATTGCCGGCCCACATCGCCCTATTGAAACGAACGTGCCGGGGATCGAGATTTGCGAGCACTTCCCGCAGATGGCGCGAATGATGGACAGATTCTCGGTAATCCGCTCGTTGGTCGACGCACAGAGCGGACACGATGCATTTCAGTGCTATACGGGACGCAAGCCGAAGGATCTGGCACCGCCGGGTGGCTGGTCGCCCTTTGGCAGCATCGTCAGCAAGGTGCTCGGTCCGGTGCATCGGGCCACTCCGCCGTTTGTTAGTCTCTGTTACGAATGCACGCACGGTCCGTACAACGAACCCGGTCCCGGCATGTTGGGGATCTCTCAGTCGTCATTCCGGCCGATGGGCCCCACCCGAAGCGACATGGAGTTGCAGGGAATCACCTACGATCGCCTCTCTGATCGTGAAACGCTATTGGCCAGTGTCGACCGCTTCCGTCGCGCTGCCGATGCCAGTGGAAAGATGGAAGGGTTGGACGCGTTCAACAAGCAGGCGATGGGGATTTTGACATCGTCAAAGTTGGCCGACGCGTTGGACCTTTCCAAAGAGGATCCTGTGACGGTCGCGCGGTATGGTACCGGCGACGACGTCAAGCGGATTGACGGAAACGGCGCTCCCCGCGTTCCGCAGAGTTTCCTCACGGCACGCAGGTTGGTCGAAGCGGGTGCGCGTGTTGTGACCGTCAACTACAGCAAGTGGGATTGGCACGGCGGATCGTATAACACAATCTTCAATCGCGAACGCGAAGACTTTCCTGTTTTCGACAAGGCAATCACCGCCTTGGTCGAAGACCTTCACAGCCGCGGTTTGGATAAAGACGTTTCAGTATTGGTCTGGGGCGAATTCGGAAGAACGCCCAAGATCAGCAAGCAGGTAGGTCGTGATCATTGGCCACGCGTAGCGATGGCCTTGCTGGCTGGAGGCGGAATGCCGATGGGACAGGTCATCGGTGCCACTGACCGGCTGGGCGGTGAAGCGGTCAGTCGCCCCGTTTCGTTTGCGGAAGTCTTCTCGACGCTGTATCACAATCTGGGAATCAATGCCAACTCGTCTACGGTTCGTGACGCGCAAGGACGCCCGCGCTATCTGGTCGACAGGGATGCGCAGCCGATTCCCGAATTGATCTAAATGAGATGTAGAGACCAATGCCCCGATCGGTTGATCACGTGGCCGTTCGGTGGCTGGCGCTGGCTCTCGCGATGTTGTTGTTCGCTGGTGCTGTATCTTTTTCTGCACCCCCAAGCATTCTCCCACGAGCAGATCACGGTTCGTTTTGCGACCTTCAACACCTCTTTGTACCGTGACTCGCCCGGCCAATTGAAAAAAGACCTGTCCACAGGCTCGAACAAACAGGCACAGCGAATCGCCGAGGTCATTCAGCGGGTTCAACCGGATGTGCTGTTGATTAACGAATTTGACTACGACGAAACCGGGGAAACCGTCGAGTCGTTTCAGCGGCACTATTTGCAGGTCAGCCAATCCAATCAACCGCCAATCCAATTTGGTCACAGCTTCATCGCGCCCCAGAACACGGGAATTGCAAGCGGTTTGGATTTGAACGGAGACGGCAACACAACCGGGGCCGGTGACGCGTTCGGCTTCGGTCGCTTTGCGGGGCAGTACGGCATGGTCGTGTTCTCGAAGTTGCCGATCGCCAAGGAGAAGATTCGTACCTTTCGTACGTTTCTTTGGAAAGACATGCCGGCCGCCCGCTTTCCGCTCGCCCCAGTCAGCCGCCAGCCATTTTATTCTGCAGAGGCACGTGCAGTGCTTCGGCTCCCGTCCAAGAGCATCTGGGACCTGCCGATCATGTGTGGGCTGCAGACCGTGCGCTTGGTTGTGGCGCATCCAACGCCGCCAGTGTTTGATGGCCCGGAAGATCGCAACGGGTTACGCAACCACGACGAGATCCGTTTGCTGGCGGATTACATTGATCCGCGGCGAAGCAACTACATCTATGACGACCAGGGGCGCCGCGGTGGCCTCCAGCAAGACGATCTGTTTGTTGTCGCCGGCGACATGAACGCCGATCCGTTTGATGGCGACAGTCGAAACGCGGCGATTCGCCAGCTGCTGGATCATCTGCGAGTGCATCAGGGGACGGTCCCGTCCAGCCGCGGTGCAGTCGTCAAGTCACGCATGGATGGAGGAGCCAATGACGGGCAGCGGGGCGATCCTGCGCACGATACGTCCGACTTCGCCAACGACCTGAGCGTCGGCAATCTGCGACTTGACTACGTGCTGGCCAGCCGGTCCTTGCAGGTCGCCAACAGCGGTGTCTTCTGGCCCTCGCCCGGCGATGATGGTCATGCCGCAATCGCTGCATCGGACCACCGGTTGGTTTGGATTGATCTCCACCTGGAAGACGACGCCAGCAATTAGTCGGTCGAGATCGATAGCAGCCCAGCTAGGCCGCGGATTACAGGTTGTTTTGCTCGGCCAGGCGCCACGGGGCGATTTCCACCGCATTGTCAATCTGGCAGGCACTTGCCATACTGCGTGGTTCGTGCACTTTTTCTCCCTTACTACGGTGAATGAAGCGGAAATGAAAGCGATTGCGGTTACTCCTGGAAAGCCAAACAGCGTCCATCTGGAAGATATTCCCAAACCGTCGGTGACAGACATTCCGGATGGCAGAGGAGTTCTGGTTCGTGTCCTCAAAGTGGGTGTCGATGCCACCGATCGAGAGATCAATGACGCCCTTTATGGCAAGGCGCCTCCAGGCTGCGATTACCTGGTCCTGGGACACGAGTCGTTTGGTGTTGTCGAACAAGTTGGCCCGAAAGTGCGCGGCTTCAAGCCGGGCGACTATGTGACAGCAACGGTTCGTCGGCCTGGCGGGTCGATCTACGATCAGATCGGCACGTACGATATGACCAGCGAAGAAGTCTATTTCGAACGTGGCATTAACCTGTTACACGGTTATCTGACGGAGTACTTTGTTGAGTCCCCCGAGTATATTGTCAAGGTACCGCCGGGTCTCAAGCATTTGCACGTTCTGATGGAGCCGATGAGTTGTGCGGCAAAGGCGGTGCAGCAAGCCTACGAAGTCCAGCGCCGCATGAAGGTCTGGCGACCTCAAGTTGCTTACATTATGGGAGCGGGCCAGATCGGACTGCTCGCCACACTGGTCCTGAAGTTGCGAGGCCTGGACGTCTACACGCTGGCACGGTCCGAGCCACCGACCCGGAATTCACAAATCGTCGAAGGGCTGGAAGCCAGCTATGTCTGCACGACGGAAACCCCTTTGGAAGAGCTAACCGAACGAGTTGGCAAAGCGGATTTGATCGTTGATGCAACAGGTTCCAGCGCCATGGCTTTTCAGGCCATGCGCGCGTTGGGACACAATGGTGTGTTGGTCTGGACCAGCCTTACGGGCGGCAACACGGGCACGGAAGTGCCGACCGATCAAATAAATATCGATTGGGTGCTAGGCAACAAGTTGCTTTTGGGTTCGGTCAATGCCAATCGTGAACATTTTGAAGCGGGCATCAAAGAAATGGCGCTCGGCGAAGTCATGTTTCCCGGAGTCATCGAGAAAATCTTGACGAATCCCGTCGATGGATTGGACAACCACGTGGAAATGATGCGGCTGTTGGTCGAAGAGAAAACGGCCTTAAAGGTCTATGTCAATGTGGCGGACGAATAGCAGACCGGCATCAGCCCAAGGGCTTGGATAAACGATCAACCATCGAGCACTTCAAATAGAACGGCATCATGAGATTTCACGCGACAACGATCTTGACGGTTCGCAAAGACGGCCAAGTTGCGATGGGTGGCGATGGGCAGGTTACGCTAGGTACGGCCATCATGAAGGCAGACGCCGTAAAGATTCGCCCGCTCCTCGACGGGCAAGTCTTGTGTGGCTTTGCAGGTACATCAGCGGACGCTTTCGCGCTGATGGAGCGATTTGAAGAGAAGCTCAAAGACTATCCTTCGAATGTCCCGCGCGCCGCGACTGAACTCGCCAAGGACTGGCGAACCGATCGCGCCCTTCGGCGACTGGAAGCGCTGATGGCGGTGACCGACAGCAAATGCACGCTGCTTGTCAGTGGCACTGGCGACGTGATTCAACCCACCGACGGAATTGTGGGGATTGGGTCGGGCGGCAATTTTGCGATTGCGGCCGCGCGAGCATTGATCGATCACTCGGAGTTGTCGGCTGCCGAGATTGTCAAGACCGCGTTGGAAATCGCCGCTTCTATCGACATTTACACAAACACCAACATTCACGTGGAGGAGTTAGCGTGTTGAATCTTCTCGGTTCGCCCGAAAACTCGGATCAACCGCCAGAACGTACACCTCGCCAGGTTGTTGAGGAACTTGATCGTTACATTGTTGGCCAGGCCGATGCCAAGCGGGCCGTGGCGGTGGCGATTCGGAATCGCTGGCGCCGTCAGAAGTTGTCCGAAGAGATGCGCACGGAAGTCGCGCCCAAGAATATTCTCATGATCGGTCCGACTGGCGTCGGCAAGACCGAGATCGCTCGTCGTTTGGCGAAATTGACCGGTGCGCCGTTCATCAAGGTCGAGGCAACGAAGTATACGGAAGTTGGGTATTACGGTCGCGATGTCGAAAGCATGGTGCGAGAATTGGTCGAAAATGCAATCGGCCTGATCCGCGAGAAAGAGCGAAAGCATGTCGAAACCGAAGCGAGGCAACGGGTAAACGACCGTTTGTTGGATCTCTTAGTACCGCAACCGTTGGCCTTCAATGCGGATGACGGCGAAACCGATTCGATGGACCAATACGAGCGCACGCGAGAGAAGATGCGTGCCATGTTGCTGACTGGCGAATTAGATCAGCGCCACGTTGAATTGACCGTCGAACAGAAGGCGACTCCCGTCATGCTGGGCGGTATCGGCGTGGAACACATGGACATGGACATTCAGGGTATGTTTGAGAAGATCATGCCCAAGCAGACATCGAGCCGCGATTTGACCGTTGCTGAGGCACGTGAAGTGTTGTTCGAACAGGAATGCGAGACGCTGCTGGATCCGGAGAAGATTAACGCGGCGGCTATCGATCTGGCTGGCAATCTGGGAATCATTTTTGTGGATGAGTTGGACAAGGTGGTCGCCAGCGATTCAAAGAACGCGGATGTCTCGCGTCAAGGTGTTCAGCGCGACTTGCTGCCGATCGTCGAAGGCACGACCGTTCAGACACGTTACGGCTATGTGTCGACAGATCATATTCTGTTCATTGCCGCCGGCGCGTTTCATCGCAGCAAACCCAGTGAATTGATGCCGGAATTACAGGGGCGATTTCCGATTCGCGTCGAACTGAGTGACCTTGTCAAGGAAGACTTCATGCGCATCCTGACCGAACCGAAGTGTTCGCTGACCAAACAGTATGTTGCGTTAATGGAGACCGAGGGTGTGCAAATCGAATTTACCGATGACGCCATCGAAGCACTCGCCTCGTATGCCTTTCAAGTCAATCAGTCGACCCAGAATATCGGTGCGCGGAGGCTCTACACGATCATGGAGCGATTGCTGGAAGAACTCAGTTTCGAGGCACCGGAAATGAAGATGGGTAAAGTCGTCGTCAATGCGGCCTACGTGGACGACCGCCTGCAATCCGTGGCCGAGGACGAAGACCTGACGAAGTTCATACTGTGACCTTGAGCTTCGCCTGCAACGCTTCGAGAATCGCTTCGGCACGCGCCCCTGTCGCGGTGATTTCGAATCGGCGTTGTGAGGTGCCAGTGATCTGAATGTTGATCTCAAGACGATCGCGAGGCAGGCAGTCGACGACACGGTCCGCCCATTCGATCAGCGTGATCCCCGCCGATTCAAAATATTCTTCCGGCCCCAGCTCCAGGAATTCGTCATCGTCGCACAAGCGATAAACGTCCAGATGGTAGATTGGAAGTCGTCCCTCGTATTCGTGGCAGAGCACGTAGGTTGGGCTGACCACTTCAGATCTGGGCACATTGAAACCCGCCGCAATTGCTTGCACCAGGCGGGTCTTTCCCGCACCCAACGTGCCGCCAAGGGCGACGGTCGTCGCAGCAGGAAGCACGGCGGCCAACGCTGCACCAAGCTGATCGGTGTGTGCAAGAGTTGGCGCGTGAAATTCGAATGGACTCATGAGCCCGCTCCATGCAAATAGCCCTGCGGTGCCAGCGGAATTCGATCGCCCGAGGCGCGGCGCTGCCAGAGGCCGGCGTCCACCACAAACTTGCCAATGCGGGTCAGCGGTATTCCGAGCGGTTGCTCGGCCAGGAGGTGTCGTGCGGTCTCACTGGGAACCGCCAGAATCAGCTCGAAGTCTTCGCCGTCCGACAGGGCATGCTGCAAGGCAGACTCTCCGTCTCGAGCAGCAAGTGCGTGAGCGGCCGACGCAATCGGCACCAGGTTGAGATCGACTTCCGCGCCACAACCACTCGCCTCGGCCAGCCGCGCGAGGTCGAGCGACAACCCATCACTGACATCCATGCCCGCGTGCAATTCGAAGTCCTTGTGGAGCAGCAACGCTTCAGCAACCCGAGGTTGAAAATCAAAGTGATGCCCCAGGATACTCCCACCAAACACTCCCGTTACCAAGATCTCGTCATCTGCAACGGCGCCGCTGCGTAACAACGGCCCTTTGGCAGTGGTCTGTCCGATCGCTGTCACGCTGACGACCAGTGGCTGATCCCAGCAGTTCGTGTCGCCGCCGGCGATCGTCACGTCAAATTCGCTCGCCAACGACTCCATTGCCTGATACAGAGACTTAACAAATTCTAGATCGGCGGTTCGTGGCAGAGCGAGCGAAACAAGTGCGGCTACTGGACGTGCCGCCATGGCCGCTAGATCGCTGAGATTGACGGCAAGTGCTTTGCGTCCAACGCGCGACGGGCCGCATCGATCGACTTCGAAATCGACTCCGTCCATGAGCATATCCGTCGTGACCACGGCACGGGGCGCGTTTGATAAGTCGAGTAGCGTGGCGTCATCGCCAATCCCGAGGCGCACAACGTCGGACAAGGGATAACGGTCTCGCAACCATTGCACAATGAGCGGCTCCATAACAGAGATTATGGGCCGGAAAGGCCAACTTGGCCAATGGGGTGGTACAGTGTCAATAAGACACGACCCAACGAGGCAGTGCTTCGGACCAACGTGATCAATCGATTTGCAAGTGCCCGAACAGCGTTTCGCCATTGCGAATTACGTAGAACTTCAGCGGCGAACCACGCTTGACGTGATCGCTGTCCAGGATGTAGGCGACGTTGTCCAACGAGACAGTCTCCCATTTCTGTATACCGACCAAAACGTCTCCATAGCGAATGCCCTGCTGGGCCGAAACGCCATCAACAAGCACATCGACAACCTTCAGCCCTCCTCGATATCGAGAATTGCCGCGCGAGAACGTCTGCTGACCAGCGGGAACAAGCCGTAATCCCAGTTGCGACCAGATGCGCTGAGAAAGCGAAATCGGGCGCTGCTGCCGTGTCGAACTGGCCAGCATCAGATTCACTGAGACCGGCTGGTCGTTGCGATGGATCTCGAGGGCTAGTTCCTCGCCGGCCGAATGATCCAGCAATTTGCGTTCAAAATCCAACGGACGGTAAACGGGTTGCTCGTCAATCGACGAGATGACATCTCCAGGTTGCAACCCACTACGGCTGGCAGGGCTATTGCCAGAGACAGATGTGATGACGAACTTGGTCTTGTGTTCTGTCGCCACCGTCTTGCCGACGACGCCATGATGAATCTGTTTAGAAATGTGCGCGTTCAGGAGTCGTGAGGCGACTTCGATCGCTTGGTCGATAGGAACGGCAAAACCAATCCCCTGGGCACCTACACGCACCGCCACGTTGATTCCGATGACGTCGCCATCAATATTCAGCAATGGACCGCCGGAATTGCCGGGATTGATGCTGGCGTCCGTTTGAATCAGGTCCAGGTACTTTTGGTCTTCACTGACCTGAACGGGTCGATGCAACTGGCTGATGATTCCGCGCGTTATCGTATGGGGATAACCGTACGCGTTGCCGATTGCAATCACGGGCTCGCCCAACATTAGATCGTTGGACGTTCCCATTCGGATGACGGGCAGCCCCGTGGCGACGTCGATGCGAATAATCGCCAGGTCGGTGGCATGATCTTGTCCAACCAAACGCGCCAGAACCGTCTTGCCTGATCGTGTCGAAACTTGGATCCGTTCGACGCCTTCGACCACATGGTAATTCGTCAGGATATAACCACGCTCGTCGATGACAATCCCAGTCCCCATTCCGTTGACACGCGCCGAAGTTTCTGCTGAATCATTCGTTTTTTGACCGTGAATGTTGACGACCGAAGGAATCGTCGCTTCGACGGCCCTGACGATGGCTGTCCTTCGGAGCTCAGAGGTGTGGCCCGGAGCTGACCACAACACGAAGGTCGCCAAAAGAAGGAGAACCGTGAAACTGGTTGGAAGACCAGAGAGGTGTCGCGCTTTTTCGAGCATATGAAGGTCGTCGATGGTGTGCGCAATTGCGCTGGT
>JASLPZ010000138.1:0-17392 GCA_030744725.1 Pirellulaceae bacterium
ACCGTCTCACCCGCCAAGATCAAGCTCAGCATCGTGAGAGCCCGATAGCAACGTTCTTTCAGTGGTATATTAACGGGACGACTCCGACGTAGAGTAGGCGCGGTCGCGTCGATGAGCTTCTTCAACTACCAACTGCCGGTCCTGAATGGCGATGCAGGGATGCCTTCCTTGTTATAGAGATTCGCGCCGACCGGATTCATTGTCGCCAAAAACTGATGCCAGTTTCACATCGGCCCGCACCGTGGTGACCAGGCAAACCAGAGCAAAAGGGACGAACAAGAAGACCGGGCGGTTTCGGAGTGTCATGATGTACTTCTTCGTTGATTGGTGAAATTAGGCATGACCCAGCAAGTCTTGCTTCGCAGTACTTGCCTGGTTTAAAACGATCATGGTCGGGACTCAAACTATAGTCGATCCGATCACCCAACGCGACAACTGATTAGGCGCCATCCAAGGATGGAACATCGGAGGTTCATTATGCCGGCCTACAACTAATTCACAGCCTCTCTGCGAACGCCGACTATGAATGATGTGTCAATCTGCTAATGCGTGCAAACACGTTCAAAACTTTCCTGGGATGAGGACAAATCAATGAACTCCCGCTTTTACATCCGGCTGATTGTTGTGACCTTCTTGGTCTCTTGTTGCACACAAGTCACCTGGGCGCAGTCTCGTGATGCAAATCGTATCAAACGAGAACTCGATGAAAGTCGCGACCGAATTAGTGGCCAACGAGTCTCCAGGCAGGCCGAAGTTATTCGACTTGAACAGATGATCGAACGCCTGCAAGCACGCGTAACACGGTTAGAACGTCAGTCGATGGGATCAAATCACTTCCCGGCGGTTTCCGTGATGGAGGCGAAAGCCGTGTTGAACTTTGCCGAGGAACAGCTTAAGGAAAGCGAGCGGTTGTTCAAGCGAGGCGCTGCCACGGAGAACCAAGTTGCAAGCGACCGTCTGGCAGTGGTGCGTGCACGAGCGCAGGTCAATATCGCCAAGGCCGCACAGATGGACCGCAGATTCTCGTTGGAGTTGGGCGTCACGCACGCCGAGATTCGACTTGCCGATGTAATGTCGAAACAAGATCAGCTCAAAAGAATGGTCGCGAAAGGGTTCGCCACGGCTCGGGGACTTGAACTCCGGAACCTCGATGTAGACCAAGCGCAAAAAGAACTGCTCCGCGCGCGAGCGAGACTGGAATTCCAGCGACAACTCACGGACACAGAAGAAGCGAAGTCCGCCGACACTGATAGATGAACGGCAAGAACTTCACTGGTTGGATCGACTCACAGACAGATTCAGTTAAATGTTCAGCTCGTAGACTCCACCGGCCGTTCTGACCTTGCGTCGTCTCGGTTTGCTGGGCCACGCGGGTGCCGGCATTTGCACTTGCCACAGGTCCAATTCGCGCAGCATCTTTTTGACGACCTCAGGATGCGACTGGCTGAGGTTCTTCTTCTCGCCAAGGTCGGCCCCGAGATCGAACAACCAGACGTGGTCATGGGATTGGACAAGCTTCCAGTTGCCCATGCGCATGGCTCGGTTAGGTCCATTGCTCCAAAACAGTTTGTGATGTGGTTCGCCTGTTTTTTTGCCTTTTACGTACGGAGAAAGATCGACACCATCTAGCGACAGTTGTTCCGGAAGACGGATGCCGGCGGCGCTGCAGATTGACGGAAACAAGTCGAGCGAACTTACCGTTTGATCGTAAACGGTCCCAGGTTGAAAGACGCCGTTCCAGCGCATGAGCATAGGGACGCGGACGCCGCCTTCGAAAAGGAAGAGCTTGCCCAAGCGGAGCGCCCCGTTACTTTGAACTCCCGTGTAGATTGGTCCGCCGTTGTCGTTCAAGAAAACGACCAGCGTGTTGTCGTCCAGATTATTCTCCGATACAGCACTCAAGATTGATCCGACGGCATCATCCAACGCACTCGTCATGGCGTTATAAGCTCGCTGCTTCGGGTTCCTTTCGCCCGCAAACCGCTGTTCGTATTTCTCGGTCGCTTCGATTGGCGTATGGACGGCGTTGAAGGGCACGTACGCGAAGAACGCGGCTTTACAGTTCTGCTTGATGAAGCGAACTGCCTCGCGCGCGATGGCGTCGGTCAGGTAATCCGGTTCATTCAAAGCAGTCCTACCACGCATCATGGTTGAATAAATCGGCTCTTCGCTTTGGGCGGGGAAGAACGAGTGGGCTCCTGCCAGAAAGCCAAAGAACCGATCAAATCCGCGCGACAAGGGATGCAAGTGGCTGCGTGTTCCCAAGTGCCACTTCCCAAACATACCCGTTTTGTAACCAGCCTTCCGCAGAACATCGGCCAACGTCACGGCCGATGGGTCCAGGCCGCGATACAGGCGATGCGTGATCGCTCCACCCGCTGTGTTAAACTCGAATCCAACCCTCTGTTGATACCGCCCGGTCAATAAACCAGCTCGCGACGGGCTGCAACTCGCCGCCGTAACATAGGCGTTCGAGAAACGGACTCCCCCTTCCGCGATGCCGTCAATGTGAGGTGTCGGGATGGTCTTTGAACCGTGGACCCCGATGTCGGCGTAACCAAGATCGTCCGCCAGAATGAGCACGATGTTTGGTGGTCGCGATTGTCTGTCGACAAACGGTTTGATTTCCGCCAACAGCGATTGTCGCTGTCCGACCGCATCCTCGTCGTCCGGAAAGACAGCGCGATTGCGATCAGTTTCCGCCTTGGTCCCCACGTCCTGTGCGGCCGCGAAAGCTGAGAGGACAACGATCAAACCGCTGGTAAGTACAGATGGCCTGAGCATTCGTAGATCCTTGCATGTAAGGGCCGAGTTACGATCGACATGCCGCCAATGGCCAGCGGCGAATTTTAGCCGACTTGCAAACTGAATACAAACTTCACTTAAGGCCCGAACAGGTGTGGTACAGTTTCGGCATCAGTCGTGGCTATAATGATGGCTGCCTCGTGGCAACCCCATAACCCGCGATAAGAAGAACGCCCATGAAACTCCGAATTACCATCGTGGTCACCACGCTTTTGACTGCCGTTACAACGCTCGCCCAGGACGCCCAGCGCACGCGAAGCGACCCACGGATTTCTCGCGAGCAGCGCGTCACCAACTGGTTCGCGCGACAGGACACAAACAAGGACGGAAGAATCGCACTCGCCGAGTCGACGGGGCTCATGAAGTCCAACTTCCGCCGCAACGATGTCAACAGCGATGGCTACTTGGACCGTGCCGAACTAAGCAAACTCGCCGACCGACTGTCGAGTACCGTAAACCGGACGCGCCGAGCTCGATCAGGATTGTCCGACGGGCAAGTGCGCCAGCGTGCAGCCGACGGAGTAACCGTCGAACTGAACATCGCCTACCGCGAAGGCAATGACGCTTGGAAGCTTGATCTCGCCAGACCTTCTGAGGCCTCCGAGGCACGTCGGCCCGCGATCGTCTTTGTTCATGGCGGCGGTTGGGTCGGCGGTGATAAGCGAACACAGAACTTCATTGGTCAGGCTCTCGACTACGCCGCCAAAGGGTACGTCTGCGTCTCCGTCAATTATCGACTTGATAGTTCGAAACTCCCTTGCATCGAGGACGTCAAATGTGCGGTGCGTTGGCTTCGCGCCCACGCCGATAAATACAACGTCGCGCCCGATCGGATTGGTGCCTACGGCAATTCGGCCGGCGCGCACCTCGTGGCCATGTTGGGTGTTTCTCACAGTGAAAAACGCCTGGACGGAGACGGACCCTGGCAAGAGTATTCCAGCGCCGTTGCTGCCGTTGCTGCTTCGGCGACGCCTACAACGCCGAATGTCCGCGGCGGATCAGAGGAAGACAGGAAGCTGATCGCACCGATGAGCTACGTTAGCGCAGGTGCCCCGCCTTTTCTCCTCTTTCACGAAGCATCGGACAGGACGGTGAACGTCAGCAACTCTGACAACTTCGTTGAAGCACTTAGAAAAGCCGGTGCGAAAGACGTTACTTACCGGCGCTTCACTGACGGCTCTGGCCATGGTGTCTTTATGAAAAACGCCAAGGAAACGGGCCCTGAGATGGAGCACTTCTTCGCCAGGACGATCGGTAAAAAGTGACAGGCAATCGTTGGAATGGCACGATCAGATACGTTGCCGACTTGAAGGCAACTTCGCGACCAATCTGGCGCGGAGGAGCGGGAAAGAATTGAATTGATTGACGGGAGATTGTTCCTTATGCGGCTCAAGGCCCAGCGATTGCTTGGCATACTTGTGATCGTGCTGGTTGTGGGGTGTCGACAACAAGGCGGCGACCCAGTCACAACAACGCCCATCCCATCACCTGCTGTTGAGGTGGCAGCACTGAAGCCACAGATCGATGCCTTTTGTGGGGATTGCCACGCGACGCCGTCGCCTGACAGTATTCCACAACAGTCGTGGCCACGTGAGGTGGAGCGTGGTTTCAACTTCTACTTCGAGTCGTTTCGATCGGACCTGACGGCACCTTCCATACAAGATGTGACGGCCTACTACCAGTCGCTGGCACCTCTGGAGCTGAACGTCATGCCACCCTCGCTGGACACGCGCCTTTCGAATACGCGATTTCAGTCCGAGCAAAGCGCGACACCTGCTCCACTTCTCGAGCCGCCCGCAGTGGCCACGATCAGTTGGTTGCAATTGCCGGGCGACGATCAGAAGAGCCTCGTCTTCTGTGACATGCGATCGGGTGAAATTGGCAGAGTGCTGAGCGCGGAACCTACACTAGCCGTGGAGCTGCTGGCGACACTTAAGAATCCGGCTCGTCTCGCCACGTGTGATCTGGACGGCGACGGGTTTGAGGAAGTTGTGGCGGCAGAATTGGGAAGCTTTGCTTCGGAGGACCATCATCTCGGTGCTCTGGTCTGGCTGCGACGTGATCGGACAAAGTCACTGTGGCGGCAACGCTTGCTGGTCAGTGGATTGGGGCGTGTCGCCGACGTACGGGCAAGCGATTTTGATGAAGATGGCGATGCAGATCTGGTCGTTGCGGAATTTGGACACCTACGGACTGGCCGCATTTTGCTCTACGAAAACCTTGGCAACGAAGACGGCATTCCGCAGTTGCGTGAACACGTCATCGACGACCGGCACGGGGGCATTCACGTGCCCGTTGGAGATTTGAACGGCGACGGACGCTCCGACTTCGTGGCGTTGATCAGCCAGGAACACGAGATTGTCGAGGCATACTTGAATGACGGCCAGGGTGGATTTCGACGCGAGCGAATCTTCACCGCGGGTGACCCGTCTTACGGTTCCAGCGGAATTCAACTTGTTGATCTCGACCAGGACGGGGATCTTGACGTGCTGTACAGCAACGGCGACAACTTTGACACCGACTTCCTGAAGCCCTTTCAAGGCGTCACGTGGCTGGAAAACCAAGGCGTCTTTCCTTTTTCTATCCACCGGGTCATAGACATGGTTGGCGTGCAGCGCGCTTTAGCAGCCGACCTCGATGGTGACACCGACCTGGACATCGTGGCAGTCAGTTTCATGCCAAACAATCTGGTAACCAAATCAGTCGTCACGGACCACCCTTCTGTCATTTGGCTTGAGCAGACTGAACCTGGCGATTTTCAACCGCACTCATTGGAAATTGGGTCGCTCGACCACGTAGCTCTTGAGGTCGGTGATTTTGACGGGGACGGCGACGCCGACCTGGCCGTAGGGAATTTCCAGGACGTGGCCTCGACGAACAAACCTTGGCTAAATGTCAGGTGGAACGGATCCCGCGATCAGGCGGCGGCTGGTTCGGCTGTCGGGCAGTGAAAGCTGTCATGGGAAAAGGAACTACTGATGCGTAATCGCCATCGCCGACTCGTTCGGCCGTTTAGAATCGCTCTGGTGCTGATATCGGTTGTCGTCCTTGTGGTCGCCTTGGCCTGGTGGCAGGATCGGTCGCTGGTCGTAGCCGAATCACTTTTGCAATCAGGAGATCCGAGTGGGGCGCTGGAAACGCTTGATGCGTTTCTCACACATCGTCCCGGTCACCAGCGGGCACTGCTCCTTAAGGCTCGCACGCTCGTTGCGGTTCGGAAGTGGGATGAGGCAAGTGAACTCTTTTCGCAGACCGGCGCCAGCACCCCCGACGAGCTGCGTGCGTGGGCAATCTCGCTGCTCCACCAAAGGCAATGGCATAAGGCGCTGCCGCTGCTCGAACAATTAAATGCCATCGGACGTAATGACGCAATGACCTTGCGCGATCTGACGATCTGCAGATATCAACTGGGACGAACGGACGCCGCGTTGCGAAGTGCTGCCGAGCTGGAATCATTGCCAGGCCATGCGCTTGACGGCCTTTTTCATCAGGGGGTGATTCACGGATCGCTGGGCAATACGCACCTGGCAATCAAGAGCTGGGAGCAGATCGAGAAACTATCGCCGGACGCATCCGGCCTGACGATTCAACCTGCCGAGTTCTTTCGGGGCTACGCCGACGATCTCATGCTAGAAGCAAGACCACGACAAGCCCTGGTCTATTTGCAGCGCAGCCTGGATCTGCAGCCAAGTGCGGAGATTCGGACGCAACTGGCAGAAGCATGGTATCGAGTGGGAAATAAGAGCGAGGCCGCCAGCATATGGTCAGACGTTGTGAAAGAGGACGAAGACAACCTTGAAGCGCGACTGGGGCTGGCCGAGTTGGCCTTGAGCGGAACTGAATCAGATGCGGCGCTGCAGTGGCTCGCGCCAATTGCGACTGATCAGCTGGCCACAGAGGCTGCAGCGTACATGATGCAGCGAGCACATACGCTATTGGGAAATGAAGATCTGGCGGAGCACTGGCAACAAAAGGTCGCCATCCTGCGTAAGTCGGCGAAGCTCCAAGCAGCATTCGAGGTTCGATCAAACTGAAGGTGCTTGACCGGTGGGACGGACAGACGTGTAGCTACGTGAGTCCCAGCTGGTACACTGAAGGAAGGACTTGCCGGTGACTCCACCGCAACGCGGAATGCGCACATGGCGGCACGGTCGGATGCAAGACCCCGGGCAACAGGCTCGTGTAAATAGGAATCACCAACCGCGTATCTACCTAAGCCAAAACGCGAAGAAGGAGTGCCCTCGGCGAACATGAACTCAGCGTCGAATCACAAATCGAACGAGGATGCCGAGCCTGATCCGCCTGCCAATGTTCCTCCAGCGAAGAAGAAGATCAGGCGATGGTTGGTGCGCATCGCCGTGATCGTGACCGTCGTTGCGTTTGTTACGGTGGCTCTGCATCTGTGGCAGGAGCGGGTGTTGGGAGAAGCAAGTGCGGCACTGGAACGTGGCGATGCCAAATACGCCCACTACCTTCTTGAGGGATTCCTCAACAGGCACCCCGGGCATCAACGTGCAATGGCATTGCAAGCCCATACCTTCGTCGCGTTGGGCCTTCCCGACAAAGCCATCGTTCTGTTCGATCAAATCGGAGCTGCGGATGTTGAAGATGTACACGCCTGGGGACGCGCATTGATGATGAAGAGCCAGTGGTCGCGTGCGCTGCCTTTACTGAACCGGGTACTTGACGTCGAACCGGATGAACCTGATGCCTTGTACGAAACAGCAGCTTGCCAAGTTCGCTTGGGCCGGCTTGCTGACGCACTTGTCAACGTTGAGAAACTGGCCGAAAACCCCGCACAAGCAGCGCGTGGCAACGTATTTGTCGGTACGATTCTTGGCGATCTGGGAAACTACGACAAAGCGGCCAAGGCTTTCGCAGAAGTTCTGAAGCATGAGCCGAATGCCGAAAACCTGCAAGTCACACGGGACGAGTTCTTCTTGCAATATGGCAGCACGTTTTTGCGTTTGGGGAGGCCTGACGAAGCGGTCGAGCGGCTGAAACGCAGTGTTGCAATCCGCGAAACTCCTGATGCGTTTGTTCTGTTGGGCGATGCTGCATTGCAGCTTGGTGAGTCGGAAAAGGCGGCTCAAGCATGGAAAAAGGCGATCCAACTGCAACCCCTCAATGGGAAAGCACGAGAGGGGCTCGCCAATATCGCCCTGCAAAAGGGACAGCCCGACGTGGCGCTTGAGTGGCTCAAGCCGCTGGAGCAATTCTCCGATGTTCCGTACAGTACCGGATATCTTTTTGAACGCACCCACACGCTACTCAAGAACGAAGATGAGATTAAGAAGTGGCGAGAAATAACAGCCAAGCAGCGGCGCATCGAAGAGCTGAACAATGACATCAACGTCTTGTTTCTAGAATCCCCGGATTCCTTCTGGGCACGGGTCATCCGCGCTCATCGGTTCGCGGCAGCCGGTAACTGGAGCGAGGCGGAACTGCTGCTGAAACGCTTGCTCAAGGAAGCTCCAGCAGAAACATTCGTCATCGAGTTGGCGGACGCAGTCTTCCGTCGCACCAAACTGCCCTCGATCGAGACACTACCCATCGACCACTTCTGAGTTCATGCGTTTCCAATCAACAATCCCCATATTGGCGATCCTCCTGCTTATTGCCGCCGGAGGAATCTGGGTGGTGCACCTACGAAGAGCCGACACAACTACCAAGGCGGCCGTCGACCAGCCTGGGCAACATCCCAGGGTCAGGTTACCACTCGACACCGTTGACGTGCAGCCGGAATCTCACGAACCTGGCTGGTTCACCACCATCACGGCGTCGACAGGAATTGACTTTCAGCACAATTCCGGTGCCAATGCCGAAAAGCCGTTCCCTGCGGCCAACGGCAGTGGGTTGGCCGCTTTAGATTACGATCTCGACGGTTTGTACGATCTCTACTTTGCCACGGGCACTCCTTTTCCGTTGAAAGACGGACGAACGACGCCGATCAATCGCTGTTATCGCAATTTAGGATCGGCACGTTTCGAGGAGGTGACCAGGCAGTGCGGACTGGACCACAATGGCTACAGTGCAGGACTTGCCATAGGGGATTACGACGGCGACGGTTTCCCAGACGTTTACGTGAACTGTTTCGGCAGCAATGTGCTCTATCACAACCTGGGCGATGGCCATTTTGAAGCCGTGACGCAGGCCGCGCAGGTTGACGATGAACGCTGGGGAACCAGCGCCGCTTTCTTCGACTACGACGAAGATGGCTTGCTGGATCTTTACGTCTGCAACTATGCCAAGTGGACATGGGAAACGCGCCGATGGTGTGGTGATCGAAAGCGCAATGCACGAGTCTACTGTGGCCCCCATTCGGTAGAACCAGTCGACGACGTCTTGTTTCAAAACCGAGGAGACGGGACTTTTGACGACGTCACATTGGCGACTGGTCTCGGTGGTCGTAGCGGACGAGCCCAGGGGGTCATTGCGGCCGACCTAAATCGTGATGGACATTGTGACCTGTATATCGGAAACGACTTGAACGCCAATTCGTTGTTCGTGAACAGCGGTAACGGCATGTTTAACGACGAGACCGAATTGTCTGGGGTGGCCTATGACTATAAGGGATCGGTACAGGCCGGGATGGGTGTCGATGCGGCGGACGTTACAGGTGACGGGCTCCCCGAACTGTTCGTCACAAATTTCTCGAACGAACACAACTCCTTCTATCTGAACATGTCGGACGGATTTTTCCAGGAATCGAGTCAACAAATCGGTTTGTACTCGCAGGGCTATCCCTGGGTCGGCTGGGGGACTGCTTTTGCCGACTTTGATTTGGACGGTAGATTGGATCTGGTGGTGACCAACGGACATGTCGACGACAATCGACACCTGTTCGGTGAAGACGCGCCGTACGCCGAACCACCGTTGGCCTGGCGAAAGAACGATGAGAGATTCGAGTTTCTTGGCGCACAGGCTGGCGACTACTTTACGAAGTCGCATGTCGGCCGTGCACTGGTCGTTCTGGATCTTGACAACGACGGTGACCAGGATCTCGTCATGGGACATCAAGATACCGCACCGGCCGTATTGCAAAATAACCGTCTCACGGACGAGGCTCCAACACCGGCTTCCTATTCCTTGCGGCTTGTTGGTACGCGAAACAACCGGGATGCGATCGGTGCTGCCATTACCATGCGTTGGAATGACCAGATGCTGCTGCAGCAAGTCAAGGGCGGTGGAAGTTATCTCTCTGGCCATGACCCACGCAAGATCTTTGCCGTGCCAATGGATGCGGAGAAGGTTCGTTTTGAGATACAATGGCCCGGTGGTGACATTTCCGTGATCGACGATTTGCGGCCAGGATCAACCTCTGTCATTGTTGAGCCGCTAGGTGCTGGCGGCACGCCGCAAACATTTTCCCTGAAATAGTAGGCTAGGAGAACCACCGATGAACGAACCCAGCGAACACGATGAGAGTGACACCGATTCTCAGCATTCAGACCTACCTACAAGCACTCAAGGTTTTCGTATTGGAAACGTGCTGAAGTTGGTATTGCCGATACTGCTCCTGGGCGGTGGTATCGTCGTCTTTGTGGGCTTCTTTGATGGCATCAACTGGCTGGCGATCCAGATGAACCCTCCGCTCGTCGCCGCGACGGGACAGGTCATGTACCAGGGGAAGCCCCTGGCCGGCGCGCAGATCAGCACTCGCCATACCAATGGCAATCTACGTAGCTCCGTCGGGTGGACGGACGAGCAGGGGCGGTTTACATTGCGGACCGATATCGATGGCTACATCGATGGGGCCTACGCGGGCGAACATCAAGTGGTGGTTACCGCCAGCGAGATTATCAATGCGCCGGCTGCTCCGCCCCTCTTAACGCCAGCGAAATATGCGTCGCTTGATACCACTCCGCTACGGATCGTTGTCTCCCGAGTGGCCACTGAGAACGAGTATGTTCTCAAGCTGGAAGGCGACCCACCAGAACGGCCAAGCGGCGGACGCGGGGGCGGGGGCGGGCGCGGGGGCGGTGGGGGTCGGCAAGCTGGCGGCGGCGCTGGGTTCGATCCAGAGGCGATCGTCGGGCGGGTGTTCGACAACTACGACAAGGACGACGATGACCGGCTTTCCAATGAAGAAATGCAGGCTATCGAAGGGGAGCGAGCCGACCGTATCCGGCAAGCCGACGCAAATGAAGATGGTCTAGTCGGGCGAGACGAACTCAAGCAGGCGTTTTCGCGATGAGGCGGCCGGAGTAGATTCTAACCATGGGTAAGGTCCGCGGGGGGAGATCAGACGAAATGGCAGTCCACTGCACGCATACGACCAAACTGCGCGTAACCGAACGATACCGCCCCCCGGGGTGGTATTTTTTCTTGACTTTCGGCTCCTGCGCCTTTAACGTATCAACTCACATATCTTTATCTATAAGGAGATCGTAAATGATGTCTAGCAAGTTCCAGAGAGGACGGCAGGGGTTTACGCTCGTGGAACTCCTTGTCGTGATTGCCATCATTGGAATCCTGGTGGCCTTGTTACTGCCCGCTGTTCAGGCGGCGCGCGGAGCGGCGAGACGGATGTCTTGTACGAACAACATGAAGCAGATCGCGCTCGCCCAACACAACTACCATGCCACATTCAAGGCGTTTGCCACGGCAAGTTCTTGGCATCGCGGTGGTACTGTTGGAGACTCACGAATCCAATCATGGTCTGAGAAAGTGATGTTGTTGCCTTACGTCGAGCAGCAAAACTCCTATGATCTGATCAATTGGTATCAAGCTCCGTACGATCCCTGGGGTTGGCACGGCAATCAGAACATCCAGACGCAGAGCGTCAAGCTTGGGTTATTCAACTGCCCCTCGAATTCGAACGAACATCTGGGGGGACGTGCCAATTTTACGTATGCCGTCAACACTGGAACGTCACACGTTTCGCATCGGATAAACAGCCAGAATACGGGCATCACCGTTCCTGGCGACGCTCGAGGGAACGGCATGGTGGCCTTCATGCGGTACGACTCTCGTTTTCTGTTTAGCGACCCAAGGAAAGATACGAACGACGCTATCGTCAGATTCTCAAGCGTTACAGATGGCACCGCCAACACGGCCTTCTACTCGGAATTTGTGATCTCGGATCTGACCAAGAGGGATTTGACAGACAGACGGCAGCAAAAGTTTCAGGTGTACAATCGTTGGGTAGGATTGAGGAACAACGGCAACACTCTACTAACGCGTCTCGATTGCTTGAATCAGACGGGTGCCGTCTTTGACGAACCTACTCGATGGCGTCAGCGTGGCGCAGGCTGGGCCTGGAGCCACCCGGGTACAGGCAATGGTTACAATCACACCATGATGCCCAACGAGCGATCTTGTTTCAATTTCAATGGTGGCGACGACTGGTATGGCCGCAACCTTATGTCAGCGTCCAGCGAACATCCAGGTGGCGTGAACGTCGCGATGGCGGACGGCTCGGTAAGAAGCGTCACGGAAACTGTGGACTTGGATATATGGTGGGCACTTGGCACGCGTAATGGTGGCGAACCGGGAAGACTCCCAGATTGATTCGCCGAGAACAATGAAAGCCTCGTGTGAGATATCGCACGCCATTATTGAGCTGGAAGACCTTGGCGGCTGACAATCTGTCCAATTCTGGTTTTGGGTTGGTGATTCTGTGGCGAGAGCTTCCAGCTTGCGATTTATGGATATCAAGCCCAAGGCGAGCAAGATGCTTACCCCACTTTCAAGCTTTGACAAAGCACTAGCAAATTGGTGTGGCAACCTGTTCATCCGGGGGGTCACTAGGCACAGCTAAGATCGGTGATCTTCCGGTCGCGGATCTTCACCCGCCGGCAGGAACATTGCAGGTCCCCCGCAACAAGTGCACCACAGACTTGACATTAGATTTATTCGTATTTATCTTAACAGCTAGATGTTTCTAACGTTTCGATTTGCTGGGTTTTCTCCCTTCATATCTCGGCAACGGTCAAACACTTCTTGTACGTTTCATTCTATTGGTTTTCTCCCGTTTTGTATTCGCATCATCTAACTTCTTAAGGAGGAATGCTGATGACTGCTAACAGATTCTTGAGGAAACGGCTCGGTTTCACGCTCGTGGAACTCCTCGTCGTGATTGCTATTATTGGAATCCTCGTTGCGTTGTTACTGCCTGCGGTTCAGGCCGCCCGTGAAGCGGCGAGACGGATGTCTTGTACGAACAATATGAAGCAGATCGCGCTCGCCCAACACAACTACCATGACACGTATAAGACGTTTGCCACGGCAAGTTCCTGGCAGCGTGGCCCGGACTCACGAGCCCAGTCGTGGTCTGAGAAAGTGATGTTGTTGCCTTTCCTCGAGCAGCAGCCTGCTTATGATCGGACGAACTGGCGTCAGGCGCCGTACGATCCCTGGGGTTGGCACGGCAATCAAAATATCCAGACGCAGAGCACGAAGCTGAGCGTGTTCAACTGTCCTTCGAATCCAACGGAGCATCAATCGGGGCGCGGCAACTTCACGTATGCCGTCAACACTGGAACGTCGAACATTGAGCATCGCAGAAACAGCCCAAATACGAACTTTCCGCGGGGGAACGGGATGGTGGCCTTCATGCGTTACGACAACCGGTATCCGCTTGGCGACACACGCCAGGATACAAACGACCCGATGGTCAAGTTTGCCAGCGTAACCGATGGTACCGCCAACACGGCGCTCTACGCGGAATTCGTGATCAGCGATACGAACAAAAGGAACCGGTCGGAGCCGCGGCAACACAGGTATCAGGTAGTCAACAGCTGGATCAACGGCAACAACACAGCCGCCAGGCGTCAAGACTGCCTCCGCCGGGGCGCGAATTTTGACACCAATCGCTGGCGTATGCGTGGCGCCGGCTGGGCCTGGAGCTTTATGGGCGCCGGCAATGGTTACAACCACACCATGATGCCCAACGAGGTATCTTGCCACATTTTTAACGGTGGTGACGATTGGTATGGTCGCAACCTGATGTCAGCATCCAGCGAACATCCGGGGGCCGTGAACGTCGCTTTGGCGGACGGCTCGGTAAGAGGCGTCGCGGACACCGTGAGCCAGGATATATGGTGGGCACTTGGTACGCGGAATGGTGGCGAGTCGGTCGGACTGCCGGACTGATGCACCGAGAGTCATGAATGCTTCGTGAATGAAAGCGAGCGTATCGTCTATCTGGCACTGATGTTGCTCGCGACATGTTCCTTTGCGGCGTGTCGCGAGCAGCCATCAGCTGCCCAGCTGTCGCCGGAGACACCAGCCGCGCCACAGCCGCTTACTTTGGTCCCGCTGCGCGTTACACCGTTGGCACCTGAAGTGCCCCCACGGTTCTTAGATGTCGCGCGACAATCAGGCATCGACTTCACTTTCTTCAACGATGAAGTTGAAGACCGCTTTTTTCTGCCGGAGGTCATGGGTGGCGGTGCGGCTTGGCTGGACTATGACCTGGACGGCAGGCTCGATCTCTATCTCGTCAACGGCGGGCCGTTGGAGAGTCCCGATCCGCTGCAAAGTGAACACATAAATCGCTTATTCCGCAACGGTCGTTTTCGATTCGATGACGTCACGATTGAGGCCGCGGCAGGACACGGAGGCTTCGGACAGGGCTGTTGCGTCGGTGATTTTGATGCCGATGGTTTTCCTGATCTCTATGTGTGCAATTATGGCCCGAATCTGCTGTTGAAGAACAATGGCGACGGCACCTTTCAGAATGTCACCGACATTGCGGCGGTTGGCGACCCGCAATGGGGCACGAGTCCGGCCTGGGTGGACTTGAACGACGACGCGTTGCTGGATCTCTTCGTCACGAATTACCTGGACTTGAACATCACCAATCTCAAGGTATGCGAGTACAACGGTCAACGGGGTTACTGCGGCCCCGGCGACTACGGCGCTGCCGCAGATCGTGGCTATCTCAACAATGGCGACGGCACGTTTACGGAAGCGTCCGAGGCACTGGGATTGACTGCCCCTAACGGCAAAGGCCTGGCAATTTCAGTCACTGATTTTGATGGCGACGGCAAGCCCGAGATATACGTCGCCAACGACATGGTTGAAAACGTGCTCTATCGACGCACAGGGACCGGGCCTGAGTTGCGGTACGAGAACGTGGCGCGGACAGCCGGGTGCGCCGTCTCAGTCGACGGCAACAACGAGGCCAGCATGGGTGTCGCATGTGCCGACTTTGATGGAGATGGTATGGTCGATGTCTTCTTGACACACTACTACTCGCAAAAGAACACATTGTATCGCAACTTGGGCGACCTACTGTTCGATGACGTCAGCCGACGAACGCGGATTGCGGCGACCAGCTTCGAAACCTTAGGCTTTGGAACGGTCGCCTTCGATTACGATCTGGACGGATCGCAAGATCTGTTTGTGGCCAACGGTCACGTGCTCGGTCCTGCACAAGAGCCCAACGAGATGCATCCGCAGTTACTCTGCAACGATGGTAGCGGCCGTTTTGAGGATATTTCGACAATCGCCGGACCCTATTTCGAAGGGCTTTGGTTGGGACGCGGTGCGGCCGGCGCAGACTACGACAACGACGGCGACGTTGACTTGCTGGTCACTCATCTTCATCGCCCAGTCGCTTTGCTAAGAAATGAAACGCAATCCCCACATCACTTTGTCGGGCTCGATCTTCGCCTGCCAAACCGGCTGCCTCCTCTGGGAGGACGTGTCGCAGTGATTGCCGGCAACCGGAGAATCGTCATGCCGATTGTCGGTGGAGGAAGCTATCTGAGCAGCGGCGATGCGAGGCTCGTTGTGGGGTTGGGCAGATGGGAACGCGCCATCGATGTCGAAGTTTTTTGGCCGTCTGGCAGCGTCGAGCTATTTGAGGATCTTCCGATCGACCAGTACTGGCGAATCACCGAAGGCAGACGGCTGGCGACTGTTCGACCTCCGGAAAACCACTGACATGACCAAGCGAATCATCGTTAGCATCTTGCTTGTCTTGGGAGCTGGCGCCGCTCTGTATGCCACCGTGATTGTCGTCCGTGCGCAGTTCGGATTGAACGCCGGCCAGGAACTTCTGGCACATCAGTTGTGGCCTCAGGCTCGCGAGCAATTGTCACGTTATCTTTGGTTACACCCCAAAGATGCGCCGGCCCGAATCCTGATGGCTGAGGCTCTCGTCAAAGACGAAGCGCTACCCGCGGGGGACGCGGCCACTCGTGCAATGGACTACCTGGCTGAGATTCCCGACAATTCGCCGTTGGCTGCTGAAGCAAGGCTTCAGCAAGGCCGCCTCTGCTTTCTGATCCTGCACAAACCAGGACGTGCCGAGCAACACTTGCGAAGGGCCATCGAACTTCAAGAGGATGCCTTGCCAGCCTATCAGTTGCTCTGGACAGTGCTGAATGCAACGGGACGCGCCGAGCTGAGTGAGGACGTCTTCTGGCGAGTTTTTGAACTAAGCCCAGAGCAGGAACAGCCGCTTCGAATGAGAGAATGGTACATGAACAACTTCTATCCTCTGACGGCAAGCGAGTCTCTCGATCGCATGATGGGCATTCTGGCCCCAGAAGAGACCCCCACGCGAACAACCGAGTCAGGGCGTTATCTCCGTTTTCGCAGCAATGAGCCCGAGGCACCGGTCAACCATGCCGCTGTCGCGCAATGGTGCCAGCGAGAGGGAGACCCGGAATTCGCGTTAAGGCTGCTGGACACCGCCGCGACAGAATTGGATAATGCGACGCAGGATCCGTTTTTCCTTTCAACTTATATAGCGACGTTGTTGGATCTTGGCGAACATCAGCGTGCTGAAGCGTACCTTCAGCAGTGGCCAGAGACGGACCGGGGCCATTTCTATTGGAAATGGCGCGCCATCATCCTGGATGAGTTTGGCGATGCACATGAAGACGCCTGTAAAGCATATGAACGAGCTCTAGAGATCTGGCCCGGCCCGGTAGATTGGCGTTTACGACATCGCAGGGCTGTTTGCCTGGCAAAGATTGGAAATGATCGGCTTGCGGCAGAGGAACGTAAGCGACTCATTGCAGTGAAACAACTCATGGAGACTGAGACCCACGAGCGTCTGCGAAATGCACTCGGCTCTGTCCAAGAACTTGCGAAATCCGAGATTGTGGATTTCTACCGTCAGCTCGGCCGCAACCGTGAGGCGGATTATTGGATGGAACAGATTCAACGCTGGCGGCATGGCATATCACTCAAGGCCCTACCTGACAACACTCGCTCGCAATGAGCTAATTGACGTTGTTTGACTAGTTTTTTATAAGAGGAGAATTGACATGAAACGATGGTTGACGACACTGGCGATCTTGTCCTGCTTGGTTGCCTCTGGCTGTGGTGGGGGAGATCAAGGGCCGGCCGATCCAAGCACGACGCCGACGGTAGACGACGCTGACGTGCAGAAGACAATTGAAAGTTCCATGCCGCCCGACATGATGAAGAAGTACGGTAAGGGCGCCGGCTCGTCGGCCCCCACTGGTGAGCCCGGCGACACGCCCCCGAGCGACACAGAGACTCCGAAAGAGTAGTCGCCAGACGATTCGCGCGACTGACTGATTCTCCGCTTAGCAGTGTTCGATCTTTTATTGTCGTCTTTCGCTCCGCGAAAGCACGTTCCTTTCGCGGAGCGAAAGGCGAC
>JASLPZ010000139.1:0-17356 GCA_030744725.1 Pirellulaceae bacterium
CTGGCAACAGTGAAACAAAACTGCCCTCCAAAAACTAGCTCAGTTCACCAGGAAATGCCAACTTTGGCGCGGCCTAGTGCGACCCTGACGCGTGAGTTAGTACGAATTTTGATCTCCTCTGCACTTGATGCAACCCTCCAACCGCCCTCCTCGCGACTTTTCCCTCCCGCTATTCATCCCTGTTTCGGAAACTCTCAAGGAACTCCATCGCACCGTGACGTTGGCATCTGGCGCCACAGCTACTTAGTTTCTGTGCTGGGACCAACTCCGTCTCTGGGGGTTCTGTCTGATACCATATCAGCGGACGACAGATTTGACGCCTCCCACCATTGAGTTGCTTGATCCGGGGTCCACTGACCGTCCGAAGCACACTTGGCGAACGCCGCTTCAAGGCTCTCCGCGTCCTGGAAACGCTCATCGCGACTCTTTTCCAGGCACCGCAGAATGACCTTCTCCAGATCACTCGGCACATCCGATCGAATCGCGGATGGTGGCACGACATCATCGCGAGCGTGCGCGATTAGCACTTTCATCTGAGTTTCGCGCTCAAACGGCGGCCGGCCCGTGAGGAGATAATAGGCAACGGCACCCAGCGAATAAATATCGCTGCGCACGTCGGGCTCGCTGTTTCCCTCTGACTGCTCCGGCGACATGTATGACGGCGTGCCGGCGATCGCCCCCTCCTGTGTCAACGTCGGCTCGTTTGAATCTTCCTTGGGCTTGACCAGGCCGAAGTCGAGCAGTTTGGCCACATCGTGCCGGCCGCCACGGTGTGCGGAGAAGATGTTGTCGGGCTTGATGTCACGGTGGATTAAGCCGACGCCATGGGCCTCGCGCAGAGCACCACAGATCTGCTTCAGCAAGAACACAACGCGTGCGGCGGGAAGCGGGCCATAGCGTTCAACGAGTTGCGCAAGGCTGAGGCCAGGAAGATATTCCATGACGTAATAAAATGTCCCGTCTTCGGTCGTCCCATGGTCATACACTTCAATTGTGTTCGGGTGTGACAACTCGGCAGTTACCTGAATCTCTCGTTCGAATCTTGCCAGCGAAAGCGGATCGGCGGATTTTCCTGGTCGGATGACCTTGATCGCGCACGGTCTCTTCAGCAGTCGGTGCTCCCCCAAGTATACCTGTCCCATTCCGCCGGAACCGATCAGCTCCTTCAATCGATACTGGCCTAGCTGTTTGGCCTCGAACGCTTGCCTTCGTAGAGTACTGATCAAGTGGGCCCCAATTATCGCGCCGGCGCAACCGACCAACTCCTCCATCGTCCACCACATCACTTGAACCCAACTGAGAGCCTGTGCGACAAAATCGTATCGAAATCTCAAAAATACAGTCATCGTCAGAGAGATGACGAGCATTCCAGAAACGACTGCCGCGGCGCGGCGCCATGTATTCGGGATGAATATCCCATAGAGCAGAATCAAAATCGCCCAATAGGATGCCGGGTTTTGAATGAACCCTCGTGGGGCGCAATCCATAATCGACACGTAATCTAACAAGAGGAAATTGACCGCAGTCCCACCAAATACTAGTAGTTCCAGTCGCCGCAACCGGTACAGCGGAATCCGGCCAGAACGAAAGAGCATGCCACCGCAAGCCGTCAGGAATACCACGATGAACGCGTGGTAGGCGTGCAGGAACGGAGGTGCCGGATAATGAGGGATGTCCACAATGAGCATGAACATGGAGAAAGCCACATGTCCCAGGAGCAAAACCAGTATTGCCCCGCTAAGCCGTCGTCGCAGCACCAATTCGATCTCGGCGCTTAGGCGAGGAACACTTCCCTCGATAAGCGTTGCATTTCTGGCGGCCGGACCAGCGCCGGTTGACGAACTCCGCGGGTGCTCACGGAGAATCATCTCGTCGTGAACTGCTAACTCCCGCTGCCCGTCGTGAGAATCATCAGGCAGGGAGGAGTGAACGCTACTATCCGCGGGAGAATCGCCAGCCTCAAGCGTGACGGTGGCCGCAAGTTCCGGGCTCAGCGCAGCACCGCACGCGGAGCAAGAAGCGCTCGGCGCGGTCTGTTTGGCACGACACGATGGGCATGTGACCATAAGATGCAGATTCTAGCGACCTAAATCCGTGTTGTCTGTTGGGTCATCCAATTCAGCCGAGCGACGGTCGGCGGTGGTCCCACGGTTGAAGATGTTCGATCGCCCGTGCCGCGCGCAACGTCAAATCATCATCAAGTCCTCGGCCAATGATCTGCAGGCCGATCGGCAGATTGTTGGACGTCCACCCAGCGGGTACGCTTGTGACCGGCTGGCCCGTCAAATTGAACGGGTACGTGAACTGCGTCCATTGCAAGTCTTTCTGAGGTTGCTCGGGAAACGGATCGGCGTTGTCTTTTCCGATCGGGAACGGTAACACCGCTAGTGTCGGCGTGACAAGCAAGTCGAAACACTTGAAGAGGGCTCGTACCTGCTGACAGAACGCGTCACGCTGCACACGTGCTTTGCTGAAGTCAGTCGCGGTCAGAGTGAGACCGTGTTCCACCGCCTTTCGCAAGCCAGGGTCCAGAAGGTGACCGCGTTCAAGGATCTCTTCACCCAGCCGTGCCGTCGCTCCTCCATAGAAGAAGACACTCCAGCAATCGTACGGATCACTCCAGTCGAGATCGACACGTTCGACTTCGGCACCCGCATCACTGAGCCGCGACGCAGCCTGCTCGCACGCTGCCGCAACTTGTTTGTCCACAATTGCATAGCCCATGTCGGGGCTGTACGCCACGCGATTCTGCTCGATGCCGCGATCAAGTTCGGCCACGAAGTCAACATCGCTCGCGGGTAAAGAACTCGCATCGCGCTCGTCTGGGCCAGCGGTCACGTTCAGCAGCAACGCCGAATCACAGACCGTTCGCGTGATCCCTCCGATGTGACGCAGCGAGCCGACCGAGATGCCCGGATAATGAGGCACACGACCGAGCGACGGTTTGTGACCGACGAGCCCACAGAACGAAGCTGGAATGCGCAGCGAACCACCGCCATCAGTTCCGATGCCGATCGGTCCCAAGCCCGATGCGACCGCTGCCGATGCACCACCGCGCGAGCCTCCGGGAGTGAGTTCTAAGTTCCACGGATTGCGAGTCGCGCCGAAGACCAGATTGTCTGTTACACCTTTCCACCCGAATTCCGGTGTATTCGTGCGACCGATGATGATCGCTCCGGCCTGTCGCAACCGCTCGACTATCGGAGCATCTGCGCGGGTGATTTGATCCTCCAGCAGCTTTGACCCGAACGTTGTTCGACTGTCCTTCACATAGATGTTGTCTTTGATCGAGATTGGCACGCCATGCAGCGGCCCAAGCGTCTCACCGGACATGACAGCCCCTTCCGCCTGCCTCGCCTCCAGCATCGCCGACTCAGCCATCAACGTGCAAAAGGCATTGAGCTGTGGATTGAGTTTCTCCACGCGATCCAAGACCGCGAGCGTTGCCTCAACAGGCGACACGCTCTTCGCGCGAATTGCACGGGCCAGTTCGAAGGCGGACAGGTAGCAGAGGTCGTTATCGCTCATAAGGCACTACGATTCCGGCATCCCAATATCGGAAGCCGATGACGAGCCGCTAGTATCCAAGCTCGCCTTCAACTCTGCATTCCTCATCCGATCAACCTGTTCCGGTCGGACAAAGAGTAAAAGAAGCAGCGGAACGAACATTGAGATCCCAGCTACCCAGAAGGTGTGCTCATAAGAAAGTCCAAGGCCGTCTCGCAGCGGTCCGACCGCCTTGTTGCCCATAACGTGCGCGACGTTCGATACGGTCATGTAGATGGTGAACACCGTCGCGGATGCCGTGGTCCACGAGATTCTCATACCCATCGACAGGAATCCAACAGACCCGATCGCGAGCAAGCCAGGATTCACTAACAGATAACCGGCCGCGAACCATCGCTGGTTCCATAGATGAGGGCAACACCCGAAGATGATCGCCGCCAACCCATACGCCATGAAGCCGATCACCATTACCTTGCGTCTGCCAAATCGATCGGCCACATAACCACCGCCAAATGCTCCTGCCATCTCGGTGAAAACGGCAAGCCCGGAGACGTAGGAGACCTGTTCCGCCGTCCAATCCAATTGCTGCGTGTAAAGCGTCTTCGTAATAACTTCGACGATCCCCCAGCCGATCGTGTGAATGAGACCATAGATAACGAAGAAGGAAGTCGTGGCGAGCGAGAACGCTTGGAAGAGGTCTCTGAAGACATCGAAGGGGTGGCGCATGCCACTTGCATCGGATCCTCTGAAGTTCGCCTCACCGCGACTCCACGGAAATCGTTTTTCGCCAGGTCGCTCGAGCATCAGAAGCGGGAACAGCATAATGATGATCAGGACAATAAACTGAATGATCACGGCTGAGGAAAGGCCCCACCTGGCGATTGCCAATGCCATGACCGAAGCACCCATCGCCTTGCCGATCAACTTCGAGCCCCACATCATTCCGTTCGTGCGCCCTTGTTCGCCACGCGGCAAAATGTCCACCGCCAACGCATCCGTCGCGACATCTTGCAGTGACGCAAAGCAGTTGTGAATGAAGAACATCCATCCCAGCAGCCATAAGTTCTCGGTCAGATCCCCCATCATCAGAAGCCCCAACAGCGACACCGCCATCATCAGCTCGGCCCCGATGATCCACGGACGGCGACGCCCCATTGATCGGATCGTCATCGTGTCGATGACTGGTCCCCAAATGAGCTTGAACGTCCACGGCACGAGCACGATCGCTGTCAGGTTTCCAGCAGCGGTGTCACCAACTCCGCGAGCCGTGAGATGACTGACCAGCGCGATGGTCATGAAGCCCCACGGGACTCCCTGCGCAAAGTACATCGCACAGAGCATGCTTGCTCGTTGAGCGCGGCTGTCTACTAGAGCCATATCGATGTACCTTCGGGTGTGCCGTCAATGCAAGTCGATCACAATATCCTTGACGACACCCCGCATATCCATCTCGAACTCGATGTCCCGAACCGGTGGGCAGGAGTAATACCAGCGCACGCCAAGATGAGCTGCCGCTGGAAGACCGGGGACGATCACCTCGGCCAATGTCCTTGTCGGATTGTGCCTGGTGTAGAGATCGACTTGTGATAACAGATCATTGTTTCCCAGGCCGGCGAGCCGCTCACGCATGATCTCGACGACGCAGCGTGCCTTCTCCAGAATCGCATCCTCGCTCGTCTCGCCGACGCAGACGATGTTCTTGGCGTCGAGACCCCCTCGCAGCTCGCCGCCACCAGCAACGACAAACGTAGACCGTTCGATCTTGCTTGCTTCCGTGTACGAAAATCCGTATACAACCGATTCCCGAGGTGCAGCCACGACGGGTGCTACGTTCGTGCGGGCGATCGGATTCTCGCCGTCGACAAGCATGTCCCAATCTTCGAGCACTGATCGGTACTGTCGGTTAAAGCTAAAGAAACCGTCCATCGAAAACGGTTCGGGACATCGTAGCTCGACTCCACAGAGTGCGTGCCGATCGCGACCACTTTGTTCGAGATACTGCCGGATCGAGACAAGGCCATCGTGCCACGGAAGCGGACGTGCCAGCGTCACGTGAATGATTTCCCAACCACGTTCTGCAATCACGCCTGAAGAGTACGGTTCGATTCCTGCCAGGAATCGGTAACCACCTTTTGGATTTGCCGTCAAACTCGGTTTCATTACAGTCTTGTCGTTAAATGCTGGAAGTTGCGACGAAAGCAATCTATCATTTGGCTGACCTGCCTTCCTGGCTACCTTCTTAACATCTTCTCAATCGATGTGACAACATGAAGAACACGAATTACAGCAAACGGCTCCTTCTCCTCGTCGCGGGACTTTGTATGGCAGTCTGTCTGGCACCAGCCGCCCTTCAGGGCGAGATACGAGTTGGATTATCGCAGGTGGACATCACGCCGCCGATCGGTGGCCTTACCACGGGTTATTCATCAGCAAAGCTCACTGACGGCATCCATGATCCTGTGTCTGCGAGAGTGATGGTGCTTGAATCGGATTCAAAGTGTGTCGCGCTGGCGGTTTGCGACTTATGTATCTACAACTCGCCTTGGCTGCACGATCAGATGGCAGCCATCGGTGTCGACCGGCTGTTGCTGTTGAACACGCACACGCATGCCGGACCAAAACTGTCACAGGACGACTTTCCGTCGTCGGAGAATCCGTGGCGAGACACGGTTGACCAGCGATTGCTCGCCGGGATCAAGCAGGCAAAGCAGGGCATGTTCAAAGGCTATTTCGCGTCTGCGGAGAGTCAGATTCAGCTGGGGTACAACCGGCTTGTCCATCGAGGTGCTTTTTCGGTCACCCACTTTGAAAATCCAGAACGAATTCCCTACGGTTCGGTCGACCGTCAAGTGGGTGTCATCCGAGTGACGGATGAGCAGCAGAAGGTGCGCGCCGTCCTGGTCAACTATGCCTGCCATCCGGTCGTTCTCGGTCCGAGAAATCGCAAGATCTCAGCTGATTACCCTGGCGTCATGCGAGAGATCGTGGAACGGAGTTTTGGTGAGGATTGCATGTGTATTTTTGTCCAAGGAGCGGGCGGCGACATCAATCCGCTCATGATGGCCCGCGGTGATGATCGTGCTCAAGATTTCGAGGTGGTACAGGTAATGGGTGAGTCGCTGGCCGAAGAAGTGCAGCGGGCTATTTCGTTCATCAAAGATGTTCCCGGAGTGACGAGTTCTTTTGCGAGTTCGTCTTCTGTGACACGTTTCCGCAACCGCTGGGATCCTGATCAAGAGCTCGAACTCGGCGTCACCACCTTGTTGATCAACGACGAGATCGCCGTCATCACGTTGCCAGGTGAGCCGTTCCATCACTTCCAAGTCGACTTCCGAAGAAAGTCCAACGTCAAGCACAGTTTTCTTTTCGGCTACTGCTGCAACGGCTCGTACGACTGGCCGCGATATCTTCCCGACCTTCTCTCGGCCGCTCGTGGAGGCTACGGTGCGAGTGATACGACGCTCGCGGAAGTCGGTGCCGGTGAACGGCTGGTCACTGAAGGGCTGGTCCAGCTGTTCAAGTTGCAAGGCCGGCTCAAATCCAAGGCCCAACGTCACACCTTCGACGCTGACTCGGTCAAATGATTCTTGTTCACCGCAAGAGTTAAGGTCCAGTCCTCTCTCCCTGGGCCATGGTATCTACATATCTCAGTCCTCTCTCCCCCGCCAGACTTTCTCGTAGTCAAAAGCCAAAAAAGTCTGCCGAGGGGAGAAGGGACACGCTGTCGGCTTTCTTCTCGTAGTCAAGAGCGACAAAGTCTGTCTGGGAGAGACGCTATGGGGTGAAAGGTGGCCTCTCAGCTTGTATGTTCCACTGCTTGAATGCCCCACTGCTTGTATGTCAGTTCACAGTTTTTGGTTCAATGCCGGCATAGAATCAGGGTATCCGCCGTCGTCGCCCCTTCGCCGAACTAGCGACAAACGTGTATGCTACGGGTGATTATGCGTGGAACGCATACCGGGTCTGAGGACTTACCAAATCAATTGTTGGAGGATAGAAGAATGAAGAAATGGATGAATCTGTTCACTGCAGTTGCCATCATCAGCATTGTCAGCTGGGGTTGCGCTCGCACCGATAGCGGCCCGATTGCCGACACCAGCCAGGGCGATCATGACCACGGTGACGATGATCACGGCGAGCATGACGGACACGACCATGATGGCGACGATCACAACCACGCCGACGGCGACGATGATGGGCACGACGATGATGGCGATGACCACGCCGGTCATGACCACGGCGAAACGGTTGCTGTCGCACTGTATTGCGGCGATTGCGGTCATGGCTATGCCAAGGGCGCCGATCACAAATGCGATTCGTCCGGAGAGGTTTGCGGCGAGTGTGGATTCCACACAGGAACGGCCTTGTGCTGCAAGAAGATCGAAGGCGACTTTTCCGGAAAGTCCCTTTGTGCCAGTTGCGGGCAAATTGCCGGCACGGATGTGTGCTGCAAAACGGATGCCGCCGTCTGCGAAAAGTGCGGCTTGCACGAGGGCTCCCCGTTGTGCTGTAAACTCGGTGCAAAGGTGGAAGACGCCGCGGCAGCTGCTGCACCTGCTGCACCTGCTGACACGCCGCCTTCAGCGGTGGAGGCCGCACCTGCGAAGCCTTCAGCGGTGGAGGCCGCACCTGCGAAAGCGCCTCCTGCTCCAGCGCCCACGGCCACGCCTCCTGCACCAGCACCCGCCCCTGCTGACGCGCCGTAGAACGGGAAATCGTCGCCCGACCAAGCGCTACACTTGCGACCTTCAGGCCCCGTGACATTCAATTGTCGTGGGGCCTTTTTCGTGCGAGGCACAACTTGCAATATCGACACGAGCCCCTGGTCGACATTGAACCGCGCATGACCCATGCCTTCATCGCGCCACCGAACGCGGTTCTGAGTTGCAAACCGTGAGTCATTTTCCGCTCATCGTTCAGCAGCCGGTTGATTTTCGTACAATTCGCCTTTGCAGGCCGCGATCAAGCGAAGCGAAGTTCCACCAATGTCGCAAAGCAAGCGGTCTCCTTCGCCGGAACTGCGTTGCTAAGCAGTGTTCGATCTTTTATTGTCGTCTTTCGCTCCGCGAAAGGCGACTATCGGACAGTAATTCCTCGAACGATCCAAAGGCTCCTTGTTACGGGACTACACGAGAATCAACAGGCTGTTAGTCTGGTGCACCGACAAACGCGCTCAAGATCGCGAGATTCCGACTAAACAACTCACTGGATAGATACTTCGCACCGACCGGCATTTTCGCCTGTCCGACCAACCGCTCGCCGTTGTACGTTTTGAACCAGCGGCCGCGATCGTCGATTGTTGCCAGGATCTGTCGAACCTCTCGCCGGGATGGACGTACCGCCACTGTTGATACAGTAAGTTGCGCGCCGGCGATCAACGCTTGGTGCTGCTTCTCAATGTCTGCAATCCGTGCTTCCGTTTTCCATCCGTAGTGCTTTGGCAAGTCCGAATCGTCGTAGGTCAGTGCGTACTTGTCGCTTCGGCGTGTCATGTACAGCGGTCGGTTGGATTTCAATTCGTAGTAGCGGGCGACTTGCCCATCTGGCAATCGTGAGCGCTTGAGCCAAGCCAGCGCGGTGGGAATCGGTGCAAGATACTTCCGATCCGCGGTCACGCGCGCGATCCGCATCAATGTCTCCAAGACTTCCTGCGACTCGTCACCGGACACTCCTGGCGGCTCGAATTTTCTGGCCCAAATCGGTTGCATCGCGTAGTTGTATTGCTGCGCCCAGCCGGGCTGCGGTTCGGGCATCTGGGCAAGCACGAGAAAATCACCGAGCCGTCGAAGCGCGGCAAGGTACTTTTCTTCACCATACGTCCGATGCGCATCGATCAGCGTTTCCGCGATGTAGCCCGTCACGTTGTCATTGAGCGTGTACATGTCCCAGTAGTTCTTGATGCGGCCTTCGGTGCGCCAGTCATAGCCGGGATAGTTCGCTTTCAGGGCAGGTTGCGCCACGACGGGACCAGTCCAGACCTGGGGAAATGCGCCATTAGGGAATTGTGCGCCCAGCACCGCTTCGAGCCCGATTTGAACAGCCTCGTGGATCGAATTCTGTTTGAAGTCCAGCGCTTGATCGACGTTGATCAAGAGCCGGAGCGCCGACTGCGACTGGCCATCGTCGAACGATGAGTTGTTCTTCCCGCCTCCTCGGCCGTTTCGGTATTTGGCAACGCGCCTGCTGCGAGGATCGAAATCCACCAGATTCGTCCAGCCGCCGGAGGCAAGCTGGCCATAGACCAACGCCTCTGCCGCGGCAGTTGCCGCTTCAAGATAAATCCGCTCGCCCGTTGCTTGATACGCCTTGAGGTAGGCCATCCCAACGGTCGGTGTGCCCGGCGGCTGTACCCAGATCTGGTCGGCTGTCGCCACGCCTTCGCCCCAGCGACGAGAAAGATCGTGCGAATAGAAATAGACATAGCCGCCATGAGACGCCACTCGCTGGCGATAAAACGACGCGGCGTCCCGTAGTGTGGTCAATACCTCTGTGCGCAGCGCGGCGTCCTGCCCAAACAGGTTGCTGCCAGGCGAGATGACAGATCCCAAGATGATCGCCACGACGTAGAAATGTCTCGTTCCGTTCATTGAGTCCGCCAATGTGCTCTGTACGACAATATCGTAATAGTTTGTTTGCGGCCGAAGACTGCGCTAATCGTCACGTGTACCATCGGCTCGGCTACTGTCATTCTTCACCGAACTAAACGCAAAATGCACCGGCGGAGCCAGAGGCTGGCAATCCGCCGATGCACTGTTACCGTATCCACTGAACTTAGTCTTCGCGATCACGGGGGCCTTCGCGATCGCGGGGGCTCGAACTGGCACGTTCGCCTTCTCGAGATTCACGTCGCGGTTCACGCTCTCGCTCGCGCGATTCTCGCGGGTTGTCGCTTTCACGTTCGCGTGAGGGGTGAATGCTGTCACGCCGCGGGCCATCAGCGTCTGACAGACGCCCACGTTCGCCCCGCGGCCGGTCACCATCACGTGTTTGCAGTAACCTTCGTATCTCGGCAACTTCGCGTCGCAGTTGCAGGATCATACCGTAGAGGATTCTCTCGCGATCGTTCTGAGGCTTGAAAACATCGCCTCTCTCGCGAGGACGATCACGTTCCGAGGTGCGACGGGGCGCGTCGTCAGGCCGCCGCCGGTCACCCTCACGTGGCCGGTCACCCGCGCGCGGCCGGTCACCCTCGCGCGGTCGATCACCCTCGCGCGGTCGATCACCCTCGCGCGGCCGGTCGCCTTCGCGCGGCCGGTCACCTTCGCGCGGTCGGTCACCCTGTGGTTTGTCTTGGTCGTCATCCGCGAGTGCGACAAACGTCAGACCGGCTTGATTGGAAAGCACGGGCGAAATGGCAATCACGCCATCGTCTTCAACACCCGCGGCAGAGGAACTGGTTAAGCAGATGTTCGCTGCGGACAGCAAGCCGATCAGGGCGAATGAGCAGGCAACAGTTTTGGCAAAGCTGATTGTCATGATTTGGAAACTCCCATTGGCTAGGTTTAGTGCGTTTTGTGAAACATATCCCATCGCGGGTCTGCCGACTGCGAACTGTGCGCCGGCTTGGACCGTCGATGCGACGAGCGAAGGGGTGAGTGCGGCTTGGGCGGTCTCTTGGGTTCGGAGCCACAAGACGAACGCGGTGGACAGGGAGACGCCGCGTAGGGTGAGGCGTCGACGCAATAGCCGGCGACCTCGCTCCAGCCTCCCTTTGAGCGATCCGAGCGACCATCCCAGTTGTTTCGCAGCCTCGTCCCGCGACTTTCCTTCGACGCAGCACAGGAATAGGGGCAACCGCAACAATTCAGGCAGTCGGTTCAGTTCTTCATCTAAGGCCGAGCGTTCATGGTCGGCGGCAATTTGCTGCAGTGCCGGATGATCTTCAAGCATGGTTCCCGCCTCCAAAGACAGTTCGCGGCGACGATGGCGATTCGCTCGGGCTCGCAGGGCAATGCGAAAGGCCGTCTTGTGCAGCCAAGCCGACAACGATGTCGCTGTCCGCAACGACGCAGCTTTGCGGGCGAGCACCATAAACGTCGCCTGAAACGCATCCTCCGCATCCTGTGCGTCGGCCAACACACGCCGGCAGACACTCATCACGGGTACCCCATGTCGCTGGACAAGTTTCGCAAACGCCAAGTCACACTGGCTTTTCACGAATCGTCGCAACAATCGCGCATCGGACTCGTCGTCGCACGAATCAGGTGCGCGAATCTGAGACTGGGAATTGTTGCGTACCGGCAAGCTCATCAGGCCATGTTCTCCCGTTACGAAATAAGAGACATCGGTGCCTTGAATCGGCACGCTCATTTCCAAAACAAAAACACAATCCCTGGCACCGCCGCCGATTCAGCGTCAGTTTACCCCAAACTGGATGAGTTTCCGAACTTTTCCCGGCGACTCGGTGAATGCGGAAATACTCAGTGAATGCGGGAAAAGCTGACCTGCCAGGCGTCGGAAGCCGCTTATTCCCGCTCCATCAACCACCACTCGAAGAAGCGGTAGATCTGCGCATTGGAGTGCTCGGTGGGGGAGTGCGTGGCCCGGTTGGTCATCGCCACGCGGTCGCGAAACCCAAGGCGTGAGTTGACCGCAATCGAGTGGTTCAGTGCCGTCCAACGTTCCGGAAGATCGGCTGTACCGCCCGATACCAGAAACGGGCGTGGCGCCATTAGCGCATGCAGTTCGACTAAATCGTGCTGGCCTTCGACCAACTCCTTGTAGGCACCCGTGCGCGCCGCCTCGCCCGCCGCCTGGCGCTCGCTCGGCAGCTTGCGAAAGCGGTACTCGGTGCCGGCTTCGACCACCTCACCCGTTTTCGCACCCAGATACCAGCGATCCCAGTAGTTCACGCTGCCTCCCGCGTTCTGCTTTCGACGATCTCGTTCATCAAAGACGATCCCCGGGTCGGACCACACAGCGCAGGAGAATCTTTCGTGCAAACATGCTGCCAGCAATGCCCACTTTCCGCCGAACGAATGTCCGACAATGCCGATACGATCCGGATACACTTCGGGACGTTTAGACAAGACTGTGTGCGCGTTGGCGGCCGCGTAGGCGAGCGCGGAAAGCGGTTGAACGTTGAGTGGCTTGCCGACCGGTCCGAAGTAAGGGAGGCTTCGCGATGGAATTTGGGCCGTATTTTCCAGGTTGACGCCTGTGTTCGGCTTGCCAATCGAAAGGGTCACAAAGCCCCGTTGGGCGAGTTGCCAGGCATGGTCACGCATCGGCTTGCCCTTGCCAATACCGGTCTGGGCGTCGTAATAGACATTCAAGATAGCGGGAAACGGGCCATCGCCATCGGGCACCAGCAGAAACGCATCGACCATCTCGCCCTCCAGGCCGATCTCGATCCGGAGTTGTCGCTGAGTAACATTCTTGCGGCGAGTGATCGGGCCAGGTTCGACGCGCGGCGTGGCGATCAAATCGGGCCACGATCCCATCGCCTGCTGCCAATGTTGTTTGATCTCTTCACGACGACGGCGCCAATCGTCTGCTGACTGAACGAGACTGCCATCGTCAAACACCAATGGCGATCGATACGACCCAAGGCTGTCTCGGTATTGATCGACAGGACGAAAGTAGTCAGCGAGTTCTTCAGGTGGTTGCTGACCCTTGCGAATCCAATCCGCGCGACGTGGGGCGTCCTGTTGCGCGCGGATCTTGCGTGCCGAAATGCTGCGAAACACGAACGGCCATTTTGCATCGGGTGGTTGCGCGTCCAGCACGCCTTGTAGGTGATCACGCGCTTTTGCCGCCTCCGAACCCAGTGACGGGCGGCCGGCCGTCGTCGAATCTAAAGCCAAGTCGATTGTCTCGAACGGATTCGCGGCCAGGTCATAGAATTCGCCCGTGGAATACAATTTGTAACGCTGATCTCGGATCACCCGCGTGGTGCTGTATTGGGTAAATGTCCAGGGCCGTTTCCAGGCATCGTCGGAGCCATCGCGCAGGACTGGTGCAAACGACTGGCCGTCGATCATTACGCCGCGGGGCAGTTTCGCGCCGGCCAGGTCGGTCAAGGTCGGCAGAATGTCGGCCGCATTGATCAGTGCGTCGGTTTCGCGACCTTGCGAAATCCACTTCGGGCCACTGACAATCAGCGGCACATTGATTCCGGTTTCGCGAAGCGAATAGATTCCTTCGGAGGCGATGCGGCCGTTGATCCGACCGCCAAGACTCTGCGGGTGACCTTGATCAGTACCGCTGTCCGTGCCGTTATCGGTGGTGATGATGACAAGCGTGTTGTCGCGCAGCTTCAATTCGTCAAGCGCTTCGACCAACCGCCCGATGAGATGGTCTGCGTAGCGCACCATGTTGGCGAATTTGGCACGAGGATTCGCGGCTTCGTCTGGTGCCAACGGTGTGGTCGTGACCGGAATGTGTGTCAGAATGGCTGGATAGAAGAGCAAGAACGGTTCGTCGCGATGTCGTCGCATGTAATCGATGGCAAAGTCCGCCACGACGTCGGGCCCGAATCGCCCGTCAATGTCGATCCGTCTTCCGTTCTCATGGAGGTAGGCATCCCAGTAGCGTTTCTTATGTGCCGGGTGACCGGGTTTGCCTTCCGGGAAGATACAATGTTCGTCGAAGCCGTGCTGCTGCAGTGCGTCTGTCTGCGCGGGATCGAACAAATCGTTCACTTGCCACTTGCCCGCAATGCAGGTCGAATAGCCAGCGTCGCGCAAGACACGCGCAAACGAGACTTCCCGATTCCAATCCAAGTGCCCGCCGCCATAGATGGCCGAATCATGATGCGTATGCCAACCCGTGCGGAAGGGATAGCGACCCGTCAGCAACATCGTGCGACTCGTGCTGCAAACCGGTGTGATATAGAAATTACGAAACTTGAGTCCGGTGTAGGCGAGCTGATCGATGACCGGCGTCTGGTCCTCCTGGCTGCCGTAACAGCGAAACCAGTCCTTCCCGACATTGTCCAGCAGAACCAGGACGATGTTCGGCGGCGGTGTGTTGGAATCCTGAGCGTTCTGATCGGCAGCGCTGGCGGGTCCTCCGGACAGCAGCACGAAGAAGGCTCCGGCCAGCACCCACAGGCTGTAGAATCTTGGATACAACATTCGAGATACTTGCCTTTGGTGAGATTGCTGGTGGGATCGATGCAGCGCAGGCGTACTGCCTGCTGCCACGATACGCTGTCCCGTGGCTCGATGCAAAGAAGGCAGGTGACATGATGTGAGAACCGTTGCAAACCAACTACTTAAAAGCCGCACAACCTCGAAAGCCTAAGCGGTTCGTGTTTACGCATCGACGACTGCTGATACAATCGCAAGAGGATGGGAGTTGCAAATGAAAACGTTCGATTATCGAGGCATGGACAGCACGGGAAACGAAGAAAGTGGCTTCTTGGGTGCCGAGTCCGAAGATGAAGCGGCAGCCCAACTGAGAGATAGAGGACTTTTTGTAACACGCATCGGTCTTTTCGACCACGAAGTTACTCCGGCATGGTCCACGAACTCTCTCGCTTCACCTACTGGCATCTCCTCCGGGCCGCTGTTGGCCCAAGGCTTGCCCTGCACGCTCGAGCAGAAAGGCATGACCTTTCCTGGATTACTGAACCTGCTCGGCGTGGATGGAGAACTTCACCTGGTCTTCGGCAAGCTCGGAGCGCTGGAAGCCATTGTTGAGGTACCAATTCGGGCAATCAGTCAGGTCCAACAGGAGGGACTTTTTCGGAAACGACTTGTGATCACGACCAGCACCAGTGAGGAACACGTCTTCCGTGGTTCGGTGCGCGAAGCGAAACGTCTCTACGACTGGGCATTGTTCGCAATTGAGATGGCCGCACGTGCCGGTCATTGTTAAAGCTGCCGCTTGCGACAGGCCCCGTTTGCGACTGGGCACCGTGCGTGAGTAGATTACCGGCCGTGTGGCCTTCGCATTTTTATGCGCTCCACTGCGAGCAACTCGGAGGAAGCCTCGTCACACGCGACCACCGCCGGCCGAGGATCATTTCTTCTGTCTGTCTTGAATTGGCACGATTGGCGTCTCCCAGCCGGCTAGATCTTGTGGCTTGAGCCCTGCCTGGCGTCGACCGCGTCCCCTTCGCCAAGTGGCGTTGTACGCGCCGACAAAGCTGACGTCGGCGTCGGACCTGATTTTTTCTTCCAGCCCCACCGCCCAGAAGCAGGCATTGACGAGCATTCGGCGAAAGCCGTCGTTTTCGATGTCGTTCGATGCGCCATAGGTGCTCGTGAAGACGCGGCCATCGTCGCCGGACTCGCCTTGGTAACTCCGCGTCCATGCGCCGGGCACAGGCGGCATTTTCGGATCGGCCTGAGAGTCCGGCTCCATGCCGACTAATGGCTGTGCCATCGCCAATACAGTACTTGGTTTCAGTGGATCGGCGCGGTAGCCCCCGCACTGGACCCACATCTCTTTCACACCGCGCAGAATTGGATGCGCAGCTTGCTCCGCCACAATGTCCAGCCTGGTGCTTGAACGATGATTTCCGCCATAGTGTCCGGCCCACTTTTCACCCAGAATTTGTCGGCCGAAGCCATCTTTGAACTCTTCGCCACCATAGCCATTGGAATACTTGACGAACTTGCTACCGCTTGGAATCTTGAACCCGTGAGTCGCGGTGCGCAGACCAACAATGGGGCCGCCTCGCTTGAGGTAGTCTTCAAAATGTTGCATCTGGCTATCGGGCCAGTTCTGAAACCGCGTAAAGATCACCATCAGGTCCGCCGTTTCCAACGCATCCAGTCCCGGTACATTGTTGTGGCCCGGTTTGATTACACCCTGCTCATCAACGCCGAACAACACCGTGCATTTGAAGCCATGATGCTTCGCCAAAACCCGCGCGAGCGCCGGCAGTGTTTCTTCGGAGCGATACTCATGATCGCTGGCGATGAACACGACATGTTTGCCCTTGCCGGCCCCGGAACCGCCCTGGTAAGTTAACGGTTCGGCACTCAATGCAGTTGTGTAAACGCCGATGCAAAGCAGTGCGGCTAACAATTCTCTTGGGCAGATCATCGCAACGTCTCCTGATCGAGATAGGTCGGTAAATATCATCCACATTCTAGAATAGTCAGCGTAGAGGTGACCAGTGCCCGATGCTTGACTTGAATTGGCGAGCCAATAACAATGGCGGCGATTGGCCTGCTACCTCAAGACGGCGGGATCGATGGAAGCCATGGCATTCATCGAACGCTCATTCTCTCCCGCAATCGTTCCAGCACTCGAAACACGATTGAATCGTTGAAGAACGTGCGACGATTGGCGAGCCCTGTCCGACTTTCTCTGAGACTCAATGTGAACGTCCACGATAGCGAGAGTGGCCTCATCAACATGACGCCTTCAAATCACCCCAGGCACTTGCGGAATGCCCTTTTGCGGAATGCCTGCACGGTGAGCCGGGTGATTTGCCGCTGGTTGGACCGCCCCAGCCACACCGCCGTTGCCACTTGCCAGATTCTCACCTCGTTTGTGAGCCTCAGTCTCCCGATCTTTCTTTGTGTGATCGTGGCAGCGGTCTCAGCGTTTGGCCAGGCGCCAGAGGAAACAGCTGGCCCCAAGTCGCTCTTTGGTTTGAAAAACGTCATTGATGTTCACCTCAGTATGGTGCCGGAGGAGTGGGAAAAGATGCAGCCGCCCAAAGGCGCGAGGATGGATTTCCTTTCGATCATGTTGGCGTTTGAGGACGTGGTGAATGATGCCAACGAGGGGGGACATTTTCGAAACGAGAATTCGCGGCGGCCTGGCTTGGCCGGTTACATGGGGATCGATCATCAATATGGCAGGGCAGATGTCACGATCGATGGCGAGACTATCAGGGGCGTTGGGCTGCGATACAAGGGCAACGGAACGTTCATCGAAGGCCAGG
>JASLPZ010000013.1:0-39774 GCA_030744725.1 Pirellulaceae bacterium
CAAGCAGTGAAGGAAGCAGGCGTCGGGGTGAGCTCCGGCCATCAATTTCGAATCGATCTGGAAGTCCTGGAATGCCTTTTCTCGTTCGATACGCTCGGCTTCCTGCCCCATACTCGTCCAAACGTCCGTGTAGACGGCGGCAGCGCCGTCTACTGCACTTGCGGCGTCGGCGGTCTGTTCGATTGTGGCGTCAGGGCATTGAGTTGCCAGCAGGCTCATGAACTCATCGTCAAAGCGATATCCTGCCGGCGAAGCCAAGGAAAACTGCACGCCTGTTTTTCCACAGGCGAGCGCCAGACTGCGTGCCACGTTGTTGGCGTCGCCCACGAATGCCAGTTTCAAGCCTCTCAGGGCACCGTGAATTTCACTCATCGTGAAAAGATCGGCTAGTGCCTGGCAGGGATGTGCCAAGTCCGTCAGGCCATTGACGACGGAACAGTCGCAATGCTCGGCCAACTGAACGATCTTGTTGTGGGAGTTCGCTCGACAGACGACGACGTCGCAGTATTGGCTGAGGACCTGTCCGAAGTCTGCGATGGATTCACGTTCGCCCCAGCCGACGTCGCGTCCCAGAAACAGGCTGCCGCCGCCCAGGTGGACCATGGCAGTTTCAAAGCTGACCCGGGTTCGCAAGGACTGTTTTTCAAAAAGCAATGCCATGACGCGCCCGGGCAACAACGGTTCTCGCAGTCCCTCTTGGTATTTCGTCTTCAAGTCCTTGGTCACGGCAAAGACTGTCTCAATTTCCTTGGGCGTCAGATCACAAAGTGTCAGGAGGTTTCGCACCGATGGAACCTTTCAAATTTCGGCCGAATGGGCTCGTGTTGCGCTAGATAGGTGAGCTTCACCTGGTAGTCATTGCGTTACCAAGTTCCGGATGGCGCCGGTCAAGATATCGCATCCTTCCTCGGCCTGTTCGACAGTCAGCGTCATGGCGGGTAGCAGTCGAATTACTGTGCCTTGCGTGCAATTGACCAGGAGGTTCTTTTCCAGACACGCCTGCACTACTGGCCCGCCTTCCACGGATAACTCGATGCCAATCATGACACCTTGCACGCGAACATCTTCGACCAGTTCGCATTCCTCTTTGAGTGTCGTGAGCCTGTCGCGGAAGAGGTTCGCCAATTGCTTCGCCTTGTCCAGAAGATTGTCCTCTTCGATGGCTTCCAGTGTGGCGATCCCAGCTCGCGCGGCGATCGGATTTCCGCCAAAGGTGGATGCGTGCATCCCCGGCCGGAGGCTCTTGGCAATCTCAGGCGTGGTCATCAAGGCACCGCCGGCGATGCCGCCACAAACAGCTTTGGCCAGTGTCATGACGTCCGGAGTCACTCCGAAATGCTGGTAAGCGAACCACTCACCAGTTCGACCGCAGCCTGTTTGAACTTCGTCGAACATCAACAGCAGTTCGTGCTGGTCCGCCAATTCTCGCAGGCCACTCAAAAAGCCTTCGGGGGGAATGCGAACTCCACCTTCGCCTTGGATCGGTTCGACCAGGATCGCACAGGTCTCGTCATCGACCAATTCCGCGACGGCGTCCAAATCGCCATATGGGGCGTAATCGAAACCAGCCACGAGCGGTCCCAAGCCTTCGTGGTATTTGGGTTGTGCCGTCGCGGTAAGTGAGCCCAATGTGCGACCGTGAAAACCACCTTCAAACGTTATTATCTTGTAACGTTCCGGCGGTGTATGGAGCCGCGCCAATTTGATTGCGGCTTCGTTGGCTTCTGCGCCTGAATTGCAGAAAAACGCCTGCCCCCCAAAACTGTGCTCAGACAACAGCTTGGCCCAGCGGCCTTGAACATCCATGTGCCAGGTGTTGGGAACGTGAATCAACGTTGCCACTTGTTCTTGAACTGCCTGAACCACGCGCGGCGGACAATGGCCCAATAGGTTACACCCCCAACCGGGAAAAAGGTCAAGGTACCGCTGACCTTCGCTATCCCAAACCAACGAACCTTCGCCACGAACCAGATTGACCGGGTACCGCGTGTAGTTGGGAATCACATATTGTCTGAACAGTTCAACAGTTTCCGATGAGTTCAATTCTGCGATGGAGGCCACGTGAAAACTCCTTGGGTACTTGATGGAAAAGCGATGGCCCATGGCCCGCCGATTACCAAAACGGAAAACATCCGCTGGGCAAACCTCCGCAGACAGCCTGAAGCATGACGAGTTCGCGACAATAATGGCGAAATTCTCACGAGTTTTCCTTGTGGATAATCTGGGTACCCACTCCTGTGGTGGTATAGACCTCCAAGAGTAGCGAATGTCGCAGTCGCCCATCGATTATGTGAATCTTCTGGACGCCTCGTGCGAGTGTTTCCAGACAGGCTTCGACTTTTGGGATCATTCCCGCATCGACGGCCCCCGTCTCAATCAGCACGCGAGCCTCAGCCGCGGTCAATGAATGAATCAAGGATGCCGGATCGTTCTTGTCTCGGCGGACGCCGTTGACGTCGCTGACGAAGACCAGCTTCTCGGCACCCAACGCCCTTGCGACGGCCGTGGCCGCCGTATCAGCGTTGACGTTCAACTTGTTGCCCTTCTCGTCGATGCACATCGACGGAATCACCGGAACTTGGCCAGCGTAGCTCAAATTCTCGATCGTCGCACGGTCGACGCGTGTGACGGTACCGACCGAACCCAGGTCGATGGGCTGTCCAGACTCGTCGCGAAGCGAAATCGGTTCGCCGAAGAGGACGTTGGTGGTGCGGAAATTCAAGTTCATGGCGCGACCGCCGTTGGCTTCGATGCTGGCAGCCAACTGTTCGTTGGTCTCTGTTGCCAGGACACGTTCGACAATCTCCAGTGATTTCCCGTCTGTGTACCGCCGCCCCTGAATGAAGCGAGCCTCGATTCCGGCCGCCTCCATGGCCCGATTTATCACAGGGCCACCACCATGCACCACCACCGGTCGCATACCGACGGTCTCCATGAAAACGATGTCGATCAGGACATGACGAAGGGCGGATTCGTCATCCATGAAACTGCCGCCCAGCTTGATGACGGTGACCTTGTCGCGAAACTGACGAATCCAGCCCATGGCTTCGATGAGCGTATCGGCTTTGGCGATCGCCTTTTCCACAATGTGTCTCCGGCCCTTGAATTGCCCTTCGCCGGCCGACCCCAATGGACCACGGTTCGGCTACGACGGAAAGGGGAAAACCCAGCATTCTAGCGCTCGCTGGAAGCCTGTGTCAACGACCAAAGCACGGTCGTTGACGGTCTATCGAGCGTCGCTGGGTTGCATGTCAAATGGGTGGACACGTTGGGGGACGCACCGGTACGCAACATTGCCGCAAGAAAAGTAAGAATTGCCGCACCGAAGGCTCCTCGTCATGACTGCAAGGCTCACGTCAGGGACCAGTGCCCCGGTCCGGTGCGAGTTGCCAGAGGTGCAAAAGCACAGCGGCGGAATGGCCATTGATGGGGTTATCCAAGCAGTGGGGGCGGTGCTAGGCCGCGCCAAAGTTGGCATTTCCTGGTGAACTGAGCTAGTTTTTGGGGCTCTTCGGAGGAATTAGTGGGTGAATGGGGTGTTTGTGGTGGCGTTCTGTTGTAGAGCCCCTCGGGAATCTGAACAACCAAGCCTCAGGTTGGTGGGGCGTGTTTGAGTTGGTCCGGCTTCGTCGTTCTTTCATCCGTCGGGGCCATTCGCTTCGCCTGGGGTGAGCCCCGACGGATGAAAGAACGACGAAGCCTACTCGATTCAAGTCGTCAAGATAGGATCGCATCCTGTGGCGCTTCCGTGTTAGATGAGTTTGCGAACTTACCAACATGGAACCGGAGTCCACAGGATGCAACTAAAGACTATCTTCAATCACGTCACCGAATACAAGCCGTTTGTTGTGGATGGTATCGAACTCGTCGAGAAGGACTCGGAGTCGACCCTCGAGATCACAATGCGTGCTCGGGAGAATGGCTTGCCGACGTGTTCGGGGTGTGGTGTGCGTTGCAGCGGGTATGACACTCAGCCGAAGGCTCGTCGTTTCCATTTCGTTCCATTATGGATGCTCCCGGTGGTGTTGGTCTATGCGATGCGTCGTGTGGACTGTCCGAGATGTGGCGTCAAAGTCGAGCAGGTTCCGTGGGCTGAAGGAAAGAGTTCGCTGACGAAGGAATACAAATGGTTTTTGGCAGGTTGGGCTCAGCGCATGAGTTGGAAGGAAGTCGCCTTCAGCTTTTCGGTGAGTTGGGACCACGTTTACAATTCGGTAAAACATGCGGTTTGGTGGGGATTATCGCATCGCAATTTGGAGGAGATCGAGTCGATCGGCGTCGACGAAGTGCAATGGCATCGGGGCCACAAGTATCAGACGTTGGTCTATCAAATCGATGAAGGTTGTAAACGGCTTCTCTGGATTGGTCCCGATCGCACGGCCAAGACGTTGCTTCGCTTCTTTCGTTTTCTGGGCAAGGAGCGGAGTGCGAAGTTACAGTTTGTGTGCAGCGACATGTGGCAGGCTTACTTAAAAGTGATCGCCAAGAAGGTGCCACAAGCGATTCATGTGTTGGACCGATTTCATGTGATGCAGAAGATGAGCAAGGCCATCGATAAAGTTCGTGCGGCGGAGGCGAGGCAAATGGAGAAGGATGGTTACGAGCCGTTACTTAAAGGAAGCCGTTGGTTGTTGCTGAAGCGTCCGGAGAACCGGACCGAAAAGGAATCGGTCAAGCTCAGCGTATTGCTTCAGTACAACTTGAAGAGCGTGCGTAGCCATCTGATGAAAGAGGACTTTCAACGATTCTGGACATACACCTATCCGGCCTGTGCCGGTAAGTTCCTCGATGCGTGGTGTACACGAGCAATGCGTAGCAAGATTGATCCGATGAAGAAGATGGCCCAGACACTTCGCAACAAACGCGAACTGTTACTGAACTGGTTTCGCGCCGACGGCGCATTATCTTCGGGCGTTGTTGAAGGCTTTAACAACAAACTAAAACTGATCACCAGAAAATCATATGGCTTTCGCACGCAACAAGCCTATGAAATCGCTCTCTATCACAACCTCGGAGCACTTCCTCAACCTGACTTCACCCACAGATTCTTCTGAGGAGGCGTTTTGGAAGCACATCGTTGCCGTGCTGACGATCGCTCGCTGCCGGCACGTCTTCGCCCAGCAATTGCGTCATCGCTGCCGTAAACAGCCCAGTCCCAACGCGCCCGAACAAGCCACGTCGAGTTAGCCTACCGAGTTGATCAGTTGTCAGATTCTTCATCACTGGAACTTTCCACAAGCACAACTGGCTTCGCCGCCGGTTCAGTCAATATACAAAAATGCGGCCGAATTCATCAGCGCATGGCAAAACGTCACCAGCGCCTGTTCTTCAGGCGATCTGGCTTCAGGTGATTTCGTTGACGAGTCCGTATTGTCGATTGAATCGTGCCGCCATCGATCTTCCAATTCTCGCAAAGTGATTTCCGCGACATCACGCTCTTGTTCGGTGGGAGATCGGGATAACGCGATTTGATAGGCTAGCTCGATCGTCGAACAAGGCGTGGACTTCGTACCGCGGAGAACCCGCTCGGCGAACTGTTCGGCCAGTTCGTATACCATCGCGTCGTTCAGCAGATGCAATGCCTGCGGTGCGACAATCGATTCATCACGATGCACGCAGTTTGGACCCATTTGCGGAAAATCAAAGTTCTCGAGGATTGTAGGGATCTTTGTTCGACGTTGCAGAACAAACATACTGCGGCGCCACCCCTGGGATCCACGTGTGGAAATGACGCGGCCATCACCTTGCGCCTCGACCGCGTCCGGCGGCCCAAAGGGTGTCTCGTCCAGTTGATCAGCGATCAACAGCAACGAATCGCGCAGCACTTCGCCCTCCATCCGCCGCATTGGCATCCGCGACAGCCAACGTCCGTCCGGATCCAGGTGGCTGCCCTGTTGGGAAACGAGCGACGACTGACGATACGTGCGCGAAGTCAGCACCAAACGATGCAGTGATTTGATGCTCCAATCCTGTCGAACAAATTCCCGGGCGAGCCAATCGAGCAGATCGGGATGCGAAGGTGCAGCCCCCATCTTTCCGAAGTTGTCCAAAGTCGTGACGAGGCCTTGGCCAAAATGGTGCTTCCAGATGCGATTGACCATGACTCGCGCAGTCAACGGATGTTTCGGCCGCGTTATCCAGCGCGCCAGCGCCAAGCGACGTCCGGTCGTGTTGGCACCGTGCGCGGGCGTTGTGATTTCAAAAGGCGTTTCCTTGCTAACCAAGACCGACGGCACGCCGGGCTCAACGGGTCGTCCCGGCGTGAGGTAATTCCCCCGCCTGAGGACATATGTAGGAGAAGGTTCTCCACGGGACCAGAGCGCGCGAATCTTCGGTTCAGGAAGCCGCCGACCCTCGATCCTCTTGATACTGGATTCGAGAGCCTTCCTTTTCTCGTCATCGGCTTCGGAAGCCATCTGTTCTTTGACGGTCGCAATTTCGGTGTCCAGCTGTTGATTGTGGGACTGCCATCGCAGTCGTTCGTCAGTCGTGACATACGTCAGCACGCGAGCTTCTGGCTGAATCCAATCATGTTCGTCTAAAGCGTCCTTCAGTGTCGCCGCCAATCGGTAATAGTCGTGCTGTGGCAACGGATCAAATTTGTGCGAGTGGCAGCGAGCACAGTGGAGGGTGAGACCCAGCACGGCGGAACCGAGGACTTGGATTTCTTCTGCAATGACCTCCAAACGATCCGGAACAAAGTTGGTGATCCCGGCAAACGTTCGATCAGACACGGTTCTCATAAACCCAGTCGCCACCAGGTTGTCATAAAGTGTCGGCGTGATCCGCGGCGCGTTTGCGTAATCGGCCAGTTCGTCGCCAGCGAGTTGTTGCTGCAGGAAATAATCGTACGGTTTGTCGGCATTAAAGGCCTGGATCACGTAGTCGCGGTACCGCCACATATTGGGCCGCACGCGATCCTCGTTCTGCGCACCTTCGGAATCCGCGTATCCCGCCACGTCCAGCCAGTGGCGACCCCAGCGGACGCCGTAGCGCGGCGACGCCAACAGGCAATCAACTAATCGCTCGAACGCCAGTGGATCCGAATCGGCGACGAACTCTGCAACCTCTTCCGGCGTAGGTGGCAATCCCAATAGATCGAAATAGACCCGCCGGATTAGCGTAACGCGATCGGCTTCCGGCGAAAAAGACATTTGCCTCTGTTCCAGTTGGCGCAGCACAAACGCATCGACGGGAGTCCGAGTCAGGTGTTCGTCGCCCGTACGTGGTGGAGTCACGGCGCGTGGCGGTTGAAACGACCAGAAGGAACGCGCTTCGTCGTCGGCCATCACTTCGGCGGGATGATCTGCCTGGTCGAGACGTGCATCTGCCGTGGGCATCCCGGCCGTAATCCAAGCTGTGAGCCGTCGGAGTTCAGGTTCAGACATCGGTTTGACGCTGGCGGACACCAATTTGCGCCGAGGCGGCATCTCTTGGGCGCGAATACGTTTGACTAGCAGGCTCTCGTCGGACTTGCCCGCCACCACGGCGGGACCTGACTTTCCGCCTTTGAGCAGCGATGCCAGACTTCGCACATCGAGCCCACTTTCTTGTTTGCGCGTGCCATGACAAACGCCGCAACGCAACAGGAGCAAGGGCAAAATGTCGTGCTGTGTGGGGCCTGTGTTGGCGGTGAGCCCGTTGCGAAACGGGGCGCCTTGGGCAATCCACGCGTAGATCAAGGCTTTCTCATCTGAAGAAATCCGACCTTCATCCTCTGGCGGCATTTCGCCCAAATCGATCATCTCGAACAACAGGCTGTCGTTGGGTTTCCCACTCCGCACAACCTGACCTGAATCACCTCCTTTGACGAGTGCCGCCGGCGTGCTCAAATCGAGATCTGCTTTGGGGGCTTTCGGGCCATGACAGCGGACACAGTGTTTCTTCAGAAGGGGGGCAACCTGACGCTCGAACGACACCGAGTCGCCTTCCACTGCATGGCAAGTGACTTGTGGCCAGGCGGCGAACGCAATGAGCATGATCGTCGTCAAAATGACCCGCGAACTTTGAACGCTCAACGCTGTACGTCCAACGTCGAAGGGAGAAATGCTCATCTCTACTTGTCTTTCTTCAACGTTTAGCGGGACGTTGAATGTTCGATTTTCACGAGGACCTCAGTATCCAATTTGCCTCGATCGAGGTCAACAAAATTCAGCATCACGACGGGTTCACGGGTTGGCCCACTTCTCACCCGGTTGGTCCAAGCGGTATGCTGCGTAATTCTCTTCCCCCGATCACACGCCGATTCCGCCCCATGTTCGCCCGCCTCGGTCACGTTATCTCCAAGCACTGGCTGTTGGTCATCGTGGCCTGGATTGTCGTCTTGATTGTCGCGGGCCGAATTGCGCCGCCCTGGGAGCAGGTGACGCATGATGGTGACTTTGCCTATTTGCCACCTGAGATGCCGAGCGTGGTGGGCCAACGGCTGACGCGCGAAGCTTTTCCGCAGCAGCGTGCCAAGAGCGAAATAGCGATCGTGGTTTCGCGCTGGGACGGGCCGCTTGACTCCGAAGACCTGCAGGTCGCCGATCTGCTGAGCCAGCGATTCTACAATTTTCTGGGTGCCGCCGAACTCCAGCGCGGTGAAGCGCTGACCGCCCGCGTGACCGAGTTAACGAGCCAGGGTGACACGGCTCAAGCCAGATCGGTCGACGAAGAGGTCACGACTGCGTTTACTTCGGCCCGGGAAGCTTTCGATCAGGCGATAAAAATCAACGCAAAGTTTGCCGCCGCCTGGCACAATCGCGCTCTGGCCCACCGATTCTTGGGTCGTGATGACAAGTACGACGAAGATCGCCTCGCCGCCTCGCAACTCGACCCAAAACTTGCTAACCACAGCGGACCGGCACCTGCAGGTGCCGGCGATCTGCCCCTGGTGGGAGTCTGGTCGCGGCAAACCGAAGTGTTCGGTGAGAAACTGCGCAGCCGCGACAAGCAAGCTCAGTTGCTCATCCTGCAGCTTGGCAACGAATTCATGGAAACGGACAACGTGCGCGTGCTCGAGATTGTCGAACGCGAAGTCGATCGCGTTGGCGACCAAATGCACGAACGAGGGCGCGACCACCTGTCACTTGGAATCTCGGGTTCGGCAGCCGTCGGCGGTGATATGCTCCGCGCGGCGGCCGAGAGTATCAAGAACACCGAATTGCTTACCACGGTATTGGTGATTGTTATTCTGCTGGTGGTTTATCGAGCGCCACTGCTGGCCGCGATCCCGCTGATCACGATCGTGGTTTCGCTGTCGCTTTCCCTTGACGCCCTGGCGTTGCTGACCCAGGTCGACCAGATTTCGGGAATGAGCTGGTGGGATTTCAAAGTCTTCAAGACCAGCAAGATCTTCATTGTCGTGATTCTGTTTGGCGCCGGCACGGATTTTTGCCTGTTCTTGATTGCCCGGTATCGCGAAGAGCTGGAGCGTGGATTGCCACCAGCCGAGGCAGTGGGCATGGCCCTGGAAGGCGTCGGCAGCGCGCTCGGTGCCAGTGCACTGACGACGATTTTAGGCCTCGGGATGATGTTCTTCGCTGAGTTCGGCAAGTTTCACAACAGCGGTCCGGCCATCGGCTTTTGCCTGACGATCACGTTGGTGGCGTGCCTGACATTGGCACCCGCCATGCTGCGTGCCTTGGGGACGCGGGTATTCTGGCCGTTCCACCGCGGGATCGGTCCGCGATCCGACGAAGCACGAGAGTCGGTCAGCCCGTCGACACGGATATGGCAGCGACTGGCAATTTGGATCGTCGGCTATCCCGGTCGGATTCTTGTTGTGAGTGTGCTCTTGCTGCTACCACTGGCCGGAATTGGACTGTTCACTGCCGATCATGTGACCTTCGATTTTCTTAGCGAACTGGCCTCCGACCGCACCAGCATCCGAGGCACGAACTTGCTGAAGCAGCATTTTCCCGTTGGCGAAGGCGGGCCAATCGTGGTCTTGGCGCACAAACCCAATGCGGGCTTTGTCGATGAGAATTCCGATGTGCCGGCTTCCGCGATGGCGGGCATCTTGGAATTGACCGTCGCCATGAATGACATTCCCGGCATCAACTCGGTACGCAGTCTGTATGAACCGTTGGGCGATCCGCCGAAGCGGGTTTCCATCCTTAGCTCGGCGGCAACACGAAAGATCTTTCTCCGTGAACATGATCTCACGAAGTCCGTGTTTCTGGCCCAGTCAGCGCGGCATCGAGGCAATGTGACGCGTTTCGAACTGATTATGGATGATGATCCGTTTTCCCAGCAGGCGATGCAGACGTTTTCCAGGTTGAATGACCGCCTCTTGGTCCTAAGCGAAACACCCGCTTCGTTTTGGCATGGTGCATCGTTCGCATACACCGGCACAACGGCCGGTATCTACGATCTTCGCCAGGTGACGCGCGTTGATAATTGGCGGATCCGCACGCTCGTGGTGATCGCTGTGTTTGTCGTGCTCTTGGTGATCCTCAGGCATCCGCTGATCTGTTGCTATTTGATTGTCTCGGTTTTGTTCAGCTATCTCGTGACGATTGGTGCCACCGAGCTGTTTTTTCACTGGGCTTACGGTGATACGTTTCAGGGACTCGACTGGAAGGTCCCGATTTTTCTGTTTGTGATCCTGGTGGCCATCGGCGAGGACTACAATATCTACCTGGTGACGCGCGTGTTTGAAGAACAACAGCAGCACGGACCGTTTGCAGGTCTTCGCCGTGCCATCGTCCGCACGGGCGGCATCATCACCAGTTGCGGCATGATTATGGCGGGTACGTTCGTTTCGATGACCAGCGGCAGCCTGCGGGGCATGATCGAACTGGGTTTTGCCCTGTCATTAGGGATTTTCTTGGACGCGTTCATTGTGCGACCGATCCTGGTCCCGGCCTTCCTGGCGCTGCTGTATCGTCGGCAAGCGCGGGCGAGTTTACGGCGACGACCTGGCTGATTTTCGTCATTTACCGACGCCTTGCCCGATTGATTTCGCCTGGCAACGCGCTGAGAATCTATTCGTGAGGCTGTGCCTCAGACCGACGCGAGCTATCGCTCGGTTGCAGCGACCCGCTCCCCGACCAACCTGCGGTTGGTGCCCGTCGCTAACAACTTGACTCGTTTGTAGCAAAGAAAGGAGGTTGGGAGTTTTTTTCGGTCGAAGTTCGTTCCATGACTCGTAGGACGTCATCCGCAAGAGATTCCTTCCCCTTTCCAACTGGTTCGGTTTCAAGTTCCGCAATAGGGAGACGTTGCAGTGAATCCACAAGAAGTCTTGGCGGTGTGTCGCGAGAAAGATGTCAAAGCGGTTGATTTTCGTTTCATGGATTTTCCTGGGTTGTGGCAGCATTTTACGATCCCGGTGGGTCTGCTTTCAGAAGACGTGTTCGAGGAAGGGCTCGGCTTTGACGGCTCGAGCATTCGAGGTTGGCAGACGATTAACGAAAGCGACATGCTGGTCGTCCCCGTGGCGGAGACGGCGTTTGTCGACCCGTTTACCGAACTACCAACGCTGAATATGATCTGCAATATTCAGGATCCAGTCACGCGGGAAGATTATTCGCGCGATCCGCGTAATGTCGCGCGCAAGTCTGTCAATTATCTGAAGAGCACGGGTATCGCCGATACAGCCTACTTCGGCCCCGAAGCCGAGTTCTTTATCTTTGACGATGTTCGTTTCGATCAATCCGCCCATGCCGGTTTCTATTTTGTCGATAGCGTCGAAGGCGAATGGAATCGTGGCAAGGACACGCGGGCTGCCGGCGAGGGTCCGAATCTGGGTTACAAGCTGCGCCACAAGGAAGGTTATTTCCCTGTGCCGCCCGCCGACCAGATGATGGACATCCGCAATGAAATGATGCAAACAATGATCGACAGCGGTCTGGACGTGGAATGCCAACACCACGAAGTTGGCACCGCAGGGCAGTCCGAAATCGACTTGCGTTTCAACGACCTGGTAACGATCGCCGACCACTTGTTGATGTACAAGTACATCGTCAAAAACGTGGCGCTCAAACATCAGAAGACAGCGACTTTCATGCCCAAGCCGATCTTCAGCGATAATGGTAGTGGTATGCACACGCATTTTTCATTCTGGAAGGATGGCAACCCATTATTTGCCGGCAGCGGGTATGCGGGGTTGAGCGACATGGCCCTGCACGCCATTGGAGGTGTGTTGAAACACGCGCCGGCCCTCTTGGCGTTCACCAATCCCACAACCAACAGCTACAAACGCTTGGTGCCAGGGTTTGAAGCGCCAGTCAATCTGGCGTATTCGCAGCGTAACCGTTCAGCTTCCTGCCGGATCCCGATGTACAGTCCGAGCCCCAAGGCCAAACGGGTCGAATTTCGTTGCCCGGACCCCAGCTGCAACCCGTACCTCGCGTTCGCGGCGATCATGATGGCGGCCATCGATGGGATTCAGAACAAGATCAGTCCCGGCGATCCGCTGGATAAGGACATCTACGATCTCCCGCCCGAGGAAGCATCGTCCATTGCCAAGACTCCAGGATCGCTCGACGAAGCACTCGAGGCGCTCCATGCTGACCACGAGTTCCTGTTGCGAGGCGACGTCTTCACACAAGATGTGATCGATACGTGGATCACGTACAAGAGCACACAAGAAGTAGATGCGATGCGTTTGCGACCCCATCCCTACGAGTTTTGTTTGTACTACGACATATAGAGTCCTTGGACCTCGAATAAACGACTTGTTTTCACAGTATTCTTGGCCAGATGGCGTCACTGACCAAGAGACCGGAGCGCGTCAGTCGCACCCAATCGTCCTCTTCGATGATTGCGCCTTGCTCGATCAGCTGACGCAAAACATTGCCACACAACGCTTCGACGCTAAACCCTGTTTCGCTGGCAAAGCGTGACTTCTTGACTCCTTCCAAACGTCGCATACCAAACACCAAACACTCACGAGCGGCGGCTTCCGCATCAAGCGACTCGGACTCAGCAACTGGAGACTGACCGGCCAGGATTCGTCTCAAGTACATCGTCGTACTGCGATGATTGACTTCGCGACGACCATCCACAAAGCGGGCTGCGCCGGGGCCCGCGGCATAGTAAGTTCGGCCTGTCCAATAAACTTCGTTGTGGCGACAGCGCCAATCCGCGTCTGTCGAAGAACTGCGATCAACACGCGCGAAGTTCGATACTTCGTAATGTCTGAATCCAGCTTCTGTCAATACGTCGATCGCGCGTTCGTACATTTTGCCCTCGAGATCCTCATCGGCGCACTCCAGTTGGCCTTTTCCCAGGCGACTCCAAAACCTCGCCCCACGCTCAAACGTAAGACCGTAGGTCGACACATGATCTGGCCCCAGCGCCAGCGCGGATTCGAGGTCCGTTTGCCACGTCTGGATGGACTCTCCTGGAACGCCAAACATCATATCAAGCGACACTGCGGAAACCGCCGAGCGTGCCAAACGGAAAGCATGCTCAACGTCCGCTCGACGGTGATCACGTTCGAGAACTTGTAGCTTACCGTTGTCGAACGATTGGACGCCCAGGCTCAGTCGTGTTACGCCGTGGTGCTGTAGTATTTCAGCCCGTTCTGCCGTCATGTCGACGGGATTGGCTTCGACCGTCATCTCGCCGTCTGCCGCCAGCGGGAACCACTGCAGAACGACGCGGAGCAGTTGATCGAGCCCGGCGCCAGACAGATGCGTGGGTGTGCCGCCGCCGATGAAGAGCGTCTCGACTTCGCGCGGCGTGTTCAACCACGATAGCTCGCGCTGGAGCGCTTCCAGGTAAGCGCCGATCAGGTCGTCTCGTCCAGCCACCACCGTGAAGTTGCAGTAACCGCAGCGATGGCGGCAAAACGGCACATGGACATACGCGGCGCGCGGCGTTTGGAACCTGGGGTTGGTCATCGGGTCGTCAGTGACGAGGGTGCGTGCCTCTCCGCGGCCAATTTGATCAGCCGCGCGTTTGTCTCAAGGGCGAGTAAGGGCGATTTCAGCAAGGACAACCTCCCCACGCGACGGGGGTCGCGGAGATTTTACAGCCACAAGTGGAGTCGGCCATCGAGCATATCGGGCAATACGCTCTGGACGATCTCTCGGATCTGCCGGTCGTGGTACCGCGTGCTGAAGTGGGACGCGATGATCACGTTGTTGTTGAATTTGTCCCGCCGAGCGACAAAATCGTCCAAGTGCATGTGCCCGTGTTTATGAATCTTGTCCTTGCGGTGATCGGGCGCCACGAATGTCATCTCAGCGATGAGCACCTTCGCGTCAAACATCGTGGGGCAATTGTCCAACCCCGGCGGCGAAGTGTCGCCCAGGTACCCAAGCAACGGGATCCGCACCTCCGTCGTGACTTCCTGTCCAGACAGGCGTAAATCGCGGATCTTGTCGCCTGGAAAATCGATGAATTCGGGCTTCAGTTTGTTGCGACGTTCCCAGACGACAAAACCGAGCGAAGGGACCGTGTGTGTGGTCGCCGAGACGGTCACCACTAATTCTCTTGAGATGTCGATTTCGTCACCCGGCTGAATGCCGATCAGTTCACATGGCAGCCGGCCGCGATCCAGTTTACGGTAGGTTTGTAGAATTCGATCCACATGCTCGACGGCATGATCAGGCAAATAAATGGTCGGAGGATCCATCTTCATCATTCGCCGTCGCGCGACGTAGACGGGCAACGCGGCCAGGTGATCAAGATGGCTATGCGAAACAAACCAAGTGCTCGTACCCATAAAATCCCACGGCTGTGCGCCCAGGTCGAAGCCGATCTTCAATTCCGGGATTCGCCAATATGTTTGCACGGCCGCGCGCGAATACCCCTCGATCGTGAATCGATCGTGTGACAAGGTACGAATGGGGGCATTGCTGACCATATTCTCGGCGTGTCATTTCTCGCTGGTGGGCTTTGTGGGGTATTATTGAGGCCACAGTCTCACGGGAGAGTGGCGTCTACAAACAGAGGGCGACGAGCGTGGAACAAGACTGTGATGTCATGCGCTTCCGTCGGCTGAAGCGAAGACACCACAAGGGCCGCTCGGGTTCAATTTGAATTGCCTGTTGGCTCGGTCTCTTCGGCCGTTGCCTCTTCGTTGTTGGCCTGAGTCGTCTTTGTGCCATAGTTATCGACATTGGAAAAGTCCGCCTCGGGACAAAAATTTTCGCTCGGCAGGATCAGAATCTCGCCATGCAGGTGTTGTTGTTCGGTACGCACTCCATGGTGTCTGGTCAATTCAAGGATGGCCAAGAAAACTCCGATCATCGCCGTCTTGTGCATTCCGAGTTGTAGCAGGTCGGACATTTTGGCTTCCCCTCTTGCGATCAGGTAGGCATGAATCCGTTCCATGTAGACGTGGATCGGGGTGTCGTCGTAGACAATGTTCGACGGCAAGTTCCTCTGACCATCGCGCATGATACGCCCCATCGCACTGACCAGATCCCAAAGCTCGATCTCTTGAATCGGCTGTGTACCCAGGTCGACCCGCCGTGGCGGTAGATCGTCCGCCAACCGAGTGAACCGGCATTGCCATTGGCGACTTTGCTCTTCCAACAAGCTGGCCGCATCTTTGTACTTTTTGTATTCCAACAGTCGTTGGACGAGTTCGTCGCGCGGATCTTCGACTTCGCCAACCTCTTCGTCAACGCGGGGCAAGACCATTCGCGACTTGGTCTCCAGAAGCGTGCTGGCCATTTCTACAAAATCGCCCACGTCGTCGACGTCGAGCAGTTCGAGGACTTCCAAGTGCTCCAAGAATTGCTCGGTGATCAGGGCGATAGGGATATCCGCGATATCGATTTCGTGTTTGCGGACCAGATACAGCAAAAGGTCGAGCGGCCCGCGAAATGTAGCTAAATCAACTCGAAACGACATCCTAAATCCCTGCAGATTTGCCAGGCCCATCGCGAGAGACGTAAGCCGCGTGGGGTCTTTTGGTTATACCATGCTCCCCCAAGCACGGTCAGGGCATTTTGCCCCTCGGTATGGGAGGGAATGTTGCGACGTGATTCATCTGTGCTAAACTGAATACTAATTCAATGCGTTGATGACAAACGACTTAAGACCGTTCTTGATCTCTACACAAGAGGGCGACTTCTCGCACTCATTCAGTTGGTCGCGTTGTTTTGAGTCGCGCGAACACAGACGCTGTGACGATACGGGTTGACGCTAACAATCCGGTGGTTTGTTGGGTCTGGGCACGCCAGGCGATATTGAGTTGAATACGACGACACACACCATCAATTACCGATAACTCATTCCGTCCGAAATAGTTTTCAGGTTCCGGTGGCGCATGATTGAAGTCAAGCATAAGGATAACGGCAAAGTTCTTTATACGAATGAAGCCGACTCTTTCGCCGAAGCGAAGCTAGACGGCGTGCGATGGGCTGGGGCTGATTTGGTCGATGCCGATTTGTCAGGCCTGGATCTGCAGCGATCCGATCTGCGTGGTGCCGATTTAACCGGGGCGAACCTCGGCGGTGCCAACCTCCAAAGCGCCCTGCTAACCGAAGCCTCGGTCGACAGCGCCATTCTGGTTAAAGCAAATCTAATTGACGCGGTCTGCCAAAACGCATCGTTTCGTGATGCTCGCCTGAGCGACGCCAACTTGCGTTATTCGAAGCTGCAGAACTGTGACTTTACGGGTGCTGACTTAAGTGGTACGGATCTGTCCATGACTGATCTCCGCTGCAATCTCAACGATGCCAATCTGAAGAATTCGGACTTGCGTGGCGCGGATCTGACGGGTGCCAACTTGAACGGCGCTGATCTCTGCGAAGCCAATCTTAATGAGGCTAAGCTTGGGGGAGCGCAGATGCAGCGCACGAAAATGACTGGTGCGATCGGCCCGACAGGCAGGCGATTCGGGGCCAAAGTACCGCCGCCGGCGAAACCTTGGTGGAAGGTCTGGGGCTGACAGCAAACGGCCCCGCCAACACGTTTTCTCCACTGCGTCTTTATGTCTCGATTTTGGTTCGGCGAGTTCCGATCAAAGCAGCCCCGCGATAGCCAACTTAAGGGACGATGCCCGCCCCTTGTGTCGCTTGCCGTACGTGACTATCATGGCGGTTTCCCCTTTTGTCAATTGGAGTTACGTAGATGCGCCACGTGTTGTCAGCTGTCGTGCAAAACGTTCCAGGTGTGCTCGCGCACATCTCTGGCATGCTTGCATCACGTGGTTACAACATCGATTCGCTGGCAGTTGGCGAAACGGAGGATCCCGATTTGTCGCGGATGACGTTCGTGGTGGTCGGTGATGATCGCGTGCTCGAACAAGTTCGCAAACAGCTTGAGAAAATCGTCACCGTTGTGAAAGTCGTCGATGTGAGTTCGAAAAACCACGTCGAGCGAGACTTGATGCTGCTGTGCGTCAAAGCCGCACCGGGCCGTAAACGGAGTGAAGTGCGCGAACTGGTGGAGATTTTCCGCGGGAAGATTGTGGATGTCGGACCGGACGAAGTGATGATTGAAATGTCCGGTCGCGAAACCAAAATCGAAGCATTTATTGAACGCATGCGACCTTATGGGATTTCCGAGCTCGTGCGAACTGGCCGAATCGCGATGGTCCGTGGTCGCGGCATGTCCGATTCCACGGCAGTCTCAGAGTTCGCTGCTAAGAGCAGCTAAGAACACAAATCAGGATTATGTGAACCGAATCAGGAGTTCAAGATACAAAATGCCCGCCACGATTTACTATGACAATGATGCCGATCTTTCCCTGTTGAAAGACAAGATAATCGCGATTTTGGGCTACGGCTCACAAGGACACGCCCAGGCACAGAACCTGCGCGACAGTGGCTGTAACGTCATTGTTGGTCAGCGACCGGGCAGCCCTAATTACGAACTGGCAGTCTCTCACGGCTTCGAACCGATGCCGATCGACGAAGCCACCAAACGTGGCGACTTGATCAATATACTCTTGCCGGATGAAGTTCAGGGCGACATCTTCAAGGACCACATTCTCAAGAACCTGTCGGAAGGCAACATTCTGATGTGTTCGCATGGCTTCAATCTGCATTTTGGTCAGGTCGAAGCACCCCCCGGTGTTGACACACTGCTGGTCGCCCCGAAGGGGCCCGGCCATCTGGTCCGCAGTGAATTCGAAAAGGGTGGTGGCGTTCCGAGTTTGATCGCTGTCGGCAAAGGCGCTTCCGAAGAGACCAAGCAACTTGGCCTGGCCTACGCGAAAGGCATCGGCGGCACACGCGGCGGCGTGATTGAAACCACGATCGCGGAAGAAACCGAAACGGACTTGTTCGGCGAACAGGTCGTGCTTTGCGGCGGTGTAAGTGAGCTTGTCAAGGCCGCATTTGAAACGTTGGTCGACGCCGGCTATCAACCGGAGATGGCATATTTTGAGTGTCTGCACGAACTGAAGCTGATCGTCGATCTGTTTTATCAAGGTGGCCTCAGTTACATGCGGTACAGCGTCTCCAATACGGCCGAGTACGGTGATTATTCGCGTGGCCCGCGGATCATCAACGACGACACTCGAGCGGAGATGAAGAAGATTTTGGAAGAGATTCAAACCGGCAAATTCGCTCGCGAGTGGATCCTGGAAAACCGTGCCGGCGCGCCGGCTTTCAAAGCCGTTCGCCGTCGCGACCGATCGCTGCAAATTGAAGACGTCGGTCGTCGCCTGAGAAGTCTGATGTCGTGGATCGACTCCAAGGAAGTTTAAACGTTTTGTCTGCAACTGCAGCCGTGAGGGAGGCCAGCATGGGTCACGCTCAGACATTGGATGTCTTTTATTCGTTGCAGCCAGGTGATCGAGTGGAAGTCGAGCATGTGGTCAAAGTCGGCTTTCGCAGTTGGAATACCGAGACGGTCGGCACGGTGTTGAGTACCGAACGGCGTCGTCGCAGTCTCCACTACAAACGCAACTTCGACGACAAAGTCTTTAGTGACACCATTCTGCTGAAACGTGACGATGGCGAACTGACGACGGTCACGATGGACGAGTTCTCAGTGCTCAAAAAACTACCCTCGTCGAGCCCCGCAGACGATCATGAATCAAGAACAAGCTGATCGTCGTCGGTTATTGCGCGGCGTCATGCTGGCTATCTTGGTTTGGGGTAGCCTGCTTTCGGTGGGCGCGTTTCTGTTTGGCACGGGTCCGGACGGACTCGTCACGTTGGCTCCAAGCGTGCCGCGAGGCCTAATTGTCTTCTCCTTCGTCGCCATCTTCTTGGGTGGGTGGGCTTTGCTGCTCCGGCAACGAAGAACACCGTAGTCGAATCGGGCCGTCAGCCGTATGATTCTGGCAAGTGCTGATGTTGGTTTTTGCGATCTGATCCTTGGTTCTCGGCAGGAGATTTGCCCATGGCTCGCGGTCCTTCCCATCACATCAACGACGACCAGGATCCGACGATCGAGCCGCAGTCAGCGGATCGGATGTCCATTGGTGAATACCTGATCCGCCGGTTGCAGGACTACGGCGTTGGTGACGTGTTTGGTATCCCCGGCGACTATGTGCTGACGTTTTATGGAATGCTGGAAAAGAGTCCGATCCGGGTGTTCGGTTGCACGCGTGAAGACTGTGCGGGCTTCGCGGCGGACGCCTACGCGCGCGTCAATGGTATGGGCGCTGTCTGTGTAACCTATTGCGTCGGCGGGCTAAGTGTCTGCAATTCTGTTGCCGGTGCCTACGCTGAAAAGTCGCCAGTCGTGGTTATCGCGGGATCACCGGGACTCAGCGAACGTGTCAACAATCCACTGTTGCACCACAAGGTCCGAGATTTTCGAACACAGTTGGAGGTCTTCGAAAAACTCTGTGTCGCGGGCACTGAATTGACCAATCCATTGACTGCCTTTCATGAGATCGATCGAGTTCTCGACGCCGCAGCGCGGTTCAAGCGACCGGTCTTCATTGAAATACCTCGCGACATGGTGACTGTCGTTCCGCACATCACGCACGCTTTTCAGTATCCGGAAATGGTGAGCGATTCGGACGCCGTGGCCGAAGCCGCCGCCGAAGCGGTTCGGTTGATCACGGCCAGCCAACGGCCAGTCATCATCGCTGGTGTCGAGATCCATCGGTTCGGTCTGCAGGACAAGTTGCTCGCCCTGGCCGAACAAGCGGGAATTCCAATCGTCTCGACTTTGTTGGGGAAAAGTGTGATCCGCGAAACGCACCCGTTGTACGTCGGTCTGTACGAAGGTGCGATGGGCCGGGAGACAGTCACGCAGTTTGTCGAAGAGAGCGATTGTGTCGTCTTGCTGGGAACGTTCATGACTGATTTGAACCTGGGGATCTACACGGCCAACCTCGATCCAGCCAAGTGCATCTACGCCACCAGCGAGAAACTGCGGATCCACCATCATCACTATCACGGTGTGTTGTTAGGTGACTTTATTTCTGAAGTCACGTCGCGCGCTCCGTCGCCGGTGCGGAGACCGATCCCCGCCGCCTTGGAACTGAAACCAAAACCGTTTACGCTCATGCCAGATCAACCGATCACCATCACACGACTGATGGCCAGGCTGAATGAGCAGATCGACAATGCAACAATTGTCATCGCGGACACGGGTGATGCACTGTTTGCGGCAACCGAACTGGACACGCATGATCGCACGGACTTCATTAGTGCTGCTTATTACACGTCGATGGGATTCTCCGTACCAGCGGCGCTCGGCGCACAAGCCGCGCGACCTGACGATCGAGTCGTTGTCATCTGTGGTGACGGTGCCTTTCAGATGACGGGGATGGAACTTTCCACCATCATTCGACATGGCTTTGCGCCCATCTTGATCGTGTTGGACAATCGCGGATACGGTACCGAACGCATTTTGCACCCTGGTGATTGGCAGTACAACGAGATCCAGCCGTGGCAGTATTTCCGCTTGCCTGAAGTGCTGGGCGGAGGCACCGGTTATGAGGTCCGGACCGAAGGTGATCTGGATACCGCACTACGCGCTGCCTGGGACGATCAGGCGGCGGCAAGCCTGATTCAAGTGCATCTGGAAATCGGCGACACTAGTCGAGCCTTGGATCGATTGGCCGAACGGCTCGGCGAACGTGTGTGAGTAGATCGAGTGCCGTTCAATCGTCCGATGATCGGCAATACGACAACGCCAGTAAGGCGTATGCCGACACCAGGTTTGCGTCGCCTTCCAACCAGCGATCGTTTTCATTCAGCCATGAACCGTCCGGTTGTTGACGCCGCGCCAGCTCCTGGATGAGTTCGGAACGCCAGTCGTGTTCCACATCCTTGGAGTCGGCCAACGTGTCGACCTTCATGGTCGCCAAGGCCTTGGCAAACGTGTGGTAGTAGTAGTACAGGCCTGAATCACCGAGGCCTGGATTCGATTTCAACGTGTAGTTTCGTTCGATCCATTTGATGGCTGCTTTGACACGCGGATCTTCAGGGCCAACCCCTGCAAAGATCATGCTCTTCAAGCCTGCATAGGTCATTGATCCGTAGCTGCGCAAACCGCCTGTGGCCGTTGCTCCCGCCTGGCTTGATCCTCCTGCGGCTACGGTGTAGTAGAAACCACCGTCTGGGTTTTTGGCCGCAAAGGCCGTCTCGTTGTGTGCAGTCTCTAAGTTCTGACAGCGAGAAACGAACTTCAAGGCACGTTGTATTGCCTCACTGTCAGCTTCGTTGCCTGCGGCATGAAGAGCATCGACCAGGTAACTGGTGTTCGACAAATCGGGCCGCTTGTGCTTGCCATATCCGGAACCACCGTAGGCGACTGAAGACGGATCGTGACCTTCGCTTTCGTCCCATTGGATGCCTTTGACAAAGGCGTCAGCACGTTTCACCAGATCGTTGTACCGGCCATCTCGATTGGCCTCTTGGAAACACATGATCGCCAGACAGGTCTCATAGTTGCGGTAGAGCGAACCAGTTTGGTAGATGCCACCATCGTCTTGGACGAAGCCTTTCAGATACGCCAGGCTATCGGCAACCAACGGATCATTGGGAGACCGGCCATGTCGTAAGAAGGCAGTCGTCACCAACGCTGTCATGCCTGGTCCGGCGAAGGAACTGAAAGAACCATCCGCTGCGCGGCCCTTGGTTGTCAGAAATGCAAACCCCTTTGCGACGGTCTGTTCATACGCCTTCCGCGTCTCGGGGCAGAGATCACCCGCAACGCACGGCTGCAACGAGCCAATTGCAAAACCTAAGAAGGCCAATCCCGCCACCGCCCGCCAACACGGAAAGTTCATCACAACCACTCCTGCAAGACAGCGATGTGTGCCGTCGCCAGTTCAATTACGGTCAGTCCAAAACTGCCACGATGTCGTCCTCGCTCATCACCAGCAGTTCGTCGTCGTCAACGACGACCTCGCAACCCGCGTAATCTGCAAACAGAATCCGGTCACCTTCCGAAATCTGCGGTTTGGTGCGGCTGCCATCCGGCAGAAGTCTGCCGTCACCAACAGACAGTACACGACCCTGTTGAGGCTTTTCTTGGGCCGAATCTGGCAACACAATGCCGCCCTGGGTTTTCTCTTCCGCATGGACTCGCTTTACGACGACTTTGTCGCCCAATGGCACAACTCTCATCAACAACCCCGCTCCGCTGAGAATGGTTCACCGGTACTCCAACGCAGAAACCGGGATGCTTCCTTGGATTTTTGCACGAGCTGTGTCACGGTTCAAGCGTCAACCTGGCTAAGACAGCGGTTCCCGAAATATAACCTTATACCGACGAGCGTTTTGCGTGGTTAGTCTGGCTGTTTTTATTTCAATTTCCGCGTCGACCGTGCCGATCATAGAAACTGGGTAAAGTTTTCCGATTAAATCAACTGTTCCATAAGAAATAACCCTAAGTGGGGGTTTGAAAGATCGTCGGAGGTCCGAACCATGTCTGCCAAGGAAAGCCGCACTGAGGCCAAGGTGAATGGGACTGTGATGCGGACCGACACACCCCATGCGACCATGAAAAACTGCCCGAAGACAGTTGAACCGGTTCCCGTCAAGCTTGCGATGGCGGCTGCCGGGCAATCGGCCGAACAGTCCGCTGATCAACTGGAGGCGCAAGCTGGCCAGTTGGCTTCCTATCTTCAGGAAAGGCAACGCGACGTTGACGGGCGCGAAGCGCAGCTCAATGCGCGCGTCGCCCAACTAGAAAACGAGCTGCGCACCGCCAGATTGTGGGTCCGAGAGCGGGATCACGAATTCTCCGAAAGGGAACAGGTACTCCAGCAGCGCATCGCTGACCTCGAAGCACGGCTGCAGGCATTGTCGTCCAGCGAACTCACGATTGACGAAGCTCACGAACACCACCGACAGGAGCTCAAGCAGCAAGAGGAGCAGCTCCAAAGGCGCGAAGAAAACTTGCGTCAAGGGCAACAGCGGCTGGTGGACGAGACAGAATCACTTGGCATTTCAACGGAGCGCATGCAGCGTCAACGGTCAGAAGTCGAAGAAGCCGCGCGTTTCGAGAAACAGCAATTGGCTCGCGAACGCGAGGCGGTGGACGAACAGCATGGCACGCTGTTGGCCCATCTCGAGCAGAGGAAGCAGGCGTTGGATGAACGAGAGGAGCACCTCGAGCAGCTTGGCAAGCGTGAACCGTCGGCTGAAATCGCCGAGCGATTGGAGCGCCAACACCAGGCCAGAAAGAAGCAGTTGGACGACGCCGAAGCCATGTTGGCCGAGCATATCAGAGAACTGAGTGACGACCGCCAGCAGTTCGAACAAGAACGCGAGTTGGCCGAAGCGGAGTTGACTGAGCAGCGACAAGTCTTAGCGGAGCGGAAACAACAGGTCGAGGAGCAAGACCGCGCGAGTCGTCAGCACGACGAATCGCGAAGCATGGATGTCGACCGTCGTGGTGCGGCTGCCGAGCAAGTCAAGCAAGAGGCGCTCGGAACATTTCGTGAAGCGTTGGAAATGCGAATTCTGGTCGAAGAGCTATGGGCCGAAGTTACCAAGTCGACTCCGCCTGCCTTGGTCACGCAAAGACTGAGCCAGTTGCGGGTGCGATTGTCCGATCAATTCCGCCTCGACCGGCAAGACCTTGCTCAGCGGCGGACGGAATTGCATGAGCTTGGGCAACGACTGGAAACTCGCAGCCGTCAATTGCACGAACAACGGGACGAACTGCAAGACTGGATGCAGCGACGAGAATCACAAGTCGAATCGCAGGCCGCGCGGCTGGTCAACCGCGAGCTGGAGTTGGATCAGGAAGCGGGTCGTTTCACAGCGTGTCAACGCGAATGGGCCAGTGAAAAGCGGCAGCTTCAATCGCAAATCCGGCAATTGGGCGGCGAACTCCGCCGCGCTACGGTGCAGGCGGCGTAACACACCATCGGGTCCAAAGAGCTCGCCGGAATCGAGTGACTGGCTATTCTCCGAGCACCAATTCTCGCACGAAAGTCACTTGCGGTCCGCCACTGCCGCGCACCGACTTTGCGGACAAGAACTCCGCTACGTAGCGTTGGTCAGCTTTCTTTTCGGGGACCTTGAACTTGTCGCCCTTCTGCAGAATCAAGCGTTTGTCGAACATGCCGCCAAAGTTGCGTGTTCCCGCGGCCTGGCAGGGGTACCAACGTCCTTCGCCTTGGTCGTCCTCTAAATAGAACTCGGGATAACAATGCCCTTGAATCCAAACGGTGCGAGCCGGAATGCGGTTTGCGCGACACATGGCCACAAACAGTGATGTAAGTTCTTCGCAATCGCCATTCCCATCCTTCAGCGCGGCCAAGGCACCCTTAAGCTTCCCGTCTTTATATTCGACGTGCTCCCGGACCCAATCAAAGATGGCCTCGGCTTTGGCCCAGGCACCGTTTTTGCCCGCCACAGCTTTCTTGGCCACGTCTTTGATGCGACGGTTGGTCGATTCAATGAATGGACTGGTACCCAGGTAGGGTCGGAAATCGCGCGAGAGGCCTTGGGGGATTCTCAGCAGTGTCACATCCTCGGGGGCGACGACGATTCGCTTGGTCACCTCGAAGGTTACGAAGACATGGGCCTCTTCGCCGGAACGCAAGACCGGAATCGACGCCAATAACTGCTTGACGCCACTTCCGAGCACGCGAAAGTCGACCTTCTTTACTTGGGGTGAGACGTCGGTTAGTTCTTCAACGATCTGAACGGATTGCTCTGGCCAATCCGTAGGAACTGGGACGGTTGCGAACACGCCGGCACAATTCGCATTCGCGGCCCGTACGGAGAAACCAATCTTCCAGCGTTGGACAACCGACTTGCCGGCGGCGATTTCAGTTGCTGTCGCATCTCTGCCATCAGCTCCAGACGCTCCGCCAAACTGTGCGTGAGCTGGCGGGGCGAGCAGCAGAAGTATGGCCAATATCAAGCAGGCGATCTTCAAGAAATGACTCCCTGGTGTTCCCGCGACAGGTTGGACTGGGCGGGGATTCTCGCGGACTCGAAGAAGCAGCGTTACGCTCTGCTTCTATAGTAATCTGCGAGTCGACCAAGGCACACAAAAAAAGCCTGCCACGGACAAACGCGTCAGGATCGCGCGTTCGTCCGCGGGCAGGCTAGTTGTCAAACAGATCTGGTTTCCAGACTACTCATTGGTGGGAGCGGGGCCAGGTAGTGCCGGCAAATTCGGAACTATGACACCTGCATTGTTTGGTACGACGACTCCCGCATCGTAGCCGCCATAATTTGGTGCGGTTTCATAGGTCGCACAGTCATTGCAAGGATCGCCACGGAAACACCATCGCCGCGGCCAAGCGCCGTTACAGCCGATGGATGTTACCACCACCGTTACAATCATCAGAATCATGGTTTTCTTCATCGAGTTATCTCCGCTCTGTCCACGGGAAGCTGTTCTGGATGGAGTCCCTTCCGGGGGCCAAGCAACTCTACATCGTCTTCTGTGATGTGCAAATGCAACAGCTGTTTTTTTTCTTCACGACCTTTTCGGTTTTTCAACGCGCGCCGCGTTGATTGAATGCTACGATTATTTCAAAGCGGGGCGCTTTGGTGGTCCTAACACGTCGGTAATTCGTGCGAACAGAATAATGCGTATTCTTGCTACCATCATGCGCCGCAGCGCGGGGCTGATCCTACTTGCTCTCAGTTCCTACATCTGTCACGAAGTTCGTGCGGATACCAGGCCGTCGGAAGAACCCGATTCAGCAATCGGCAACACCGCTCATGGTGAGATTGAACGAGAACCAATCAACACTGAGGATCCGGCGACAACCGGCGATGATGTATGGTTGATTAGCACGCGTCAGCTGGGCTGTCCGTCGTTCAATGACGGATCCCCTGTCGACTTGAGAGTCTCCCAGTATTCCGGTTCGGGCGATTGGATCGAATCTGGGCTAGATGAACTGCTGGACAGCGAATCTCGCCAAACGGTCATTTACGTGCATGGCAATCGAGTCGGCTACGATGAAGCGATCATGCGGGCCTGGGACACATTTGGTGTGTTGCAGGCGGACGCCGCCGCTCCGCCGCTGCGGTTGATCATCTGGTCTTGGCCAAGCGATCAGATTCATGGTCAGATTCGTGACGTCCGTTACAAGGCGTCTCGCACCAATTCAGAGGGCCAGTACCTGGCCTGGTTTCTTTCTCAGATGGATACCGAAACTCGCGTCAGTTTGATTGGCTACAGCTATGGGGCTCGAATCGCGACTGGCGCCGTACATGTCCTCGGTGGAGGCACACTTTGCGGCCGGAGCACTCCGCTTGCGTACGCAAGTGGCAACCGACGTCCGATCCAAGTCGTCCTCATCGCGGCCGCGCTGCATAACCACTGGCTGTCGCCGGGTGGATTCCATGACCGATTTTCAAGCTCTGCTGATCGGCTACTGGTGATCTACAACTCGTGTGACCCGCTGCTCAAGCGATATCGAATCATCCAAAAGCGGGGCCGCCCGGTGGCCTTGGGCCATTCCGGAGCCTGGGGGCTAGACGATGATCTTGCTGCTCGGACTGAACAACATGACGTCTGTTGCTCTGTAGGCAGAACGCACAGGGAGACGGACTTTTTGTCGTCCACGGAGGTCATCCAGTGGGTGCAGCAACTCGTGCTGTTTCACGCGATGCCGGTGGATGCGATCAGGCGAAGGTCAGAACGTTGAACGCACCCTCTGGTGCGATTCTCCAGGTCATCACGCCAATTTCGCCAAAACCACGGCTTCCCGATTCCGGTCGCTGGCGTCACAATGAATGCGCCCGACAGGGATTGTCCATTCTCGCTATCGTGAGCTGCCCGCATGACCGAACCCGTTGCGCTGTTAAACGGCGAATTTATCCCGGCAACGGAACTGACTGTCCCCGTTTACGATGCTGGCTTTATGCAAGGCGTCACGGTCAGTGAGCAAATGCGGACGTTTCACGGCAGCCTATTTCGGCTCGACCAGCATTTGGAGCGGCTCAGCAATTCTCTGGCGATCGTCGGCTTGGAGCACAAGGTGATGATCGCGCATCTGGCCGAGTGGGCGGTCGAACTGGTCGCGCGGAATCATGCCTTGTTGGAACACGGCGACGATCTGGGCTTGTCGTTATTCGTCACGCCTGGGCCCTATCCAACTCTGGCACCAGCAGGCGTAACTGGGGCAACCATCGGAATGCACACATACCCAATTCCGTTTCATCAGTGGGTTGATCTCTACGATCAAGGTCAGCCGCTTGAGGTCACCGACATCCGACAAGTTCCCGACGCTTGCTGGCCCGTGGAACTGAAGTGCCGCAGTCGGATGCATTACTATCTGGCCGATCTCCACGCGCGGCGGAAAGACCGCGCAGCGCGCGCGCTGTTGCTCGATGCAAGCGGATATGTGGCCGAGGCTTCGACAGCAAATCTTGTAATCTATCGGCGTGACGAAGGTCTCGTGTCGCCGCCGCGCGAGAAGATCTTGCCAGGAGTCAGTGCGGCTATGCTAAAGACGTTGGCTGCCGACGCTAACATCCCCTTCAATCATCGCGAAGTCACGATTGACGACGTGCTCTCCGCTGACGAAGCCATGCTCAGTAGTACGTCGCCCTGTCTGTTACCTGTACGTTCGTTGAATGGCCAAGAAATTAGCACGGCCGGGCCTGGACCCGTTTTTTGCGACGCCATCGAGCGGTGGAGCGATCGGGTTGGCGTGGCGATTGTCCAGCAGGCTCGCACGTTTGCCAATCGTTGAATAGTCGCTCCGTTTGGGTGGAGGCTCTCCACGTCCGTTCAGCTCGCTCGGGCCTTTTGAAGTTGCGCGCTCTTTGTACTGCGTTCTTCCCGCTCGACTGATTTTTCGATCTCGTCGTCGAATAGCCCACGAATCCCGAGGCATTACGTTTCTGTGTTCCCGGATGCTTCCCCGCTTTCGCGGCGGGCGGTGGCATTGGCGCTTTCCTCGACGCGTGCGGGCAAATCGAAAAGGTCAGGCCGGAGGTTGTCTTGTTCGAGGTGTCCGACCTGCCAACCTGAGCTCACCGAGCGAACGACGACTGCGATGCTCCTGTTGAAGTTCCCCTCCATTGTCAACACTTCATGACGCTCCGCGTCGTACGCCAATAGCATGAACGTGTGGTCCGGCATCCTCACGTAATCGGCGTGAATTGGTGTTTCTTCAGTAATTGCTTTGATGTTACTGCCGTTGCGATAGCGTCCGTTGAAAATCCGACCGAGATTCGCTCGACCATAACTTGCTCCAACGGTGCATGAACCAGTCGCCCAACGATAGTAATCATGACAGTCCATCGAGTACTCGCCGCATCGGCTCCAACCGCGCTGAGTGCAATACCATTCGCGGAAGGTCCGCATAACGATGTGTTGACGAGCCTTCTCGATTGGGGATTCGCCCGACGTCGCAACATAGTAAGGAGTCGGTACGCGGCCGATTGCGGATTCCGAATCATAATTCGCTGACTTACGATGCAGGTTCACAAAGAGTCGATAAACCGTTCCAGGCTCGACAATCGCCTCGTCCAAGTTGTTGTTTGTCACGTCGATCACGCCGCGAGTGTATTCGTCATCCGAACCGTGTGTGAGTGAAACGGGGTAGTGCAGTATGTGCGTTGTCTCTGGATTACTCACGTCGGTGAGCTTCACCTCGGCAACCAGTTGCTGCTCGTCATTCTGAAACTCCTCGTCGTGCAACATCAAGAACACTCGTACCTTATCTGAGAAAGCAACCTCCTCAGACTCGGCCTGATCGTAATCGTAATAGGCCGATAGCTCGCGGTAGTCGGCAGATCCTTCATCCAAAGTTGACGCGACACGCATGTAACCGGTTGACCGGTAGTTATTTCGGCGCCGTCTCCGAAACGCATCGGCCGAGTCGACAGACAGAAGAACGACACTTGCGATTAACGCGAACGAGATGAGCAGTCGACGAGTCATGGAAACAGACATGAATACACCTGATTACTGTTAGTGAGGTTTGGGAAGACTGACTGAGCACGGTCGGGGGGGACCTTGGTGAGACCCGCAGGGGGCTGCTCAGCCATGCGATGCAACAAACGCAGCGCACGATGAGAAGCCTACACATTGTGAACGGGATTACAACGGGTACCGGGCGATCAGAAGTTGCACGCGACGAACAAGAGCGGCTTCCACCCATAGGTGCGGCAAGGGAAAAAAAATAGTTATTCCACGAATCGGGCGGCTGTTCGTTCAGACTGACAAAACACTGCTTTTCGTCGGCGAGTGATGCTACAAGACCCGCATTTCGTCGCCAAAAAAGTCGTGTCCCCCCGTTGCCTTGTGAAAATGGGGCTCATACAACTGAAGGCGCCGATAAAGTAGCGATCCTGACTAGGGTGGTTTGGAGACTCTACTGGAATGGGCAAAGAAAAAATGTACGACGCGAACACACCGCGGTCACCTCGTGTGACTGCTCACGACCCCCGCCGACTCTTTTCACTCTTTCCAAGGAGGTATGCTATGCGTTTCTTTCTCGCGGCTGCTGTTGTTTGTGCAGCCTGTTTGACCAGTTCGGCTGTCACGGCTCAGAATCCTGATCAGGCCAAGCCCGATCAGGCAACGCCGGACCAAGCGAAGCCGGACCAAGCAACACCGGACCAAGCGAAGCCGGACCAAGCGAAGCCGGATCAAGCGAAGCCGGATCAAGCGAAGCCGGATCAAGCGAAGCCGGATCAAGCGAAGCCGGACCAAGCGAAGCCAGATCAGGTGAAGCCGGACCAGGTGAAACCAGATCAGGTGTCCGACAAGGGCCGCGGTACTCGCAAGAGCCGATCCCGAAGTCGCCGCCGCAAATAGTGGTTGGCAGTAACATGCCGAAGCTGATTGTCCCGAAGATATCCCCCCGCATCGCGCGGGGGATATCTTTTTTTGAACGTACTCGTTGAAACATACTCCAATCACAAGCGGGGCCACGCCTCGCTTCTCCAAGGTGAACACAATGCACAGGCTTGTTCTCTGCGCCCCACTGGCAATCCTCATCGCAGTCGCGTGCGGATCCCTTCATGCAGCTGAACTTGCGTCTGCCGAAAGCAACGTTGAGGAACGGCAAATTGGCGGACAGGTAGTCCAAAGTGAAAGGGACGAACAGGAAGCTCTGTACAACTACTATTTCAACGATCAGGGATTTAGTTACGAAACCAGACTCGAACATCTGAAGAAGGAAGCCTCGGTTCCCAGCTGGCGAGTGCCATATTCCGCGGCCATACATCCTGAATCCAGCGGAGGACTTAGCAGTGTCGGCCGCGGAGGTGTCCGCCCCGTAGGATTATTTGCAGGCCGTGCAAGCCAAGTCGATCGACGGGCAGCTCGTGGATCCTCGGCATTGAGCGCTTACGATAGAGCGTTCAACGGTGGTGAGGATCTGGCGAACGCTTATGAAGTCCGAAGGATCATGGGCACGGACCGCGCTCTTTTCCCATTGCTAAGGATGCGCCGCAACTCAGAGTCTTGGGAAGGCTATTGCAGCGGCTTCACCGCTTCGACGATCAAGCATCCCGAGCCGGTTAACCCAGTAGATGCGGGAGACGTTGGTGGAACCCCGGGGGTCGTGCTGCAACCTTCCGAGATTAAGGCTTTGCTCACCGCGATTTACAACAGAACCAGCGATGACAGTTTCCTATTTCTGGCACCTCCAAGTGGCAGAGACGGTGGCCCAAACATGGGCACGTTTCACCTGGCTCTGGCCAATTATGTTGGCCAAGCCGGGTGTCCTATAGGCATCGATAGAACGAAAGGGCGAACATCCTGGAATAACCCGATCTATGCTTACAAAGTCGCATCGATTGGCGATGCCGTCACTAAAGGCGGAGTTCAATACCGCGACGTGGTAACGACCGTTACCTACAGTTTCTACGGCCTGGATTCAACTCGCCAAACCAATCGCGAGACTGGGGCAAGGGTTGGGAACAGGACGCAATCGATGACCTTTCGCTATACATTGGCCTTGGATGACGAAGGACGAATCATCGGCGGACGATCGAGAAATGACAGTGGGCATTTTCTCTGGATTCCCTTGTATCCAGTCCAAGGGACTGCAGACGGTTCGGTACCCGGGAATTTGCATCTCGACGTCGGGCGGGTGATCGCTTTGGCAAGAGCATCGGCGATTCCCAAAGTGCAGAAGCTTTACGATGGTGTCACAATTGGCTCGGCGATCGATCCAAAGCTTGAAGACGAGAGCAACTAGCGCGTTTTAAGCCCACGGCCTACCGCGGGCCGGTCGGGAGACCGGCCCACAACGTGTCCATGGCCGTTGTCGATTACTGCGTGTCGTACCGACGCGTAGCGTCCGCGGCGCTTTGGTTCATGAGTCCAAACGGCGAAAAGCCGATACAGGGAATTGGTATCCGCTCTAACTCAGTCCTCCACCTGCACTAGAGCCACACGCAGGCCGATGAAATCGAAGCGATTGTCGGGCACACTTCGACTACGCGAAGCAGAACGGCAGATGCCGGCAACCACAAGCCAACAGCCGCCGCGTACTACTCGATGCGATGTTGGGATGGTCACTTCGGGATCAACACCCCCTTGAAGCCCTTCTTGATACCAATCGCTACACCACTCCCAAATGTTGCCATGCATGTCACACAGGCCCCAGCTGTTTGGTTTCTTCTTCCCGACTTCCCGAGTCTTGAAGTCGGAGTTGTCTTCGTACCAGGCATAGTCGCCGAGCTTCTTTGCGTCGTTGCCGAAGCAGTAAGCGGTCGACCAGTCTGACCGGCACGCGTATTCCCATTGCGCTTCGGTTGGCAGGCGATACTCCCAGCCCGGTGGCAACTCGCCAAGTTCACGTACGACCTGAGTGAGCTTCTGACAGAAGCCTGTTGCCTCCTCCCACGAGACCATTTCCACCGGAAGATCGGTTCCAGAAAACTGGCTCGGCGCGGATTCGCAGATCTGTTGCCACTGGCCTTGCGTCACGGGAACTTTCCCCATCCAAAAGCCACGCGAAATCGTTACGAAGACTTGCTCGACGATATCCTCGCCATCGTATTGCCCGTCTTCATGCGGCGGATTGCCCATGACAAACTTCCCTGGCGGGCACCAGCAGAGCTTCAGTTGCAGCGAACTGTCCATCCGTTCCGCGCCGGGTTGGTTTCCGGCAACCATCTCATCAGGCTTTCCGTCTTGGCACATAGCGGTTTCCCACTTAGCGGTCTGCTCGTCTCGCTGAGGCGTATAGCATAACCCGGCCGGAAGCGAAATCACAATGCGTGCCGCATTGGAACGGACTGATCCAAGAACACACGCGTCGCCGCCTATTTGCCGTTAATCCACCTGTTATCGCAACGACTTCGCGGTGGGTGGGTTTGGCCTGGTCGAACTAATTGCCAGACTTCCGGAGGGTTACGTTCCGTAACACACCTCGATTCTGTTGCACCGAGTCGCGTGCCAACAGCTGGTTGGACGAACGCGGAGTGAGAGTGATGGCGGCATTTGCTGGCTTCTTCTGAGGCTGGTCGATGTTTCTTGCGACTGCCAGCAGAAGGAAGAGTGGGTAGGCGAGAAAGAGAAACGCGCCGATGCCAAAGAGGGTCGCTCGCATGATACTCTCCTGAAATGACGGCTGACTTTGTGAGTCGAGATCCATCTCGAGAGCTGGGCATCCTCATTACACGTCATCGGCTGGAGGTGCCCCGGGCTTTGCCCTTTTGACAACCGCATGGACAGGTGGAAAAAGTGTTACATCCTCCCCCCGATCCAAACGGCCCATTGCATGTTGCGGACCTGTCAAAGGGCTCTAGAAGGGGGTGCTAACTGTCTCCATTCGGCCAGCTGTTCGAGCTTGTCAACGTGCCCTAATCCAAAGAATTCGCCATATCGGCGGCTGCCGTGATTACGGGGGCGTCGTGGGTCAATCCCATTCGCCCAAGGTAATCTTCTTCTCAATGATCAAGTTCCCGCGACGAATACCGATCGGCACGGTGCTGCCCGGCGGGTGCTTCGAGATCAAGGCTGTGAGTTGGCTGAAATCGGCCACTTCCTGGCCATCGTAACTCACGATCATGTCGCCCGCTCGGATCTCGGCATTCTCCGCCGCGCTGCCTGCGGTTACCGTTCGTATGAACCAATTTTGACCCAAATGACTGGGCGAGATCCCCAAAAAAGCACCGTCTCGGCGATCTACTTCCGCGACCATAGCCATGCGTAATCGATCGGCGCCTGGTTCATTGACCTTCGTGCCGTAGAGCATGACTTTTTCCAGCTGTTTGCAATTCTTAATATGCTCAAGTCCGTCGTTAGTGACCGGAACATACAACAGCTTAACGAAGTGCAGGCGAGTCAGTTTGGTCAGATGCACGAGAGTCTGGTCATTGATCTTGACGCGTTTGATCTTCACAATCGAAACGTTGGGCATCTTCTCGACGTGCCGAATCCACTTTGGGTCAACGCGTTTTCCCTCGAAGGTGATCTGATCCACATCGATCAGCCATTTCAGCCGTTCGAGATCCTGATCCGTGCCGCGCCAACTGTTGGCGATTCGCAATTCGATCAAGTCGCTGATGGCTGGCAGCCCGGTTTCCTCGTGTTGTCGTTCCAGCCGCGCCCCCAAGTGCTCGAGCACGTCCAGTGCCCGCTGCTGTCGCAATACAGGTAGTTTGTCTAGTGCATCCTGAGCTCGACGCGCAGCAGCGGTGACGCGCAACTCGGCAACTTTCTCGAGCGCCTTGCGGGCGGCTCTTTCAGTGTCAAAATCGCCTGACACGGCCAGCTGTTGCAGGATGCTGGCGGCTCGCACGGATACCTCCAACTCGCGACCGGAAAGAGCCTCGCCAACTGGTCCCACCGCCGCCGCACCGGCTGCCTTCAGCTTGCGCGAGGCGGCGTCGCGCAGGAAAAACTGGTCAGCACCGAGATCCTCGACCCACTGTTCGATCTCGCGGGACGATAGCGGTTGCTGCCCGAATGCCTGACGTTGCTGCCCAGCCGCTGTCAAAGTCCCAGCCAGCGACAGCGACAACGTGGTGCAGGCCAACCGGGTCAACAAACTCGAAGCAGATCCAATCATGCCTGTTATTGTCGCTTGTTTTCGTTTCTGACGCCAGTCGAAAGACCGAGCGACGGACGGTCAACGAAGACCAAAGACAATCCCCAAGAACTATCGTCGCTGGACAAGCCTGATTGGCTCACACCCTCGCCATCGGTCGCGGGCGTCACTTTCAGCGCGAGTGGCCTTCTCTTAGAATGCCATCTGTCGAACCCAAGTGCAGCAATTCCAACTGTTGGATTGCGGCACTTGGTATCCTGCAGCCCATGTTTGACAGTGCCAGTGTCTTCCTCGTCATGCCTGTTCATTGTTCAATCAGATGAGACAGCGTGTCAGCATTGGACGACCCGAGACCAAACCACTTGAGGATCTGGAATGAGAACCCTTGATATTGCCGTCTATCCTGGCGATGGAATTGGGCCGGAAGTCACTGACGAAGCGGTGCGCGTCCTGCAAGCCGTATCAAAACTGGATGGGTCGTTCGCGCTGAATCTGACGATGTTACCGTGGGGCTTCAGCTATTGGGAGCAGCATGGTCATGTCGTACCGAGAGATTTCATTGACATTTTGCGGCCTTTCGATGCGATCCTCCTGGGTGCCGTCGGCTGGCCGGAGAAGCTGCCCGATCACATCACGTTGGCACCGCTGGTCGAGATTCGTCAGACGTTTGACCAGTACGCCTGTGTCCGACCGGCGAAGCTTCTGCCAGGCGTCAAAAGCGTTCTCGCTGACAAAGGCCCTCAACACATTGACTTTGTCGTGATTCGTGAAAACTCCGAAGGCGAATATGTCAACATTGGCGGTCGCTTCAAGCAGGGGCAGGCCGGCGAGGTCGCAGTGCAAACCGCCTCGCACACTCGCCGTGGCGTCGAACGGATCTTACGGTACGGGTTTGCCATGGCCCAACGTCGTCGCCGGCATTTGACGATGATCACGAAGTCAAATGCACAACGATTCTCATATGTCATGTGGGACGAGATATTTGAAGAGCTCGCACCTGAGTTTCCTGACGTCGAAGTTGATCGGCAACATTGTGACGCCGCGGTGATGAACATGGTGCGCAGGCCCGAACACTTCGACGTGATTGTGGCTTCAAATCTGTTCGGCGACTTGTTGACTGATCTGGGCGGGATTATTGGCGGTGGCCTGGGGCTGGCCCCGAGCACCAATACCAATCCCGATCGGACGGCACCATCGATGTTCGAACCCGTGCACGGTTCGGCGCCCGATATTGCCGGCCAGGGAGTTGCCAATCCAATCGCCGCCATTTTAAGTGCTGCGATGATGTTGGATCATCTGGAGTTGAACGACGCGGCGGAACGAATTCGTCGCGCTGTAGAGCGGACCATGGCCAGTGGATCCCATACCATTGATTTGGGGGGGGCACTGACCACGCGCGAGGCGGCATCCGCCGTGCTTGAACATGTCGAGTCGGGCGTTTAGTGCGTCTTAAATTCACGGCCTACGGCCGTGCGACCCTGCAAGGCTCCGCCGACGTGGGCCGGTCGGGAGACCAGCCCACAACGTGTGACTCATTGGTAAAGAAGAACCTGATACAAGTCTTCTAGTCTGTGTCAATTCTCGATTCTAGGGTTGAAGAGGAATGGTCGCCTGGCGAGATAGTCGTTGATCCGCAATCAAAACGTTTGGTTCGCGGAGAACCACGACATTCAGGCTCGACAACCCTAATTCTTAGTCTTGACACTAGATCCGGTCTGCCCCTGCAACACGATCATGCGTCGGCTTGGTGTATCATTGACCATTGGTCCATATTGAGGGAACGATCGGATATCTATGGCATTGCTTAACTCAATAATTCCTTGATCGCGCCACAGTCGCCATGCGCGATCGGCAACGGTTGACCTTGGTTGTCGTACTCGGTGTGCTCGGGATCAATGCCCAGCGCCTTGAACCAAGTGTGAAACATGTGCCCGATATCGTGTTGATCGGATTCGACCCAAGTGCCTTGTGCGTTGGTTTGGCCGACGGCAATTCCGCGCCTGACATTGCACCCAGCCATCGCCAACGACCAGACTTCAGGCCAGTGGTCTCGACCGATGTGCCCGCTAATGCGCGGCGTCCGTCCGAATTCGCTCATCGCAACCACCAGCACGTGGTCCAACAGTCCGCTTGCGGCCAGATCCTCAACGATGGCCGCAAACGCCTGGTCGAACTTCGGCACCAAGCTCGCACGTCCGTTGAAATTATCGCCGTACGGTGGATGTTGTCTTTGGAGTGGGTTTGTTCGGTCAGCGCTGGATCTCTTCGACGACGCGTGTTGTTTAGTCTAAAATGTTGTCGCGCGGGATGAAAGAGAAATTCATCCTTGCGGCACCGCGTGCAAACCGACTTACAGTGAGATCAGACAATGAAACTTCTCCGCCACACACAACCGACCACGCCGTTTACCCGCCGTCAAATGCTCGAAGCAAGCCTTGCCGTGAGCGCAGGAATGGGACTTTGCGAGTTTTCCGCGCGCGTTGGCCACGCAGCACCATCCAACAAATGGCTCACGATTACAGACATTGAGCGCACCACCGTAAAGCTGCCATATCGTGAAACGTCAGGGCGTAATATGGCGCGCGAGCTGCCGCATTGGGCCTGGACTGAGATCATTGAAGTAACGCTCAAGTCCGGTCAGGTCGGTATCGGCGAGACACTGCTATACTACACTTGGGGCGCCACCGGAGATGACGATGTCGCGCGTGCCCGCGGCAAGAACGCCGCCGCAATTATGTGGGATGATACTCTTGGTGCTGGATTGCAAATGGCCCTGTTCGATGCCGTCGCCAAATCGGCCGAGGTGCCGATACACGCGCTCTTGGGCACCAAACAAAATGAAACCACGCCGGTCGGTTGGTGGAACATCGATACTTCGGCGGCAGACATGGCGTCTGAATGCCAGGAGGCATATCGGCAGGGCTATCGTGGTTACAAAACCAAGGGTCGCCCGTGGTATGACGTCTGGCAGCAAATCGAAGAAGTTGCCAAGGTCATGCCAGACGATTTTCATTTCGCCATGGATTTTAACGACACGTTGCTCGATGCCGAGCGTGGCATCCCGATCCTCAAAGAGCTGGAGGCAATTGCGCCCAAACATCTGATTTGGGAGACGCCGATATTCCAGAGCGATGTGCCCGGCAATCAAGCCATTCGAAAGACCTGCCGGGGCAAGGTGGCCATGCATTATGGCAACCCCGATCCACTCGTAGCGTTTCGCGAAGATGTGTGTGACGGATTCGTTGTCGGTGGCGGTGCGACAAAACTGATGGAAGTCGGTCGCGTTGCCGAAATGGGTGAAAAGTCGTTTTGGCTCCAACTGGTCGGCACGGGGATTACGGCGGCGTGGTCGTTGCAATTCGGCGGCGTGTTAAGGAATGCGACTTGGCCGGCCGTCAACTGTCACCAGCTGTACCGGCATTCACTACTGGTCGATCCAATTCGCGTGGTCGAAGGTGTCGCCGATGTGCCGGACCGACCTGGTATCGGCATTGAACTCGACCGCGATATAATCGCCCGCTTTCGTGTCGACAAGCCGAAATCGCGCCCCGATCCACCACGCCTGATCGAAACCCGCTGGCCCGATGGACGCACCATGTATCTGGCAAACACCGAAGTCAACTTCGTGCTCAACGCCGCGCGCAAGGGCGTCACGCCGTACTTCGAAAGGGGCGTCGATACGAGATTGGTCCCCAATGACGGCAGCAAGGTCTGGCGTGAACGATACGAACGCGCGCGGAAAGCGCCGTTTTTCGTCAAGCAATGAACGTTGCAAGCTAGAGCTACGTCCAGTTTTGATTTGGGATCAAAGAAGAATGGTCGCCTGGCGAGATAGTCGTTGATCTGCGATCAAGACGTTTGGTTCGCGGAGCGAACCACGACATTCAAGCTCGAGGACCCTAATTCTTAGTCCTGACAAAGCCTAGAGCGCGTGCCGATTCACGGTCGCCGATTTTCACCGTTTGGACTCATGAAAGACCACTTATCATGAGGGGTGGCAGGTTGATCACTGCCATGTCATTTCTTGCCATCTGGCGGATCTTTACCCTCGGACGTCTTTGCGTTCGAGTCCCCTGCCGCGGTCGGACCCGTCTTTGCGTTCGAGCCCCCTACTGCGCTCGAATTCCCTTCTGCGCTCATATTCCTTTCTGCGGTCGAGTTCCTCTTTGCCCCTGAACTCTTCTTTGCTCTTAAACCCATCTTTACCTTTGAATCCGTCTTTGTCCTTGGACCCTTGTTTGTCCTCGAACGCCTTTCTGTCCTCGAGCCCTTTCTTGTACTTCGCGTACTCCTTCTGAAGCGCTTCGAATTTCAATTTTTTCTCTTCCGGGTCCATCTTTTCCCAGCCCTTAGTGTACTCCCTCTTGAGCGCATCCATTTTCGATTTTGCTTCGGTGACGTACGTCTCTTCCCGGCTCCTGGATTGCGGTCTTACAGACTCAGGTCTTGAATATTCAGGACGCGCTGTTGGCTGCGGACCGTCTTCCGAGGGAGCTTCCGCGGCGCTGCCAAGCATTGTATCCAGCGGTTTAACGATCAGGTTCCAGCCATGCAGCATTCCAAAACGATCACTTCGGGTACCACGCACGACCAACTGCCAGACTCCGTTGACATTTTTGCCGTTGAAGTTGCTCAAGCTGGGCTGCCGTTTATCCAAGGCTTCAGGCCTGAACGTTCCCTTGAATGGAGGTCTTACTTTCGCGATGGGGGATCGCGACTGGTCATCCAAAAGAGTCTCTTCGAAGTTGTCACCGCTGCCCCCGATTTCTGTGAACAGTTCGATCCGCTGCCCATCGGGTCCTGTCAAATAGGCATCCAGATAGGCGGTGTGGGAATGGGTGATCGAAATCTGCACATTCAGATCGCCGATCAAATAATCCTCACTTACTTCGATCTCAGAGATAATGGTCTTGTGTGGTGGGAGCACTTCGGCGACTTGATTGCGATAGCTGCCTCCGACCATCGCCTTGGACTGGATGACTTCAGCCGCCGTCAATAAGGCATCACCGTTGGTGTCGAGCATGGAGAATTCTTGCAGCTTCTCATCTGTCCATTCGGCGGCAAATTCCGACATTTCAACCTGCCCATCTCTGTCTGCGTCCAGTTCATAGAACCAACCGGGCAGCCCTTCCGAAAGATCCCCCACTTCATTCTGCATTTCCGTAACGAATACCTGCAGTTCTTCGCGGGTCACCTCTCCATCACGGTCAATATCGATTCGGCCGGATGGAATGCCAAGGGTTTGCATTTCCTGAAGATCTAACCGACCGTTCCGGTTCGAATCAAATCGTCCCATCACGCTTGCGGTCAGCCAGGTCTGACTACCTCCTCGCCGCCACCACTGAGATTCGTCCCGCCGGTCTCGTTCTTGAGGCGTCGAAGAGCGCACGCCATTCCCGGTTCGCCAGGATTTCTTGCGCAGTTCACCCGACGCACCTTCCAACAGTCGCCGCCGCGCGTATCGTTGACCTAACTCCAAACGGCTCAGGCGGTTATCTTTGTCGAGATCATCGTCAAATGGA